>CAZYOE010000159.1:0-10204 GCA_964648725.1 uncultured Pseudobdellovibrionaceae bacterium | reverse complement strand
TCTCAGACTACACAACAAATTCTAAAAATCCACGCAGGCTCATGGAACGAATACACTCATTGTTGGCATTAAATGCAACAGACAATCCAATGAATCTCAATTTTGTTACAAAAGGTAAACGCACTAACTATAAAGTTAAAGAGTCTACGTCAGATTCTGAGATCTGGGATCTAGGTTACACGAACTCTCCGCTTACGATAGAGTTCCCAAAGTATATAACTGACGCAGCCCCCGCGCAAATCTTGCTTACAGGTTTACCTGGTAAGATTTATGGCTTGTTGACTCAAGATTCTGGCAATAAGAGCTATGTTTATGAAGTGACTTTAGATTCGAATGGAACAGGAATAATCACTTTTAACGGAGCGACTATTACGTCTGCAATAGTCGGATTGGTGGCAGTCTATGAACTCAATTCAGCTCGCAATGTTGTTGGAAAAATAACCTATAGAAATACACTGAATAGCACAACGACTGATATCAATTCGATCTATTTAAGCAGATATCAAACAACACAGAGTCAAAATCCTGTGCTCTTTGGCACGGCCATTGCCGACGTTCTTCTGACGGCAATTAATGGTAGTAATTGTGTCAACTGTTATCAGCCACAGCAAAATATGACTTACGGAATTTTAGAGACCGGTGAAGTTGTTCCATCAAGTCAAGAGGTAGCAACCTATTTGCAAATTAGGGGTAATTAAGGCTGCTTGGTCAATGTTTAACCTACATTTTGCACCTAATCGGTGTGTGACTTCATACTTAACATGTTATTTTATCTACGTTATTTTTTGCCGCTCTGATTCCAAGGTGCTGAGTCAGATGCTTCCTGTATCAATTTTTCCAGCTCTTTCTGCAGTTGTTGATAGCGTTCAATTCTTTTTTGACATTCCTCAGCCACCTCTTTTGAAATGGTTTTTGTAGTTATCTTTCCATTGAGTCTTCCCGTCCAGCGGTAATAAGGGCCATGCAATGCTTTGGGATCTTTTCTACATCGGCAATTCTTCTGGCCGCATTTTGCCATAGCTTTTGAGACTGTGCCGTGAAGAAGCGGCCAATAAATTTTAAGAGTTCTTTTTTTTGGAGTTGACATCTTAATATGATTACATATTAAGATGTCAACTCATGCAACAAGAAAAGCTTAAACTTCGTAGTAAAAAAATTGGATGTGTGCCAATCATCGATGATATCGTCGCAAGAATGAATTTAAGTGAAAAACTCAAAATGACTCTGAAGAATGCAGACTACGCTGACGCTCTTCTTATATTGCTGAAGAACATTTTGATTGATCGGGATGCCCTGTATGCTCTTAAAGAGTGGGCGCGAACTTATGGTCTGGTTTTGCAGTCGGGTGCCGAAGTTGGCGATGATCGTCTTGGCCGAGCTCTGGAGTGTCTTTTTGATGCGGATCGTTCCACACTCCAAACTCAAATTGTTCTATTCGTACTTAAATCATTTGAATTGAAAATGGATCAGATCCATGGGGACACGACAAGCATTACACTCGCCGGTAATTATAATGAGCAAGACCCTAAGGGCGTTCGGAATAAGCGCGGCCACAACAAGGATGGCAGACCCGATCTCAAACAATTGGTCTATAGCCTTTGCGTCACTAGCGATGGCGCGGTACCTGTACATTTTAAGTCATATGACGACAATCGTACAGACGATACGATTCAACTGGAGACTTGGTTGAGTCTGAGAACTCTTTTGCAACGACCGGACTTCATTTAAGTCGCTGACAGCAAACTCTGTGTGACAGAGACTTTGCGGAGGATAGACCAAGAACACGGGCGATTTGTGACAGTAGTACCACGAACGCGGATCGAGGTTAAGGAATTTGCCCAGACTTTGACCGAAGGTGACGTTCGCTGGGAGCGAATCCTGCGAAAACGATCAAGACAAAACGGTTCATAGTTCGATACCTTTGAGACGGCTCAAGGTCTCTATCAATTGCGCGAAGGTTTTTCTCTGATGTGGTACCGTTCAAGCCAGAAGCGAAAGAGAGATGAGCTGGAACGAAAGGACAGGATCGCAAGAGCAATCGAGCGTCTGGAAAATTTGAATTTAAAAAGAATCCGGGGACCCAAAACCGAAAGCGCCCTGAAGAAACGCATTGATGCAGTCTTGGCGCGATACAAAGTACAGAAATGGCTGAGCGTCGAGATCAAAATGGACGAAGAAGAGAAGTTCACAGCGATTACAAGGGGTAAGCCTACTGAGGAAACTCGCTACCGGCGTGTCATAAATAAAATGCCAAGACTCCATATCAAGAGAAATGCCGAAGCTATCGCTAACTCGCAAATCATGGATGGAATCTTTCCGCTAGCGACCAACACGAAAGAAAAACCCTTCAAAGTCCTACAGATCTACAAGTATCAGCCAAAAATCGAAAAAAGGCATGCGTTCCTGAAATCAACTCTCGAAGTTGCACCTATTTGGCTAAAGAAGAACACAAGAATCGAGGCTCTGATGTTTGTTGACTACCTGGCGCAAATGGTAGCGGCTCTCGCTGAGCGCGAACTTCGAGAAACGATGCGAACTCAAAATGTGAAGCTGCTCCAGTCTCTGCCAGAGGGGCGATCGTCACAAACTCCCACCTTTGAGCAGCTCTTGCGTCTATTTGAAAACCGAGACCGACACGAACTCTTTGAAAAATATCAGATTATCAAATCGTTTGCTGACCCCCTGTCGCCAGTGCAGTCAGAAATATTGAAGGTATCTGTTCCATGGGCGTGTGATGACTCAAAAATAGGTTTAGTTTAGTGGTAGCAGATTTATGGAGTTTGAGTTTTTTCAGTGATGCTGTTGTTTTTGTAGTTCCAAGGAAGCCAGTGCTTTGGAGCCTTTTTTACTTCATCCTGTTTTTTCTGAATGGTGACAAGGTACTCAAAAGCGTTGATGCCGTTGATGTCACAGGTTTTAATCATGGAAAGGATGATATCGCCAACATAGGCACCGTATTCATTCTTAAAGAAGAGCCAGTTTTTCCTATTTAGGACTGGTATTCGGAGTTGTTGCTCTAAAATGTTATTATCAAGAGGTGCGCCATCATGGCGGAGGAAAGCCGTGAGTCCCTGCCAATGCTTTTGCATGTACTTGATGGCTTTTCCAAGCTCTGAGTTCGGCTCCACTTTTTTCTCCGTAAAAAGCTTGTCCATATAGGATTTCAGATCACTCATAGGCTTTTTCGAATGCTTTTGATGGTAAAGGAGACGCTCTTTTTGCGAGAGTTGTTTTTCTTTACAGTAGGCTTCATTTTTATAAACAAGGCTGAGTTGATCGATCACCCATTGGGATTCTTCCTGGAACTTCTTCTCTACATCGACAAAGTTTCTGCGCCCATGAACCAAACAGAGATAGTGGAGAATGTTTTTTGTGGTCTCAAAGTCATTGACATTCAGAGCATCTGACATGATTGCAACGACTTCATCAGAGTCATTTTTTTCGATGAGTTCTTTGATATTTTCACCACTGTGGCTTCTGCCCGTGAGGTAGAGCACGACCTTGGCGCCAGATATCTCTGAGAGAATGCCGGTCGTATAAATGCCTTTACGGAACTTTTTATTCTCCTGGTTGAGTTCGTTTTCAAGCATCAGTGAGAGAACCTTAGCCTTGGTATCATCAATATAAAAAAGAGATCCATTGGAGGCTTCTTCCAGCATCGCTTTCCACACACTATGAAGATCGTCGGCCAACTCCTCCACTCGAAGCCAGAGCGTTGACCTCGCCAGCGGCACCCCGAGCTGCCGGTAGAGCATCTCCTGGCGGTAAAAAGGCAAGGAAGCCTTATAGTGCAAAAGAGAAAGTATGGCTCGACTTTCAGGATCGAACTTATCCTCATGTTTTTCGGGAAAGTCGGCTTCAAAAACTTGACCACAAAGATTGCAGCGTAGCTTCTCAGATCGGTGAATCACTGGCTCTAGAGGGAGATTCCCTTTAATACGAACATAGACTCCGGGATCGATTGGATAAAGGCGCCCCTTGTGGCACTCGGGGCAAAGGTCTTTTTCCTTGAGGCTTTCATGGGAATGCTCAATAACTTTGGCCGTGCCAAACTCTTTATGGCCACGCCTGCCACTCCCACCGGTGGTTCCTTTGGCTTCCTTCTTATCACTGGCTGGTTTAGTATGGCTTGAGTTTCGTTCTGACTCTTTACCAAAGATCTTTCGTAATTTAGCAATGGTGGCATCCTTCATTCCCACCAATTGATCAAGACGGACCATGGCCTTAAGTACGGAGATGAGTTGCTCTCGATATTCGTCATTCAAATTTGAGCTTTCAATGGCATCGATGAGCTTCTCAATTTTTTCTTCATTGAGATCAACCTTAATGTCGTCTCTAGTTTTGCCCATGAAAAGATCAAACAAAACCTATTTGCGTTTGTCGAGCTTTTTCCAATCCTTTGCCATTTTTGTACGCTTCGGGTCCCCATTCCAAATCAGCACCATCAGCTCCCGAGCCAAAATGGACACCTGATCCTCATCACCCTCAGGCCATCCAGTGAACTTCCCTTCGCTCAGACGTTTATGGTAAACCCAAAAGCCCTGGCCATCGTAAACGAGAATTTTAAGACTGATCCGCTTTTTATTGGTGAAGACAAAAAGACTTCCGCTAAAAGGATCTTCCTTGAGTTCATATTTACAAATACCGCAGAGACCATCGATCCCATTCCTAAAATCTATCGCTTTTCGGTAAACCAGCACGGGCGTCTGTGGCGATACGGTGATCATGACCAAAACTCAAGCTCAATGCCATTGGGAAGCCGTAAGGCCAAAAGCTTTTTCGCGGTAACTGATGGCCCATTATCGGTCGTAAGAGAGCTGGCCTGGAGTTTTATAAAGGAGGAAGCCTGTTTGCGTCGCCGCCGCCTTCTTAGCCTCTCATCTTTAGGCTTCGCCTTTTGAGAGCGCAAAAGGTCCTCATTGTTTGAAGTCACTGAAGGCTTAATGCTGGCCTTAACATTCGCTCCTGATGCTTTTCCACAGAAGATCGAAACACCTCAGGATCGACTTCCAAGAAATCCATGTTCGATTTGGATAAAGGCTTTGCCCCAGTCATATTATTTTGTTTGCTTGATACTCGACTCATCGACAATCCTCCTTAATTGATCTTGATGAATCTCAGACTACACAATAAATTTTAAAGATTCACGCACCGATTAGGTGCGGAATGTAGGGTTTAATATCTCGCCTATGCCGTGAGTTTCACCGAAACGGCACAATTTTCTACTGCCAATAGTGAATAACTATTATTTATCTGAATTGACAATTTGAAATGAATCCTCAACTCGGCGCTGGATGAGCTCATTTCACGGCTAATGTTTTCAAAGCGTAAATTATACACTGCAGGTACATCAGCTCCAACTAAAAGGCGGCCACAAGATGGCTTTGAATAACCATATGGTGCGTTTTCGGCTA
Organism: uncultured Pseudobdellovibrionaceae bacterium; assembly: GCA_964648725.1. Classification (GTDB taxonomy): domain Bacteria; phylum Bdellovibrionota; class Bdellovibrionia; order Bdellovibrionales; family Bdellovibrionaceae; genus CAUJGP01. The sequence goes on along the minus strand of CAZYOE010000159.1, from coordinate 4,790 downwards.
TTTGCTGCTAATCAAAAGTTATGTTTCAGCAGTTGAACCTATGAACCTACCTCTCTCGTCAGTAGTCTCATCGACCTCAAGGCTATCTTAATTTTCTCTGGATCAGGCGTTTTCGCAGATTCATTAATGACAATAAAGTGAGTGTGTTGGGGATTGCGAAACCTCGTGGTAAAGTTCCTCGTTGGCAAGAGGGTCTACATTAAGAGTGGCCTTCAAAGTTTCGCAACCACCGCAGCTTCGCTTTAAAGACAAACTCCAGCTCGGGGCAATAAAATTGTCTCCATCTTTTAACACTTTTTCAGAGTTAACCAAACCGAAGTGAAATACTTGACCACTATAATTGTCGAATTCGTTCTGAGTTATGGTAACTGTTAATCTTTCTGGGCAGCCTGCAGAGTCTTTGCACGAGCAGGTGAGTGCATTTGCACTGGCCATATTACTTAAAATGCCCAATATTATGACGGCTAATGATTTCATAAAATCTCCTAATGCTAGCTTGTTAAAAAGCGAGAAACTTCTCTTAAAAGTATCTATAAACAAATTTTGTCGTTCCAACAATGGCCGTTTTTGAATTGTCAGTGCTTTAGATTTTCTTTAAAAGTTCCGATGACATAGAAACATGAACAATTTTCATTATAGCGGCTGTGGAGTTAATCAGAAAAGTGGGTTACGAAAAGTTGGATTTAGGACCATTGTGAAACAGTGTCCCATCGCACATTCTTTGGTTCACTACTACTTCAGAGACAAAAACGCTTTAGCACGAGCATTGTTAGAACTGAATACAAAGCACCTTCAAGTTTTTGTTAATAGGAGAGTTAAAAAAGAAAAAAGCTCTCAGGATCACTTTAAGGTTTATTGTGAGGCGACCCTTGAAAGGGCCAATGAACATCGATCCGTAGCTGCGGTGTTATTGGCATTCCTAAATTTTGGGGCCGCATAAAGCCCCGTTTCACCGTCCAAGCAAGGCAGCCATTCTGAAAAGCGAATTGATTCAATTGAATATATCGATTTCTTTTTGGAACTAAGACTTCCGAATGATCGTGACCAGGGTTATATCGAAGTCTCTAGTTTTCGAATTATTGCAGGCTGGTTTTATTATCTTCAGCAATGGCTGTTTTTATGGGCAATCAATCAAAGAAGCGCTCAAACAACTCTCTGCATCAACCTCGGATACAAATACATAAATTTTGTTACAATAATTGCACACAATAAGTTTACAATAAAAACTGTATATTACAGAATATTTGTAAACCGACGGAGTATAGATGGAAATAACTACTGCTGAAATGAAGATCAAAAAAAGACCTGCCAAAGAAAAAACCTATACCAAGTTTTCCGATTCCCGTTTTACAGTCATACAACTTTCAGACCTGTTTGGCGTTTCCAGACCAACGATCTATGACCTTATCAAAGACGGAACAATCACTCCTGTTGCAAATTTGAAAAAAGGAATTCAAGAAGTTACTCTTTTTGGTTGGGACGCCATTGTAAGTTTAAGTAAGCACTTTTCAAACAAGCTTAAAAAGCCCAATAAAAAGATTAAAATTTTCGCTAATCTTAAAGGTGGAGTTGGTAAATCCACCATCGCGGCTCAATTTGCGATGAGAGCATCTGCTCAAGGATTAAAAACACTAGTTATAGATCTTGATCCACAAGCTCACGCGACAAAAATTTTGCATTTTAAAGACCACGAAATTATGAATCTTTCTACGTTTCGAGATGTCATCACCGGTGATGGTGCATCCCAAGTGCAGGATGTTATACTTGAAGTAACTCCGTTGTTACATCTCATTCCATCCAACCTCAGTTTGTCAGTACTAGAATTAGAGCTATTTCCTAAGCCAAATAGAGAGCAACGAATCATAAAGCCGATTCGATCATTGAGAGACCATTATGATCTTATTGTAATAGATACGAATCCATCCCCATCGACGGTAAATATCTCCGCAATTCTTGCTGCTGATGAGCTTTGCATCGTCACTGAAACAGACCAACTGTCTACTCAAGGCCTCAGTAGTATATTCCAGGTATTGGAACAAATTGATGCTGATTTCGACTATTCTCCGAGCGCCAGAATCATTGCCAATAAATTCGATGTCAGGGAATCGATGGCACAAAAAGCAATTGGCTTTTTGAGAGAGAATTTCGGAGACATTTTGGTTAAAACTGTTGTTGGAAAGAATATTGATATTAAAGAGTCACAATCTTACCACTGCTCAGTTTGGCAATACAAACGTTCCTCACCCGGCTCAGAAGACATTGTAGCATTAACAAACGACCTTATCTCTGAAGGTTAATATGGCTAAATTAGATGACATTAAATCTAAACAACCAGATTCACGTCTAACCTCTTTAGGAACGACTTTTAGGCCGGGGCAAAAAAGAATTGCCTTACCTACAAGTAAACAATTGTCATCTCCACTTACCGAAAACGAAACACCCCTTCAAAACGTTCCAATTGCCCCTACGTTGCACGCGGGTGTTTTCCCTTCCGTAGACACCACAAATTCTAAATTAGTCGATTTTGAAAGTACGCCGAGCGTTCCCGGCACAACTCGGCACATCCACCCGGCACAACTCGGCACATCAACCCAGCACAACTCGGCACAACTTAATCATCTTTCTGCCTTGATTGAAACACCGACAGACTTAAAAATTGAATCAGAAAAGATTAGAGATATAAATCAACCAGGCACAACCAGACACAACTCAACTAGTAATAATTGCGAATATTTTCAAAGTGAAACTGAGTGCTCTGATCTGAATTGTTTGTCAATAACTGAAAAAAATTCTGAAGATGACGAGTTTATTTTTATCTTAAAAGATTCAGACAACCCGGCACATCTCAACACAACCACTCGGCACAATTCACATAATCAACCCGGCACAACTCGGCACACCTCAGCACAAATTAAGAATTTTGAAGAAAAAGCAAACAGGAAACCCGGCACAACCCGGCACAACCCGACACCTGGGCCGGCACAACCCGACACAACCACTCGGTACAACCCGACACACAAAAAATTAAGCAATGAGATTTATGAGCGGATTCATAATCTTTCAGGGACCTCAGCCTTAATTCTCTCTTTTTTATGTAAAAACTGTCTAGAAAATGGAACTAATCGCGTAACGATTTCATATAAAATGTTAGCAGAGCTTACAGGGACAAAATTCAGTAGCATTCCAACTACTTGTAAAAGGTTAAGAACTGCAGGTTTTTTTGAGCTAAGTGGTTCGAAAGGGGGAGCTCAAGCAGTCCGGAATTTTGATTTTTCAGATCAGCTCATAAAAGCTTTTGCAAATGAGATTCTGAATCTAAAACAAATTGGTATCAACAACAGTCAACCCGGCACAACCCGACACATCAACCCGGCACAACCCGACACCTGGGCCAGCACAACAGCCCCTAGTATGTATGTAGGTATAAATAATAATACTATACATACAGAGCTTACAGCACCAATTCCACCATTGCCCGATGAGTGGGCAAAACTTCGCGAAATCGACTTCTCTGCCTTGTTTCAATGGAATATTAAAGAATCGGTCGTTGATACGTTTAAGAAAAACAAGTGGCTCGTTTCCCGCGAACAGTTGGAAGATTTCATCGAGCGGTTTATTCGCTATTTTACGGAACCTGAATTCGAATCAAGGCGGGCTTCGATTCGCTCACCGTACTCATTGTTTTTAAATTCCGTGAAAGCGATTTCCATGGGAGAACCTGACCCCATCTGTGATGTCAAAACTCAATTTGAAATTCAACGTGACATTGCTCTTAAGAACAAACAGAAACAGCTTGAAGATAACCGTCATCAGTTTGAGGCCTTTGAGAAGAGCATGGAGCAATACCGCGATAGTGAATTTATGATTTGGGTTTCTAAAATGAATCCAGAAGAGCAAGTTCGATTAGTGTCCCCGCAACCTATGGCGCAAGTGGGCTCGTTGGCTTATCGCCAGCTCTTAAAGGTCTACTACACTGAACAGATTTGGCCAGAATTTAAGCAAACCATTTTAAACGGCCCTAGGGCTTAATTTTTGGTTGAGTGGCATAGAGACCATGGATGGATCAAATAAAATCGATTCTAGGTCGTTTTTTGTTTGTTTAATCACTGATCATGATGCGACTTAAGCTTGAAATTTCAGAAACGGAGGTGTTCTTGAAAAACTCAGCCAACGAGAACCTTGAACTGATCCGGAAAAATGAGTCAGAGTTAAGAAATATTAGGTCTTGGAACTTACCTTTTTGGTTCGGTGGCAAGAGGAGAGGAAATCGATAAGAGTGACGTTGGTTTGTTGTTTTAGATGAGCGAGGGGCGAACCTCTTTATCCTGACAGTCTTTAATCAGTTTCTTGAAGATCTTTTTGGAACTAAAGCGGACTTAGGAACTAAAAAATCACTGAAAAAAGCCATTCGAGATCAGGCACTACAGGAGGGCAATTGGTGCCGCATAGAGAGAGATCGGCGTTTACGAATTCCTGATATGATTGATGCGTTGAAAGACATCGAATTGTTTTTTTCAAAGCAAGTCGATGGAAGATTTTGAAAATGATCGCCTTACAAATTTAGCAGTTAATAAGTGCTTTTAAATTTTAGCAGATGCTGCTCATCATGTTCACGATTCAATCAATCAAAGCTATAACGAAATTTCGTGGAGAACGATTATTTGATTTGTTAGAGTCCAATGCGATTCCTAAATTCCAAATCACTAAGGTGTTCAGACAGGCCGAAGCCTCCTCTATCGTAAATCATCAAGGGTGCACGCATTTTAATTATTTTTCAATCTGGTATATTT
>CAZYOE010000158.1:1030-10228 GCA_964648725.1 uncultured Pseudobdellovibrionaceae bacterium | reverse complement strand
ATTTTTTTGACTTAAATTATGCCACCAACTGTGACGAACGAGCTCGGACAGCACAGCAAATAGAAGCAATTAAATCCATAGAAAAATATTTACTAAGAATTCGAGATATTGCCCAATTAAAACTTAATTTCAAGAAAAACCACGAAGGGACATTTTGGACTCAATTAAATCTACTATTAGACCAATATACCGTAGAGCAATTGAGAGAGATGGCGCAAAAAAAGAGCCTTGGAAGTCTCAGCAATATGCTTCAACCATTGATTGAGAATTTGGAGCAGCTAGCAACTAAAGTTGATAAGCCAACTCCAGAATTTATTTTAGTTGGCGAAGATATCAAGTTGGATCCTTCGATAGCTCAGAATTTAGAGTCCATTTTTAATCACCTTTTTGCCAACAGCGTGGATCATGGCTTGGAAGAAAATAAAAAAGGGAAGTTAATTATTGAAGCATCTGAAGATTCATTGTGTTATAAATTTGAATACAGTGATTCTGGATTAGGACTAAATCTTTTGTCATTAACCCAAAAGGGACTAAGTAACGGTTCGATAAATGACTCAGCAACCGACGAAGATATTGCAAATCTGATATTTTTAAGTGGAATAAGTACTGCGCAAAAAGTTTCCGATATCTCCGGTAGGGGAGCGGGTATGTCAGCTGTCAAATCTATCATTGAAGATATGGGTGGCAGAATCGAAGTTAGATTTTCATCCGAGTTTAGAGTTAATAACTATCGAAAATTTAAATTTGTGATTGTGATCCCAAAAGAACAAAGTTCAGCGTCCAGAGCGGCTTAAATGTAAACACGGCATAGGCCGCATTATTGCCTTTAAAGGAAAGCTTGGATCTTCGAACTTTGAGTTATTGTAGGCGTCGTCGTTATTCGTATTCAAAGGGGGTTAGTAAGTCTTGTTTACGAACGGCTTGCCTCATGGCCCAATCAATGTAGTTTCTGGAATCAAGGTCAATTTTCTTGCAGGAGCCGATGATGGTATACATTTTTCTTTGCTAAATACAAACTAAACATGGCCGCTGTAATAAACATAACAATACTGTAAATGGCTGCTGGCAAAGCCAGGGTAATAGAACCTAAAACTGACATCGCAACGTAAATGGCCAGTGTGCTGTTGTGAATGCCAACCTCCATTGAAATAGCGGTGGCTTCTTTGCGATTAAGATTTAACAATACCGGAATAAAATAGCCAATCGCCATGCTGGCGACATTGAAAATCAGGATAACTAAGCCAATATCAGCAAACGATTCTTGTAATAACTTTTTTTCTTTTAAGATAGTACCCACGACGATAATGACTAAAACGAACATCGAAAATATTCTAAAAGGACGATCTAACTTCCGTGATAAATGTGGTTTTTTAGAATGAAGCCACATACCTAACGCCACCGGAACTAAGACAATAAAGAAAACTTCAATTGTTTTGCTAAATTGAAAGCCGATATTCAGGGATTCATTACTAAAAAGGGTTCCGGCGATAAAAATAAAAAGCGGTAACGTAAATGCGGCCAGAACACTGTTGATGGCAGTTAAGGTTAAATTTAAAGCCACATCACCATGGGATAAGTGCGAAAAAATATTAGCTGTTACACCACCGGGACTGGCGGCTAAGATCATAAGGCCGATCGCCATTTCAGGTGAAAGATTAAAGCCTTTGCAAAGACCAATCGCTAAAGTAGGCACTAAAAGCATCTGGCAAAATAAGCCAATCGAAATTGACTTAGGGTACTTAAAAACTCTTTTAAAATCGTCCGGTTTTAAGGACAAGCCAAAACCGAACATGATAATTCCAAGGGCAATCGGCAAAAGGGTGGTGGTGATAAATACCGTACTCATTTTGAAAGTCTCCTTGTAATCATTAAGGCTGTTAAATGTGTTAATGTCAAATCAACGCAGTAAAAATGTATTCAAAAGCTTAGCTGCTATGGGATTTCAATTTTGCGTTGGGCTGAAATCAGCCAGACATATTCTAAAGCAGACTTGCCGGTATCCGCTAAAACCATTTTTCGGTTTCTGCGCTCAAGAAGTGGTTTTCCGATGGTTTCTTCGAGTTGTTTAAGCTGGGTACTTAAAGTTGGCTGGCCGCACGCAATAGTCACGCGATTCTCGCGATCTTGTTTGTCACGGTTTTTTTCTCCGATGAGCGATACCAATAGATGCGATAGCCTTCACGCATCTGAAAAAGCCCATCAGCGACCTCAAAATGATCAATCTTACCCTTGCGAACTCTTTGCTGGTGAATGCTTTGCCAGCGAACTCTTGATGCCACCGCCTCCTTAGCAAACTCAACGACTTCACTTCTTGTACGAGGCAAAATTGTGACGAAGTAACCCTGTTCGCGATCAATTTTTCGCATAATCTCAGCTACGCACAACTTTGAATCCGCAACATATAAAAAATCTGATCTACCAAGAAGACCTCTGAGACTTTGCCAAAGCTCCCAGTGGGTTTTATCATCAGTCTGATTGCCATCATAGGGTTTAAAATGAATTGGAATGGCTCCATCGCGGGTCACTGATAGTGAATAGACAAGTTGCTTTTGATAATGAGCCTCGGATCGAAGTGAGAATTGAAGCTCGTAAAGGTTGTAAGGGAATATGTTCAGGTTGTGGCGAAAAACGTCCTGGGTATGATTGTCTGCCTCAAAGAGAGTTTATGCATGTACCTATGTGGAGTCTCCCTGTCGTGTTCCAGTATAATCTTCGCCGTTTAAATTGTATTTTATGTGGAATCGTGGCTGAACGAGTACCGTGGAGCAAGGGAAAGAGTCCATTAACGATAAGTTATGCGTGGTTTCTAAGTGAATGGAGCAAGCTCCTTAGTATGGAGGAAGTTGCAAGACAGTTCAAGTCATCTTGGCACCTTGTATTTTCAGCAGTAGCAATGGCGGTGGCATGGGGAAGGGACCGTATGGACTTATCGGCTCGTCTAAAGAATTAGTGGCCACCATTTATAGGAAATGATGGACACAACTTCAATTTGTCAAAGCTACGGCAATACAAATCAATATCATTTAAATCATAATATTTAATACAAGCAGGTTCTTTTGAGTAAGAGCTGTATTGACAATAGCTTGGCATTGCTCCGTAGCATGCTGGTTCTTTGGAATGAGAACTGTATTCACAGTAAGAAGGATGTGAAGCGATACAAGCCAATGATTTGGAATATGAGCTATATTGGCAATATGAAGGATTTGATTTTAAACAAGAAGGCTCATCTCCATAGCTGGAATATTCACAGTAGCTGGGCTTGCTTGCGAAGCACGAGGGTTCTTTTGAGTACGAGCTATATTCACAAAAAGAAGGTTTTGAGGCAACACAAGAAGGCTCTTTGGAATTAGAACTGTATTCACAGTATTTAGGTGCTGAGGCAAAGCAGGCAGGCTCCTTTGAGTAAGAGCTGTATTCACAATAGCCTGGTGCCGAGGTTAAACCCATAGCTGTTAGTGATGAAGAAACGGTCTCACTTGTTTTAACTGTATTAGTCTTTCCGCTTGCTTTAGAGCAACCAAAGTTAAAAAATAAACAAGCAATCACTGCTAATTTTAAAAATGCCTTCATAAACTCCTACCCTTAAAAATAGTGGCAAAGTCACCCCAGTCTATTTGTTTAAACAAGTGGTGTGCCGTTAAAAAATTGAATTAACACAGAGTGTAATTTTAGTAAATTATTTTTGCTACATATAAAACTATTGTTGAACTGCTATGTTTTTTGTAATGAAATTTTTATAAATATAGCTCGAGGTCATTATAGAATTTATCAATAGCACAATAAAAGTTCAGGAATTTGCAAGGATTGCTGAAGTCAGCCGAAATTTGGGACGGAGCTCATTCCTAGTCAAGTTTTATTTAAATTAGTCGTGTCCGCCATGTGAATGCAACATTCCTATTTAAAACTTAACGTCCACTTTAAATGATTAGTTGGTTTCTTTTTTGGCAATCGGGGCTCAGTCCCCCTATCCCGTTTCAAATAGCAGTGGTGCTCCGTCCCCACTCTCCTCGCATTAGTGTCTCAACAGGTAAACTCCATCACGTCTCCAGTTTAGGATATTCAATCACTGGCTCCATCCCGAATAGATTCAATCCTCTCCCTCAAGTAGGGAGGACCACTCGTTTCAATGCGATCAATAAAGGCATTAGCGACTTCGGTAAGTCGGGCTGTGCGGCCCTCAATTTTGACAATGGCCCCAAAATAATGAAAATGCATCCAACTTGGTTTGTCATGCTCTACGACATCATAAAAAAAGTTTAAATATAACCTTCGCCGTCCCTGGTCTTTTTCTTTTTCTGCAATTTTAGATAACATTTCCGAAAACAAGAGCCTCATCCGACTGTTCGAAGGGCGTTGCTTAAGAAACTCCACAATTTGAACTCCCGAGTTCTCGAGTCCCTTAGAAACTTCTGCAATTCTGTCCATAATATTCCATTGAGCACTGGAATTTGAGGTTTGTGCAAGCTTCAACAATAGCGCGGCCAATAGCCTTGAGCTCTGGAGGTTAAATTGCCGCAATAGTCCTATTCCAAAGTTCACCTCTTCTAACTTTTCCGACTCAATTAATTCGACGACCTCAGGTTCTATTTCACCATTACTCTTTTGAAAAATTTTAAACTGCAGTCTCGAAGGCTTTGCTCTCAAAAGCTCTTCGCCCTTGGTAAGGTAATTCTCCTCCCAATCTAAAGAATCAAACCAAAGCCAAAAAAGCTCTTTTTTGGTAGAAGGAGCGCATTTTTTCTCTGTTGAACTGCAGTGATCGCATTGATTTTGTAACTTCCCTTTTGAAGTCCTCTTTATCTACTACAGTTGATATGCCCACAGTATGATTCTTGATATGGCTCCAAACAAGCTCATCAGGGTTCAAGTCGGGCGAATAAGGCGGTAGGAGAACAAATTCAAGTTGATAGCCTACAGATTTGACAAATTTTTTTGTTAATTTTGATTTATGAGCAGATCCTCCATCAACGATCAAAACCATTTTCTTTTTGCACCTGGGATCAGTCGCTTTAAAATTTAATAAAGACAAAAGAATTAACTCCGCCTTCACGCACCATAAATCGCATTTGTCCTCGTGATGAGATCGCTGAAATCAATGAGCACGAAAATCTAGATCCTGTACTTTCAACCACAGGTGTTTCGCCCCTAACTCCCCATGTTCGACCAGAGTGATGATCAGTATCGTATGTGGGCAGTATCGCCGAAGTAAATGTCTGCTTTTTCTCTTTTGGTGCGGTTTTTAACGAGAGGATATATTTTCTTGAGCTATTTTTTAACAAGTGACTCATCTTGTTGAATTGCTTTGTATAGCGGTTTTTGACAAGTGAGCCCAAGCTGAGAAAGAAGCCGCCCAACAGCTTTTAAGCTTAATTTTATTTTGTATTTATCATGAATTAATCTTTGAATCATCTCTCTTGTCCAAAGGGCAAATTCAAACTTCATCTGTTTCGGATTTTTGCTTGTTACTGTATCAAAAATCCACTTCATTTTCTTTCCAGCAACTTTTGGTTTTGCTGCGGGAGTAGGTTTTGATTTTAGAGAATTCCATCCGATAACAAAGAGTCCAACATTTTGTAAAACGAAGTCAGGGATCCGCTTGAACCCAGTCCAAAGAAAACATAATCGTTATAAGTCGCAATATTTTCTTTACCTAAAAGCATATCTCGTTCTCGCAGGCGAAATTTTGGCCTCGCCCCCTTACCGACCAGTAAGTGTTCAAGCGAGTGCGGTAACCCCCGGTTAGTCAGCTCAGGGGTATCCACCCAAGTAAATAACTGAGGTACGGTCGCCATCTTAAAGACGATAACAGGAACATTGAGACCGCTGTGCTTGAGTTTGATGCCAAGAACTTCATTGTCATCATTAAGATATATCTTCTCGCTTTTAAAGGGGCCGATGGATTCCCCTTCTTCCACCTTGGGTAAATAAACTTTTTAACAAAAGTGAGCCAAGGAGTTTTTCAAAAAGCATTCTGTTAACTCAAATGGTTTTGGCACCACGTTGGGCCAGACTCAGGGTCTCCTACTTAAAATCAAAGACCTTAAAATGCCAATCTTAGTCACCAGTGGATTGGTGACTAACCTTTTTTTGTTTTCGTGTTGTTTTCAATCGCACCAGAGATTTCAGGATATTCACTAATGATACTGGCATCATCAGCTGTTTTCATACTTTCCAGAATGCCTGGCCTCTCATTTGGTGATGGGTACTCACCGAGGTACATATTAAATAAAAACAATATCAGTTTTTGACTATTCGGACTATCGCTCCTATTTGAAAGATTGGATCATTCAGAAGAGATCTTCGGGCGATTTTTCGTACAGTCTCCTTGCTCAAAAATCTGGATTTGAATCTCGATCCTATCTGCGGTTAATAGTAACTAACAAACGCAATATAACCAATAATAGTTTAGCTAAAACTATTTATGGACTGGGACTTGAGGGAAATGAGGCCCAAGGTTTCCAAAATTTGGTGAAAGCGAATCAATCCGCCACGATTGAAGATCGCCTTCAGTATTGGAATCAATTCCTTAAACACCGTCCCCAAACAATGCATGTTCAGGTTTTGCGTAATTGCTTTACTTATTTGAGCCAATTCATTAATCCAGTCGTCAAGACTCTGCTCTCCCAAAGTGAAACCGCAAATTGGTCTCCTGAAAGAATCTCACGCTTTCTCAATGTTACACCTGGTAAAATTACCGAAGCGTTAGAGACTCTCACCAATCTTGGTTTTTTACGTAAAAATGAATTGGGAGAACGCAAAGTCAAAATCAATTATTATCGCGCGTTTCCAGATTTACCAGCCACAGAAATATGGGCGCTCAGCTTACATTCCGGTCTTACGCTAAAGCGAGCTAATGCCTCAACCAAAGCAGATGTATCTATCGCAATCTCCTACTAACGAACGCAAGTAACAATAACTCCAACGCCAGTAAATTCTGGTTGAAGACTATACCGGCTCTCAAGCTCACCCAGGGGCGTGAACTTCTAAAATAACGCAGATTCGGTAAATTGCGAGGGCACCTTTTCTGACAAAACTTGCCAAAACATTTTGCCACCGTCTACCTGTCAGCAAAATAGGACCAAATCGCTCCTTTTCATAAAACTTCTCGTTAGAACTTTTATTTATATTTTTAAGATTAAGACAAATAAAGCGGAAAGTGGCTATCTCAGCTCCCGCCAATAGCCGATCACAAGGTTCTCTGAGTGATTCGAATTGGAAAATTTCAGCAATTTGCTGCAAACCAAACATTATTAATCAGTACATAAATATTCCGACTTTATGCCGCGCATTTAAATGAATCTTTTCCGAAGAAGGACCTAATTTTTTCCGGATTTCTTTGTAATGACTTCATCTGTTGTGGTTTTTTTAGCGTAATCAAATCATAGATCCACTTAAGCATATTTCCATTTAGCTTTGGTGGGCGACCTGGGTCTCGCTTTCTTTTTAAGGCGGAAATGCCACCATCACGATGCTTAGCCATCCAATCATAAATTGTTGTTCGATTAATTTCCAAAGTCTTTGCAACAAGCTCAGGGCTTTGACCCGACTTGATTTGATTTATGACCCATATACGGAGTGCCTCTTGGGTCGCACGATCTAATTTTCTGCCGTCAGTTTTTCGCATGAAGAAATAAAGCATTCTAATTTTCAAATAGTTAACATTTATGTCGGAATATTTATGAGCTGATTACTAACCAATCAAATATGTTTCCAATAGCAATTTAGATACAAAGTAACTTAGGCTCAGATATGCCAGATTTGAATTCGTATAGACTATCGCCGCGTGAAGACCTTGGTCTAGGTTAATGGAATTTTTGCTGGCCTGGGAATTCCAACAGCAGCTATCCTGTAGTCATTAAAAACAACAAGGCTGTTGTATGATCAAAATCGGATATGCGGACGGTCGGGGATGATATTCTGGTATCAATGCCATTTTAAATATTGTTGGTAATTTTTTGTTTAACCTATTTCTGACGACCGCTGAATCTCGGCGGTCGCTTTATTCTTTTAGTGACGATGGGAGTGGCTATGGGAAAGCAAACACGAAGAGAAGTGCTCATTACTGGTTTGGGATTGGCGATCGGAGGCTGTGTTTCCTCGCCTAAGAGCTCTGAAACCAATTCTGATAGTCGAAACTCCAAAGCAAATCGCCAGCCCGGTAGTCACACTGATGGGAATCATGCTCGATTGTCATCGCCCTGGAATGAAATGCAAACACACTATGATTGCATTGTGGTTGGGTCTGGTTATGGCGCTTCTGTGATAGCCGCAAGACTAGCCGGGCAGTTTAAGGAACTGGCCACTTTCGAACGTGGCAAAGAGTGGGTTCCCGGCGAATTTCCAGAAAACTGGAATGACTTAGCCACCAACTTGCGTTCTGATGCGAATGCGCATGCACTTATTGATATTGCGCCAGGGACCGACATTGATATTGTCTGTGGTAATGGCCTGGGTGGAACCTCCCTTATCAACGCCGCGATTTCAATTCGCCCTGAAATGAACGTTTTTCTGCAACCCGAGTGGCCTAATGCCATTAAAAAGGCGGCGGTGCCCGGTGAACTAGAAACTTACTATAAAAAAGCCGAATCGGTCTTGCAGCCGAATTCTCTGGATCAGAATCGATTTGCCAAATCTCAATTGCATAAGAAAATTTCAGAAGCAAGATCTCGCAGGCATGGTGAGTTGAAATTAAACATAAGAAATGAAGAATATCAAGAGCAGTCGGTGAATGACTTTGGACAGACTCAAAATCCCTGTCAAGAGTGCGGGAACTGTTGCACCGGTTGTAACTTTGGTGCCAAAAACGTGTTAGGCACTAATTATCTCGCGATTGCTCGCAAGGCCGGGGCCAAGATTTTTACCCAGGTGGAAGTGGTAAAAATAAACAAAAACACTGATCACTATGAATTAGTAATCATGTTGATTCCTATGGCAGGGTATCGAGTTCAAAAGACAGTGACAGCTAAGCACGTTTTTTTGGGCGCTGGTTCAAAGGGCTCTACGCAAATTTTGATGCGATCAGAGGTTGAGGGGTTCAAATTTTCTAAGGCATTAGGAACCCGATTGTCTGCAAATGGGGATGTGATGGGTTTTGCCTATAACACCGACTCACAAACAAATATTATTGCCTTAAAAAAAGAAGAAGTCGCGAAGAAAAAATTATCATCCAGGCCTGGGCTGATCATTTCAACCTATGCG
>CAZYOE010000158.1:0-1020 GCA_964648725.1 uncultured Pseudobdellovibrionaceae bacterium | reverse complement strand
ATCCCGAATTCACCATGATGGAGTTCTATGAAGCCTATGCGGATTACCGCAAGCCTTCTTTGGATGGAACTGTGAATTCTCAGTTTTTACTTCTTGATGGTGTGGTTCCAAGTTCCTTGGCGCCGTTGGTGGCTTACTCCTTTGCGCAGGTGGCAAAGGAAAAACCGGACTTTTTTAATCCGACGAATTCCAAGGAAAAAGAATTGAGAATCAAATTAGACATTGAGCAAAGCGAGGGAGTGAGTGCGGAGGGGGCTTTGAATCACTCGGTATTGTACTTTGCTTGCGGTCATGATTCTTCCGGTGGTAAATTTGTTTATAATTCTGAGAAGGATTCTTTTGACTATGTATGGCCCAGGGTTCTTGAAGAACCCACCTTCAAGCGAATCAATGGCGTCATGAAGGAGTATGCCGAAAAATTGGGTGGAACTTTTGTTGAAAATCCGCGTTCTACGATCTTTGGCAAAAAGATTCAGGCTACTCATCCTCTTGGAGGTTGTCCAATGGCCGATTTTGTGGCGAGTGGTGTTGTCAACGACTTAGGGCAAGTTTTTGACCCCAATGAGTCAGGTGGTTTTCACAAAAATCTTTATGTAGTTGATGCGGCGATCATTCCCCGCTCACTCTCAGCGACCCCACTCTTAACGATCACGGCATTGGCTGAACGAATTGCCGCGAATGTGATCAAGGGTTGAATTGTGATGGCGTGTGAGGATTCGATAGCACCAAGGTTGATAAAAAGCTTTGAAGTGAAGATAAAATCTCTGGTAAGACAGGATTCGACGGAGTTGTAATGGAGTCATGTAAAACCAATTTAGAATATGGAACCCAGAACTCTTCGCGTATTTTCCCGCTAGGATTTATTTTCGTAACAGAACGCATAAATTGACTAGCCTCGGCTTTTTGAATAACAATGTCGCTTTGGGTATTTCCCATCCAAATTGGAATTGACGATAGTCGTTTAGCTAAATAGGGTCTGTTCGGTAAATTTCTCTAAAAAAAAGCTAAAATCCACTAGTT
>CAZYOE010000157.1:0-10311 GCA_964648725.1 uncultured Pseudobdellovibrionaceae bacterium | reverse complement strand
CTAAACGGTATCCTATTTTTGATGATACAAATTAAACAACCCAAAGTGAAAATTTCAAAATGACCCTCACGTTCAAAACAGGTGCCCCTCACCTAACTTTACCTTGATGCGCAAAGCCAGTTCGCCTTGATGCGCAAGCAGTCTGATGAATCTGTCAATAAATACGAAATGTTACGATTAGGAATTCCAAAGCGGAAAGTGGATCTCTCATCTCCCGCCAAAAGCCAATTATAAAGAGCTTTCGAGTGACTTGAATGGGGCGTTTTCAACAATTTGCGGTTAAACAAGGATTATGTTTCAACGGACGGGCGTGAAAATGGACTATTCAACAGGTGATTGGTAGTTGAGTGACGAGTGCAGTCTTTCACGATTATAAAATACTTCGATATACTCAAAAATGCTCTTCTTGGCCTCCTCTCGAGTTTTGTAGTTCTAAAAGTAAATAAGTTCTGTTTTGAGAGATATGTCTTCGAAGGGCGGCCAAGGGTTTATCCAACCAGTTTTCCCAATCCAGCAGCATCACATTTTGACATTGAAGCCCCATCCTCCACCCACTGCAAATGGCATCCAGAATATGAACAAGGTACTCGCCCTTTTTGGTGATCCCCGCTAGCAGCGCCAACGCGAGAAATCCTGCATGCATGGGGCTGCGAAACTGGGCCACGGAAAAAGCCGAAAGTTTAATCTCACCCAGCAGCGACGATTCAAATCCCATGGCCACATGCCACAGATCATGGATCGCAATAATGTGGGAGTTGAAAAAATCAATTTCGTCTTTCAACTCTATGGTTTCCGGATAAAAGCCGGTTCCTACTTTGTAGCGATACAGAAATTGTTGATATTCATCACCCAGGCTCCCCCGAGGAAAGGCTCGACTCAGGACCAAGGCTGAATAGAACTTTGAACTGTTGGGTCTCGCCTTCAGTCCCTCGATCAGATTCGGCTGTGCCGAGATGAAGTCACTGTACTGGCGCGCTAGCGACCAACTGGGGTGTAAGCGCATTTTCCAGATGGGCGTCAAATCATTTGAGTTGAATAAAATTTTTAGATTCTGCCAGAAAAAATTAATTAAGTAATAAAATGAAGAATTAGTCATAGTTTCTCCTATTGAAAACGGGTGCATTGAAAGGAAAGGTGTCTCCAGGCTCGGGTGCAATCGAACCATCGATCAACGGACATCTGAATCAATAAATATTCAGAAAGTTCTTTTTGTAAAGCAGACTCATGAAACTTGGCTTTCAGAAACCATCGCCCCGTCCTCGCAGAGATTCGGTCAGTGATGGGTGCCAGCCCCTGCCTCAAATAAAATTGATTGATTTGTTCCCACAATAGAAAAGGTCTTGAACTCGATAAATTGAAGTCCTTGCCAGAAACGGATTCAGGATGAGCTAAAAGTTGAGTAAGTGCATTGAAATGAGCTAAGGCCGCATCACTGACATGAATCGAATCAATTCGATTTTTCCCGTCGCCAATGATCTTTAAGCGAGAATGAGCTTGCAGCAATCCTTGGGAGAACTTATCTGAATCATCACTCCAAATCTGGTGCGGCCGTAGAATCACATAGGGCATTGGTTCCCGATGGAGTGTCAGAAGTTGTTTCTCTGCGGCAATTTTTGATTGAACATAGGGGAAATCAAGCTGGCTGTAGCTGAGCTCAGCTTCAGTTAAGCCATGAATTCCGCTTCGGTTGATAAAAACACTGGGTGTGCTGGTGTGAACGAAAGCCTTTACCTTGTGTTTCAACCCAGCCCTTATCGCATATCGAGCACCGAGGTAGTTAATTGTAAAATGTTCGTCCATAGATCCTTCGAAGTCAACTTTGCCTCCACAGTGAAAGATGCCCTGACAACCCCTGACGGCCTCATCAACCATTTCTTCCTTTTCCAGCGATCCGAGAATCTGTTGGACCTTCATTCCCTCCAACTCCTTTGAGTGACGCCGTTGAAAACTTCTCACTTCGATTCCTTTGTCGAGCAATATTTTGCAGAGCTCAATTCCCAGGAATCCACTTCCCCCAATGACTAAGGCCCTCATCTTACAGACTCCTTTTTCAGTGATTTGTTGAAATTCAAACTCTTTTCGAACAGCCACCGTCTTTGCAGCAGAATGTTCTTCATCGACCATCTCATCCAACGGACACGAATGTTTTGACGAAGGACTTTGGTTTTATGTCGGGGATCCAGAGGTAATGCATCAGTCACCAGGAGTTCAAATTCAGAGGTGAATTCATTTTCAAGGAGCTGGCGAAGATCGCTATAGATTTCGAAGGTGGTGCGTTTGAGAATTCTTTGTTGCCCGATGTGGTTTTGGCGGTAGCCAAGATTCGCCGGAATAAAAGGCTTATTGTTAGATAAACTCACGATAAGTATGGGTCGAGTGCCTGGTTTCTCCTGCAGAAGTACGACATCTTTCACTTCGGCAATTTCCCGGGATTTGAGCTCCCATAGCATCGAGAAGTAGGTTTTTCCGTCGAACTGATAAGTGTATTTTTCTCTGCCTAAAACCACAAGATCCCCACCAGGATTTCGAAAACCCAAATCGCCCGTATTGATTAAATGCCCAGAAAGATTTTTGACCCAAATCTGTTCAACAGGGGTATTCTCAATGGGTGAAATTTGATAGTCTTTTAAGGACGGCCGCAGGATCAGTTCGAATTTTGAAATGACCTTGCCGGCATTCAATAGTGAAATGTTATTTGTATCGCTTGTTTGTGGACCCGAACGAATCTGCACACAGAGCGGAAAAGCTTCGGTACAACCATAAGTCTGCTCCAAATAACAATGCAAAGGCAGTCGGAGGCGGAGTTGTCTAAAAAGTGTGAGGGATAAGGGGTTAGAAACCACAACAATTCTTTCAATGCAGTCACTGACCGCCAAGTACCTCGAAGTTAACAGGTCCACCCACTCACCGATAATTTTCGGATTGAGACAGAGATCCGTTAAAATGCCGCGATTACGGCCCTCCATAGCCTCTTGTAACTCGCGTGCCTTGGTGAGTGGCTGAGACCAGATTCCCATCCCCATGAGCAATTGATAAAACCCAAACACCGGTAAACTCGAATACCCGTAGAGAATACGGCCGTCTGTCGCCCGAGGTCTCTTGAGAGTGGCATGGGAGCTATCAGGCGATTCAAAACGCGAGTGCCGGAGAACTTCGACTTGGGATAAAAGTTCTTGATGGTGGTAAAAAACAGGTTTTGGATCCCCGGTACTTCCACTCGTAAAGAACACGATATCACCTTCGATTTTCTTCTGGACTATCTCTTTTGAAAACGGAAGGCGAACCGCTCGGTGTTTGCTGATGATAAAGTCCACGCCAAGCCCGCGCAAGGCCCTTCTGACTGTTTTCCAACCTAAGGCAATATCAATCAGCACAGGGATCGCTCCATATTGAAGTAAAGCAATGAGGTTGATATGAAATTGGTCGCCCAAGGACGTCAGCATGAGGCAAAGGTCTCCTGGCCTGATTCCCGATTCCCTTAATATTTTTTTTGTTTTTTCAATTTCGAAAGCCGCGCATTTAAAAGTCATTCGGCTTGGAAAGAAGATGATAGAATTTGGGTTATGTTGGAAATTGTCATCGAGGTATTTAAAGATCGCTATCGTCATTAGAGATTCTCCCAATTTTGAAATGGTAGCTGAAATGCAAAGTAGCTCGATCCAGCCGCGCCCGTCCAAACGTTAATCAAGTCGTTGTTTTGTAGAATTCCTCTGGCGCGACCAATGCCTATAGACGCGGGAACGGAACAACTGACGACATTTCCAAAGTCTGAATAAAGATTGATGTGTTTATGCTCTGGAAAACCTGCCCATCGAGCGGCTCCGGCCCAACCGTTTCCGTTGGAGCAATGGGTAATCAAACACTCTTTTTCGGTGGGCCGAGAATCACCAAGCTGTCTTCGAAACCTCTTCCAAACATTCACAACGGATTCCACGGACTCTCTTTCGAGTTCCGAATAGTGACAAAAAAATCGAAGGGGGCCATCGAGTATTGAGTTTGTGGATGCAGAATCCGAAGGCGCGTTGGCCGTGAGGGTCCCCAATGACGATTCAAAGTGTCGCGCGCCCGCGCTACTGACATAACACAGGGGAGCGTTCGAAGTTTTACTTTCAACCTGAAAGTGCCAATCGATGGCCGTGCCTTCGTCAGGACCTTTATTTTCTCGGGAGTGATCGTCCGCTAAGAGTGAAACTGCCACTGCATCACCGAGTGTTAAAGCCGGAAACTTCCAACTCAACTCCTGTTTCGTTTTAAATGAATATCGTTCTTTAAAATGGCCTTTAATAAACTCGAGGCCCGAACGGAGTTCGGCACTGATGACAAGAATCCAATCGTAGGACTTGGTCGACAAAAGTGATTTGGCAAGGTGCCAGGCCCGGACATGACTATTGCAAGCGTCAAGGATGTCAAAACACTCAACAGAGCCCAATCCCAGCTGATGAGCGTAGAAGTAAGCATCGCCCGGCTCAGAAAAGACCCGATCAACAGACGCAGAAATCACCAGACCCTTTTTATTCCAAAGCCCCTGTTTTTTTATTTGCGCCCGTGTTTTTTCCAAAATTCGCGCCACTAACTGATTGGACTCGTCCTCGGAAGCAATACAGCGCCGCGTGCGAGCTCCCGAAAGATCAAGCAGCAGATCGACACTCTTGATTAGTTGTTCAAGTTCACCTTTAAAGGTTCGGCCTGAATGCTCTCGAACATTCTCCAGGATCTCATGATTAGAGATCACCCTTGATGGGAATTCAGCATCAGCGTAGAATAATTTCACTTTGCACCTCTTTAAATCACAAAGGACCCGTAGAAATCATTGAGAAGGCCCCTCTTGACATCGATTAACTGGATCCTCAGGGGGTTGCAACGGAGGATCACCAAGGATCATTTTGTGGTATCTTTAGGATCAGAAATTGACACCATGACGCCAATGCGGCAAAAAGAAGACTGCTCGTCAACCACTTCACGGGAGTAGCGAATATGACCCAAAAGCACACGATTCTTCAGATTCTTAAGAGACTCCTCTCTGAGAGTGGAATTACTTATGCCGAATTAGCAAGAAAGCTGAAAGTGAGTGAGATTTCCGTCAAGAGAATGCTCAATGGAAAAACCGCGCTCGATATCGAGCGAATGGAAAAGATCTTAAAAATATTGGGTGTTGATTTTCTTCATTTCGCGCAACAACTGACATTAGATAGCGAAATGAATTTAAAGCAGCTTTCCGTCGCTCAAGAAATGCTCCTGGCGAAAAACGAAAAACTGCTCGCTTTTTTCTACTTGCTCTTGCGTGGGTATTCTTTTGCGCAAATCTGCCAGCGCTATGAATTCTCTGAACGAGAGGCCTTTGCTTTAGCCCTAAAGCTTGAAAAGGCGCAACTGCTGGAAGTGCATCCCAATAACCGGGTGAAACTCTTGGTCTCTCGCTTTGTTCAATGGCGAGAGCGAGGGCCGCTGGAACAAAAGTTTCGTACTACCAATCAAGCCAACTTTTTGCGTGATTCATTTAATGAGGCTAATGACATTTTCAGGTTTGTGACCGTCCTTTTGCCCGAGAAGTCACTTTCGGAATTTATTGATCAGTTTAATCGTCTCCTTCACGAAATGAGAGAAACCTCGACCATGCGGGAAGTCCGGGATCCGAAATTGAATCGCCCCTTTACTCTATTAATTGCTGGTCGAGAATTTATACCGGAGTTTATTAAACGCTATTTAAAAAATTCCTGAAGGGCCTGAGTTTGCAATCCGTTCCCAAAAAAGGAAAAACTCGCCCGTCCATCAACGCTCCATCATTCGTATTCAAAATAGGCCGCACAAGCGCCTTCGGAAGATACCATCGGCGCTCCCATCGGATTTTGTGGATGGCAGCGCACGCCAAAGTGGGGGCACTGTTTAGACTTCATCAAACCCTGCAAAATTTTGGCGGCTTGGCATCCATTCTCCGGACTCAACGTGCAGGACTTGTTGAAATCCGGCGACTGCTATCTTTTAGTGGCGTCGAAAGCGGCAAATTCAGGCCGAAGCCCTAAACCACTGTCTGCAATCACAGCGATACCCCGCCACTCTTGAGGAATATAGTTAAAAACTTCCTGGAGTTTTTGCAGCGCGACCGGGTTACCTTCGGGGCGCACGCTGCGGTTGTACTGAATTTCAACACCAATTTTTCCAGGCTCTAGCATTGTCACTAACTTTTGAATGGCCAATAAGATGTCGGCGGGTTCAAAACCCGTGATCACGATGGGCACCTGATATTTTTCACTGAGAGGAAGGTACTCTTTTGAGCCAGTAATGGTGCACACATGCCCTGCGGCCAAAAATCCTTGAACGCGGCTTTCAGGATTTTCCATGATGGCGGAAATCGCCGGTGGCACACGAACCTGATGGACGAGCAGCGAAAAGTTCTTTAATCCCAACTGTTGTGCCTCTAATAGCGCAATCGCATTGGGCAAGCTGGTGGTTTCAAAACCCACTGCTCAAATAACCACTTGTTGGTCAGGATTTTTTTCAGCCAGCTTCACCGCATCCAAGGGTGAATAAACCATTTCGACCCGCCCACCTTGGGCACGAGCTTGCATCAAGGAGCCGTTCGCGCCCAGCACCCGCACCATATCCCCAAAGCCCGCCAAAATGACTTTTTCTTTCAAGCATAAATGAATAGCGAAATCGATCACTCTCTGCGGAGTCACGCAGACCGGGCATCCAGGCCCATGTACCATTTCAATCTGACCTGGCAGGATTGGTTCGAGCTGATATTTAACGATGGAAT
Organism: uncultured Pseudobdellovibrionaceae bacterium; assembly: GCA_964648725.1. Lineage (GTDB taxonomy): Bacteria > Bdellovibrionota > Bdellovibrionia > Bdellovibrionales > Bdellovibrionaceae > CAUJGP01. The sequence continues at coordinate 3,554 of CAZYOE010000157.1, read as the reverse complement.
GGGTCTGGCCCCCACACACTTCCATAATTTTCCAGGGACTGGTCGTGATTAATTGAATTTGTTCGGTGATTTTTTTGATGGCGGCAGGATCGCGGAATTCATTGAGATATTTCATAAGGGCCTAACGCTTTTTCCATTTGTTTGAGATCCTCAATCACTTTGAGGGCCTCTTCTTCGTCAATCGCTTGCAGAGCGACGCCGGCATGAGCAATCACATAATCACCCACTTTGACTTCTGGCAAACAAGAAAAGTTTATTTGTAGGGTTACGCCGCCAAATACCACCTCTGCCATGCGATTTAAGGGATCGGTACCATCAATGCTTTTCACGACTCCAGGAATGGCTAAACACATCTTTGACCTCAATTTTTAATTTTCACGAATTTGTTTTAAGTGCTCTTCAATCCATTGAGCCAGCTCATCCAAGCCGGCGCTCGTTTGCGCGCTGGTTTGAAAAATCGGCGCCATCGCATTTAATCGCCGCAAATACATTTTAGCTTTTTCCAACGACCAATTCATCAGAAGCTTTTCCAGTAACAAAGTTTTACCCGTTCCCGGTGAACTGATCAGATTCAAACACAGAATCCGATGCTGCAAAAACCACAGACGATTGGCTTGTGCAATTTCATCATTCTTAGCTAAGACCGATTGAGTCGAATGGAGTGTCACTTTCCCAGAGGATGTCGCGGCGGTATTAGTAGTCGATACGGGAGTGGCCGACGCCGCTGATGGTGGTGACCATGATTGTGGGAATGCCAAGTGCCATCGGCATGCTGGTGCCATCCCCCTTTACCGCATCCGCAGTCTCTACACATAAGACTCTCCTTGAATTCTCTGTATCAAAAATTCGGTTCCCCGAACCGTGATTGTATTTTGAGAACCACAGCTCTGGCATTGATTATTCAATTCAAGAACATCTTGTTCCAATTGGCACTCCTGACATCGTATCCGCAGCAAATCCTCGACAAGAGTTCTCCAGGAGGCAACGACAAGCGTCTAGCGACCCCTGAAGCCATTTTTGAGGAGGCATTGGCCACTATTCGGAGCTTCATCGACCACCCTGCCAATGACTGCGGCGCGCTCAGTGTGTGAAAACTGTTTGAGAATCTGCAGCGCTCTTTCGGCCTGCGGCTCACTGACAAAGAACAGAAAAGCGCCTTCGCTGGCAATGGCAAACACATCCAGACCTAACAGTTCACAGACACTCTGGACCTTTGTTTGGCGAGGTATCAATTGATCTTCCAGTTCAATTCTTTTGTGGCTGGTGGTAGCGATTTCTACGGCGGCCGAAAGCAAACCGCCTCGGTATAAGTCGCGTGCACAACGCACATCAATGTCCGCACCAATGAGAGTCTCGGTCACAGTGAGTAGCTCATGGCAGTCACTCTGAATATCGGCACTAATTCCCAATTGATTGCGAGCGCACATGACTGAAACTCCATGGGCTCCGATGTCGCGTGAGAGAATTGCCACATCGCCCTTTTGTATCCGTCGGGGTTGCCAAGCTTGAGGCGCTCTCCGTACCCCGACTCCCGTCGTATTAATAAAAATTTTATCTGCTTTACCTCTGGGAACCACTTTTGTGTCTCCACAGGTCACTGTCAAATTGAGGGCCTTCAGTTCCTTTGCAATAGACTTTAGGACCTTTCGAAAATCTTCTATGAGAAATCCCTCTTCGAAAAACTAGGCAATTCAAAACGGAAAGTGTTGTTTTCCAGAGGCCCCCCAAAGCCGGTCACAAAGAGCTTTAGAGTGCCTTGAATGGGGCGTTTTCAACAATTTGCTGCTAAACAAGGATTATGTTTCAACGGACGGGCGTGAAAATGGACTATTCAGACTATTCAGCAATCCCGAACTGCGGAATGTAGGTTAAAAGTATCCACCTAAATTAAAATTAATAACCTTAAATAGTTTACTTTGTTTGACACTAATTTGGGTTAAAGCTAATAGGTTTTATTATTTATTGGAGGATTGCCATTTTGAAATTAATTATTATGTTCACTATTATTGGATTGAGTACAATTGTAAATGCAACTTATGATTCTACGAAATGTGATTCTGATTGGGTTCGTTATGCTGCTGCCCATGGGAGAGCGTTTGATGAATCAACATTGAGCGATTCATTGTTAACTGAATGTAATAATGAACGGACTTATCTTATCGAGAAATGTAACAATGAAGGTGGCACATTAAAAAGTGCTCCATATTGCAATTTCACTTGTAGTCGCTCCCCCCATGCTGCAAAAGCTTCTTGTAGTGCATCCAGCTTAATTCAGTGTTCCTGTTTAAATTAGTAGGTACATGTAGTGCGATGAACGTTATTCGATAGTTCTAATTGTATTTTAAATTCGTATCTGTTCCATGGGCGTGTGATGACTCAAAAATAGGTTTAGTTTAGTGGTAGCAGATTTATGGAGTTTGAGTTTTTTCAGTGATGCTGTTGTTTTTGTAGTTCCAAGGAAGCCAGTGCTTTGGAGCCTTTTTTACTTCATCCTGTTTTTTCTGAATGGTGACAAGGTACTCAAAAGCGTTGATGCCGTTGATGTCACAGGTTTTAATCATGGAAAGGATGATATCGCCAACATAGGCACCGTATTCATTCTTAAAGAAGAGCCAGTTTTTCCTATTTAGGACTGGTATTCGGAGTTGTTGCTCTAAAATGTTATTATCAAGAGGTGCGCCCTCATGGCGGAGGAAAGCCGTGAGTCCCTGCCAATGTTTTTGCATATACTTGATGGCTTTTCCAAGCTCTGAGTTCGGCTCTACCGAGTGAGCCAACGATGGCTATAACTACTTATGCCCAACCATCAAAAGATGGCTGGCCAGTTCATCCTGGACATTTTTACGATCAAGAAATTCACCTCGTACCAAGTTTTTCTAAGGCTCCAAAGAATTATAATGCCACTAACTTCATGACCGGCTATAGCGTTGTTTATGTTAAACCAGACAGCAATTATGCGAAGATGGGTTTGAATTTTGGCGATGAGCTAATTTCCATTGATAATCAAACTTTGAATGACGTCTCTAACCCTCAAGGTTCGGCGCCGACTATTTTAGGTAAAGTTAAAAATCACGAGTTCAAGGTTTTACAAGTTCGCCGCTGCCTCGAGATTAAATAAACACACTGCCCGCTTCTGCGCCTAATCTGAATTTTTCTAAACGGTATCCTATTTTTGATGATACAAATTAAACAACCCAAAGTGAAAATTTGGAGGTCCACTGCTCAAACCCGTGGCTTACCTGTCAGAGAGTTATAAAATACATCTATCACAATGATTCACCAATTAAACTTTCCCCAGCCTGCTTTTTTGACTAATTAAGGCAGTGGAGGTTGTTATGAAAAAGGTTTTGATCATTGTTTTAGTCTTTGCGAATTTGGCGCTAGCGGGTTTGCCTAGTCAGCCGCAGGTCATTGATAATTCAAAAAATACTTACATCTGTCGGGTCTTTGAACCCAATAACAGCGGTGGGCAGTTCACTGACTATCGTGTGACTTCTTTGAACCAGATTGCCTATCATCAACTTCAGGACGGGATGCACTATCTCGAAATCCAC
>CAZYOE010000156.1:0-10528 GCA_964648725.1 uncultured Pseudobdellovibrionaceae bacterium | reverse complement strand
TGCCACTTAAAAAGTAACACTTTTTGCGTCACCCCACTCAAAGTTAGAGACCCTCAATTTTTTTTGTTCTCCTCACAATTATGATTGATTTGTGACAATTGCCTGCGAAGCGGTTGCCCTTAAGTCGAGATTTTACCAACTTGGGAAGCAGTTTGGACATTTTGTTGGTATGTCTTTAAACTCAAATTATTCTTGATTCAACTTGAAAATGCAGGAAGTCTTGTGTGGGGATGGAAAAACGAGAAACTAAGCCTTTACGTTTGATGATTGTCGAAGATGAAGCTGACTTGCGCGAAATAGTCAGTCTTATTTTAGGTGAAGAGTTAGATTGTGAATTTGTTGAATTTGGAAGTGGCTTTCGTGCAATCGAACACCTTGAAACCAATTCGCGAATTGATCTCATTTTATCGGATTTTAATATGCCTAATGGAAACGGCGCCGCATTGGAAGCCTATGTTCGTAAAAATTATCCCGATATTCCTTTTGTCTTGATGACGAGCAATGATCGAAGTCAGCATAAGTCAACGCTTGAAGGTCCGAATAGAGCTTATTTGCAAAAGCCCTACCGTTCAAAAGATCTCCAGGATATTGTTAAATCACTTCTGCATAAAACAGTAGAATGTGTTTTTGCAGAACAAGAGTATGTTCCTGTTTCTGTGGGCACTCTTCAGAGAATAAAAACTTTATCTTGCCCTTTGTTTTTAAGATTGGGGCAGACTCATTTTGTGAAGCTATTAAATGCGGGAATGTTTTTTGATGAATCTGTTCTTGATCGACTGCAAGTGAAGGGTGTGGGCCACCTTTATTTACAAAAAGAAAACCTTCCACGATTACTCGGTGATTTTAAAGAGATGGTTTTCAATAGGATGTATTTGCATAGCATGAAGGAGCGCCCTTGCGAAGCCCTCGCTCTGGCAAAAGGAACTAAAGAACTCCTAGTGATGGCAGCGAAAACCATGAACTGGTCGCCAGATCTTATGGCCATTGGGAATGATAATATTCGCATGGTTCAGAACATTGTAGGATCAGATAAAGACGTGGCCGCTGTTTTTGATTGGTTCTCAGATCCAGCGTCTCACGAGCTTGGCATTGGTTCTGGATTTCTTTTAACCTATTTGCTTGTGGCCTTGACTAAAAGAATAAAAGTCGATGATCCAATGGCTTTGGAAACGCTGACTTTAGCTGCTTTTTTTCATGATATAGCACTCGATGAATATCATATTCAGAATCAATCTCGCTTTATCAATGCACTTCGCCTTGGCGGATCTATTAGCAAGGAGGGGCGGGAAGTCATCCGCAGCCATCCAGAAAAAGGTCGCCTCATTCTCAGTGATTGGAAAAATTGTTCGCCCGATGTTTTGCGGATCATCGAAGAACATCATGAAAGACCAGATGGTACAGGATTCCCTAAGGGGTTAAAAGATCAACAATTACATTCCTTATCGAAGATATTTATTATCGCCAATGAAGTGAATGAGAGTTTCCATCGGGTTAAGACGAGAGAAGCTATGATTTCAGATTTACAGGGGAAAGCGGCAGTTTTCAAAGTTGGAGAATGCAGTAGGATTTTTTCAGTGATGCTCGATAGTTTAGAGGGGGAGGCCTAGAAATGACTTCAGCAGTAACTAAATTAATGATTGTTGATGATGAGCCGGATTTGCGTGAAGTAATTATCATGGTTATTGCCCCTTTAGTAAAGGCAGAGTTTGTAGAGGCTGGCTCGGCGAAAGAAGCTATTGCCGCTTTGGATTCGGGTAGTGGAAAGGTGGATGCTATCATTTCCGACTATAATATGCCCAATGGGAATGGCGCCACGCTGGGTAATTACCTCAAAGAAAAAGGATTCTCCATTCCATTTTTATTACTTTCCAGCGATGATCGTCAAAAACACGCCGATTTATTGAGTGTGCCTAACCGTGCGTACTTACAGAAACCTTTTCGAAATGATGACCTTCGCGAAATTGTCGAGGGAATGTTAAAAAAGCTGGATGGCGTGCAAAATAGCGAGCAAGAGTACGTTCCTGTGTCGCTATCAACGTTGCAAAGAGTTGCCAATATCAGTCGATCGCTGTTTATTCAGATTGGCGAGAACAAATACGTTAAAGTGGTAAACCCAGGAGGCTATTTTTCGAGTGAAGAGTTTGAACATTTCACAAAAAAAAATGTTTCTCGTCTTTATGTTCATAAGGATGATGTTGGACCTTTACTAAATGAGTTTAGAGAAAACGTCTTTACGGAAATGTATTTTCAGAGTTTAAAAGAAAAATCGACAGAAGCTTTGAATTTGTCAAAGTCGACTCTTGAATTGATTCAGGTGGCAGTCAAGTCCATGAATTGGAGCCCAGAGATAGTGAATTTAGGTAATGAAAACGTAAAGATGATTCAAAATATCGTCGCGTCATCTCCAGATATCAATAATGTCTTTGATTGGTTTATGGCGGGTGAACACGATATCGGTGTTTCAACCGGAATATTGCTTTCGTATTTTTTGGCTTCTTTGACAAAGGAAATGGGCATCACCAATCAGAGGCACCTTGAGATTCTCTCTATGGCGGGATTTTTCCATGATATGCTCCTTGATGATTATCAAATTCGTAATCAGGATAAGTTTATTAAGGCGATCACCTTAGGTACGACTGGAAATCGCGAGAATGTTGAACAAATTAAAAATCATCCCCTCAGGGCGCGTGATATTCTTGCTAAATGGCATCAATGTCCCTCGGGACTTTTGGAGATCATTGAGCAACATCATGAATTGCCTGATGGTAGTGGCTTCCCTCGCGGCCTCAAAGGGAGTCAAATTCATCCGTTGTCTGGTATTTTTATTGTTGCCTGTGAAGCGATTGAAATATTTGTAAGAACCAAAGATAAGCGGAGCGTTCGGGAGCATCTCGTTTCGAGAGCGTGGGTTTTTGCGCAAGAGCCAACTCAGCATGCTTATCAAGTCGCGATCAAATTGTTCTAGATCCAGTCTCGAAGTGATCCAGGTAAAGTGCGACGGTAACTCAATACGAGATTAATTTGAGTTAATTTGACTCCGGAAGTTCTGAATCTATTAAATAAAAGATATTTAAAGTAGAATGAGAGAGATTTGAGGGGGGAAGCAATGGGTATTAAGAAGGCTTTTTCTTTGGTAATCGTTTTTCTTAATCTCTTAATTCTTTCGGTTAGCTTTACCAATTGTGCGAAGGGGCCTGTCCAAAGCACGACGGATGAAGGTTCTCAAAAAGTGGAAGGCTTAACCGCCGTAAATTATTTTCGAGAAGCGGTTCCGGCCAAATTTTGCGGAGAAGAAGGTTATGGTTATCTCTTACGAAGTTATATTGGACCGCAGTGTGGAAGTTGCCATTCAATGGGTGGAAGTATGTTCCCACCTTTTGGAGACAGCGATCTTTCAAAGGCGTACAGCTATGGTCGTACTTTAAGTAAAGCCAAATTGCTCGAAACCGTCCAAAACAACAGATTTTGTGGACCCGATTGTAATTTAGATACTCGTGGCGAAGTTTATCAAGCGTTGGCTCAATGGTTAGATCACACAGACAATTGCAACTAAGCAAGGCCATCAAAGGGCCGTTAGTTAGGTTGACTCGAAGTTTTTTCATGCAATGATGACAATTTGTCAGCAATCTTGTTTTTCCGAGAGAACTTTGGTAGGCCCTACCTGGATTTTTGTGGATCATTGGCTCTGAATAGGGATTTTCATGGCCTGAAGTTTGGCAAAGAATCTTCCTTACCTATAAAATCTATTTACCCTGACCCCATGAATATGATTCCCTTCTTAGATGACAAGCAAAAACTGGCTTATTCGCAATTTTTATTAGCTGACTTACTTACAGATATTAAAGTTCATCGAATTGCTACCGGTGATCGTACAGCCCTCAAGAAAAATCTGGAAGCAATAACAGATTTAGCAAAGACCAAAAAATCTTCGTTCTAGATACAAAAAAAGCTGCGCTTTGAAAATCGCTGGAAGGGGCCTTTAATCCCTCCGAACCAAAGAATCTGAAGCTGATCAGCATTTGTTGATTGAGATTGCTCAATTGGGGGGCTGGAATAAGGCCTAAGGTGTTTGATAAAAAAGTCTCTAGCTTGTTTTGAGTGCGTGGAATGGAATTCTTAAAAACTGAATCACCGTAATCGAAACGGACTGAAGCATGGCTTTTGACATTATTGGCGAGTATGAAAAGCTTCCGGTTTACTTTAAACTAAGAAAAAAGACTAAATAATGTCGCTCCGATGGCCACTAGGGCTAATCCCAGTAACTTGATCGGAGAAAAGGTGATCGAATTTACCAGATAGTCCCAGAGAGAGCTAAATAAAATTTGTGAACCAATGACTAAAATAAAAACTTGAGCGGCGCCAAGGTACTTGATGCTCCATGGAGTAAGCGTAACGATAAGAAAGCCACAAATCCCCGGAATCAGATGCCAGAAATGAAATTCGTATTGACTCAGTTTGGGTGGAATAAAGTCCGCGAAGGCCAGAGGAATTTTCTGACTCGCAATAAACACCACAAAGGCAAGGACTGCGAAGACCAAAGCATTCAAAAGACTTGCGGTGGCTAAACCATAAGATAATGAAAATTGTTTATTCAATACACCTTGCATTACTATGCAAATACCAACGGATAAGGGGAGCAAATACCAGGTTATCATTCTCTAATGATGAGGAATAAAACTGTGTTTATCAATAAGCTTATGGATAAAAATGAACAGACCGTTGTTTTTGTGGTCGCGTCAGCCTCTGTGTTGATTTCCTAAACTCATTTGTAATGGTCTAGAGGGACTTCTTAGTCTCTCTGTTCCATTGAGAGAATTCCTTTTTTTGGGATGCTCGCAAAAGTTTATTTAAAAGCTTCTGCTAAAAATTCACGGGCCATCACAAAAGAGCGTTCATCCGCTTTTTGGTTATAGGCAGCGCCTTTGGAGATATCGGTGCCGGCCCCCAAATCGGTGAAGCTATGCACAGCTCCACCAAATTTCACCAATTGATAATCGGCTTTGCTGGTTTGCATTTCAGTTTCAAAGGCCTCGACATCTTTGGCCGAGACATAAGGGTCAATGGCACCGTGGAGGGCCAGCACTTTGCTATGAATTTTGGCTCCATCATTGGGTGTCGGGCTATCTAAGCCACCATGAAAAGAAATTACCGCTCTCAGGTTTTCGCCATTGCGAGCACTTTCAATGGCCGCCGTTCCTCCAAAGCAATAACCGATCACGGCAAGTCGTTGTCCATCCACCTGTGGTTGTTTTGTGAGTTCTTTGAGAGCGATTGAAACTCTTTCTCGCAGCAGAGAACGATCGGATTTATATTTGCCCGCCAAGGTGCCGGCCTCTTTGGCGTCCTTGGGTCTGACTCCAGCGCCATAGATATCAGCGACGAGAACATTGTAGCCTAATTTTTGGAACCGCAGAGCTTGTTTTTCTGTCTCAGTGCTCACGCCCATCCAATTATGGATCAATACAATCCCTGGAGCATTTTTAGTTGCAGCGGGAAAGTACTGCCCCTCAAAGTTTTGATTTTGAAAGGAGTACTTATGGTTTTTTGCCAGTAAAGGGCATTGGGCCAATAGAACGGATAGGTAAATTAAAAACTTCATGGAGTCTCCTGGTGATAAATGAAATACGTTTAATTAGGGGGGAATCCTATCTGTGCTTCAAGTTTTCCGTCCAGGTAAATTAATGATAAAAGGCTTAGTTTTTAAAGATCTCTCAATGGGGTTCCAATGCAAGGCATAAAATTGCGCCCCAGCATAAAGAGATATTACCAATTTAGCTCGGATTTTGTTTGAGACGTCCCTGAAAGCTTGCTACACCATTTCCATTCTACACAATCAAGGAGATGTTATTGCATGGCACTCAATTATAAAGAGGCTGGGGTAGACGTTGTGGCTGGCGAGGCTCTTGTTCATTGGCTCGTTGGTTCCAAAGACGGCAAAAAGCACTATCAACAGAACCAAGTCTCAGGTATTGGTGGTTTTGCCTCTTTATTTCGGGTTGATTTTAAGGAAATGGAAAAGCCCTGCCTCGTAACTTGCACTGATGGCGTGGGCACGAAAGTTAAACTTGGTAGTCAATATGGGCGTTATTCTTCTTTAGGCCAAGATCTCGTGGCCATGTGTGTGAATGACCTGATTTGTTGCGGTGGAATGCCGCTCTTGTTTTTAGATTATTATGCCACTGGAAAACTAGAGCTCGAAGCAGCCAAAGATTTCCTTGGTGGGGTGCAACGGGCCTGTGATGATTCCCTATGCGCTTTGGTGGGAGGAGAGACCGCTGAAATGCCTGGAGTCTATGCTAACAAAGATTTTGACTGCGCTGGTTTTGCTGTTGGAGTGGTGGATGAAGTTAAGGCGTTGGGTCCTCACCGAGTCAAAGAGGGCGATGTTGTTATAGGCATTAGTAGCAATGGATTTCATAGCAATGGTTACTCACTTCTCAGAAAAGTTTTTTCACCGGACCTCGATCAGTGGATTGATTATTTGTTACGTCCAACCCACCTCTATGTGGCTTTGCTGAAAACCTTATTAGATCAGAAGGTGGAGCTTCATGCGGCGGCTCATATTACCGGAGAAGGTATCGAAAATGTTCCACGGGCGATTCCTGGGCATTTATCTTGGGAAGGAAAAGTGTGGGATTGGCCAGAACCATTTGTGGAAGTTCAACGTCGCACGGGAATGTCTGATGCAGAAATGATGCGAACATTGAACTGCGGAGTTGGTTTTACCTTTATTTTGCCAGCCTCTCAGGTGGGAAGTGTGCAGGAAGTGGCACGTAGCTTTGGCTTTTCAACTTTTGATTTGGGGAAAATGGTAGCTCGTCCAGCTGATGGAAAAGACATTCTTGGGTTATAGTTCGGTTGGAAATAAAGCTATTGAGCAGATGATCTTGTTGTGTTCTTTGGAATAGGGGAAAGGAGTGGCGATGAGTTCAATGAATCCGAACAAAAGTGGGAACTCTTCGCAATGCAAGTGGGCGGTTTTTATCTCAGGAAATGGGAGCAATTTGCAAGCCCTCATCGATGCTGAACCCCCAGTACCAATAGCCATGGTAGTATCGAATAAAGCGGACGCCTACGGCGTGGAGCGCGCTCGCAATGCAGGAATTCCAGTTAAAATTCTCAGTAAAGAGATTTCATGGGGAGAGTTGTCGGCGGAATTGAAAGCCAATCATATTGAACGGATTTTTCTTGCCGGCTTTATGAAAGTCATTCCGGAACCATTTATTCAGGAATGGCCCCAGAAAATTTTGAACCTCCATCCAAGTCTATTGCCAAATTATAAAGGGCTTCGTGCCATTGAGAGAAGTTATGAAGATGGTGCTGCCATGGGAGTAACGATTCATTGGGTAATTCCTGATTTAGATGCAGGTCCTATATTGTTACAAAAAGAAATTTTTGCGGCTCAAGAGGCTAAAGCTCTCAGTTTCGAGCAAGTGAAAGAAAAAATTCATCAAGTGGAAAATCAGATGGTTGTTGAAGCGGTGAGGCGGTGTAGTCAATGAAAAGTTCACCTCGCGTAATGATAGTCTCCGCCTATGGCCGCGGTCATTGGATGGCAGTGGAATTACAGCGCATGGGTTTTAATGTGCAGTTAATTGATGCCACTCCTCATTTGGGGCAGTCGCGTCCTGAGGATCGAGACGGGCCCTTTGGTTTTTTTGCTTCTCCTCGGTGGCACGGTTTGGAAAATGAGTCACTGAACTCCTTGGGTCCGACAACTGAAGTCATGAACGGTTTAACCCTATGGTTAAAATCAGGCCCCTGGGAATTACGTGGCCCAAGCGCAAAATACAGAGGGGACATACTCGGGCAGCAAGAGCGAGTTTGGCATTTTGTGGAACACTACAATGATCTAGATGCAGATCGCCGAGCATGGATAGAAAAACTTCTAGGCTTGGATTTTGAGCGTCGGTGGTTGGCAAGTATTGCCTCCGATTTGATGTCCAATCGAAGTCAGTGGCCCAATGAAGCGTTTCAGAAAAGTATTCCCTCCGCTCTCTTTGATAAATATTATTCCCGTGCTCCAGAGACTCGTAACTTGGACGCAAGCTTGAAGTGGTGTGCGGAACAAGGGGTGGTTGTTGTCGATAAGGCAGAAGTTCCCGATGTAGCCCTCGAACATCGCCGTGTACAAGGGATCGAGATCAACGCAGACAAATCCGGTTTTGTTCGTTGTCATCAGTTGGTCTGGCTTTTGACATCAATGGAAACCGCTCATTATTCACCTCGAGCATTTTTGAAACTATACGAAGGAAAACAAATCGAACCCGAATGGTTGTGGATTCGCTATCGAATCAAGCTTGAGGACTGTCGAGAATTGAAACAGCTTCCTCGGGAATTTGTGATGATTGAAGATCTGAATGTTCCTTGGGCCCACGATAATTTTGCGATTTTTAGAAAAGCCCAGCAGCCACAGGCCTTTCATGTCTGGCTGCGATTGCCTTACTCACAGCGTTTTCATCGCGAGTACTTGGTAGCGCGGATTCAGCCTGTGCTCAGTCATTTGCAAGAGCGTTCTCCGCGCCTTCAATCGAGCTTGGTGGACTTGCCTGTTGAGGCGGCCGGAAGTTTAGAAGAGATTGGCGCTCCTTTATTTCCAATTTATCGCGCTAACGATTTGGCTCATTCGCCAGGAATCTCAATTAAAAATTTATGGTTTAGTCATCCGGAGTGTTGGCCCTCGTATTCATGGGGGCCAATTTATTCCACCCAAACAAAAATTATTAATCAGTTACGTCAGTGGTGGGGTGAACTTAGCGAAGAACAAAAACAGAAGGAGTTACAGTTGTGATTGATCGATACACAAGACAGGTCATGGGTCAGTTATGGGAACTGGAAAATCGTTTTGCGAAGATGCTCGAAGTTGAAATAGCAGTGGCGGAAGCGCAAGCGGAACTGGGTTTAATTCCAAAAGAAGCCGCCAAAACGATTCGCAAAAAAAGTAAGTTCAATGTAACTCGCATTGCAGAGATTGAGCTTGAAACGAAACATGATGTGATTGCTTTTGTCAGCAATGTGGCGGAAAATGTCGGAGACTACGGTCGCTTTGTTCATTTTGGTATGACCAGCAGTGATGTTCTCGATACAGCAATGAGTCTGCAAGTTAGTGATGCCGGTAATGTACTCAATGAAACTCTGGACGGTCTTGAAAAAGCTTTAGTGACCTTAGCGAAAGCCGAGGCAAGCACTCTCTGTGCGGGGCGTACCCATGGAATGTTTGCAGAACCAACCACCTTCGGAGTGAAGATGGCGGGGTTCTTGGCGGAACTCCGCCGCCACCGATTGCGTTTATATACCGCACTCGACGAAATGAAGATCTGTAAATTGAGCGGGGCGGTTGGTACTTATTCGAGTCAACCACCAGAAGTGGAAGCAAGGGTCGCAAAAAAATTAGGTCTGCAGACGGAGACTGTTGCCACTCAAGTGATTCCCCGTGATCGTCACGCCGCTCTTTTGATGGCCTTAGCATTACTTGGTGCTGGTTTTGAACGCTTGGCTGTAGAGCTGAGACACTTGCAGCGCAGCGAAGTGGGTGAAGTGATCGAAGGTTTTCAGAAAGGTCAAAAGGGTTCATCGGCGATGCCGCATAAAAAAAACCCAATCACCGCAGAGAACATCACCGGTCTTGCACGACTTTTGCGCTCTTATGCCTTTGCCTCAGTTGAGAACGTGGCTTTGTGGCACGAACGTGACATTAGCCACTCTTCAGTGGAGCGGGTGGTGTTTCCGGATGCCTTCATTGTGGCCGATTATGCGGCTTATCGCTTAACCCAACTTCTCAATGGTTTATCAATTCAGCGTGAGCGTATGCTTGAAAATATTGATCGCGCTCAAGGAACTTTGTTTAGCTCGCATATTTTATTGGCATTGGTCGACAAAGGATTATCACGGGAAGACGCTTATAAAGTGGTGCAAAAGCACAGTCACTCGTTGCGACAGGGTGAGCATTTGCGTGAAAGCTTGTTGAACGACCCGGAAACTCGCAAATTATTGAAGGCCAAAGAGCTGGATGAAATTTTCTCCGGTAAGCGACATACCAAAATGGCAAAAAAGATTATTGATAACGTTTTAAATAGTTAATGAACGGGGCGAATATGACGACAAATTTACTCTACGAAGGAAAAGCAAAAAAAATCTTTAATATTCCGGGTGAACCACAAAATGTGTTGATGGAATTTAAAGACAGTTTAACCGCATTCAACGCACAGAAAAAAGGTTCGTTTGATTCGAAAGGTGTTATTAACAGAGATATCGCCGCCTGGATTTTTAAATTTCTTGAGAAAAAAGGCGTTCATTCTCATTTTATCGAAAACGTGGGTGAGCGCGGAATGAAAACTCGCCGCGTGGAGATCGTGCCCCTAGAAGTGGTTGTTCGTAATACTTTGGCGGGTTCAACCGCGAAAAAAATGGGCCGTGAAGAAGGGGAACAGCTCGTTCGGCCTTTAGTTGAATTTTATTTTAAAAAAGATGAGTTGAATGATCCTTTTATGAGCGATGATCAGATCTTGGCTTTTAATATCGCCGATGA
>CAZYOE010000155.1:6767-10590 GCA_964648725.1 uncultured Pseudobdellovibrionaceae bacterium | reverse complement strand
ATGGCTTTAGCCATTAAATCATTCCACCCACTTTAGTGGGTGGTTGTTGAATTTCTGCATCGCCCGACTCTCTAGGTTCCGCTCCCATTGTCGCAAGTTCGATTCGCAGAATTAAGATGAAGTTGCATCGGTTAGAATCGGCACTGGAGAACTCACCGGCGGAATTAATTGGTAATAGCATTTACTTTCATGGAGCAATTGGAACTAAACAGTTCTCATTTGCTTCTCAGGAGGGGACAGAGTTTCAAGTGGGGGGAGCTACAGCACTGAATGTGCGTGCAAATATGAATTTACTTCTATCGATTCAAATGTGCCTATCATTAATAAAATTGACTTAAGCTACCTAAATTCTCAGGCTGATCCAATAGTTATAAACGACTCCAATAAGTATGATACAACGAACAAAATTTGCCCTACCACCGACGCAAGTAGTACAACAATCTACGATTGCATTCGAAAAGGGCTGGAACAGCAGGCAAACTTAGGTGATGATAGTAATGGAAGCGGTGAAATCGAGAGCGACGAATCTGGAGTTCACGATAATTAATATGAAATTTCATGTATGGAGCGCAAAGGATGCGTAGTTTTGAAGAGTTTTGGACATTTTATCTTTCTCAACATCAGAATAGCATCTGTCGAAGAATGCATTTCATTGGAACCTTTCAAGCCTTGGCAGTAACTGTTTATTCCATTGTGGCGGGAAACTACCGTTTTATTTTGCCATCGTTTATACTTGGATATGGTTTTGCATGGATTGGGCATTTTGTTTTTGAAAAAAATAGACCGGCAACCTTTAGGTATCCACTGTGGTCTTTTCTTGCCGATCTTAAAATGTTTTTTCTCATTTGTTCGCGTCAGTTCAAAAAGTAGCAAATTTAATTCTACCCAAAGTTGATCACCAACTTATATTATTTCCAGTTAGAAAGTAGACCAAGGCGCACACGAGGCGGGGTTTCCCCTCTGTGAAGGGGTGCCTCGGACGACGCAGCCAACGATGGGCTACGAACTAAATGGAAATGGTATTACAACTTGATCCTTTAACTCTACGATCATTTCAAGGTCTGCTTCTGCCGGGGTGGGAGAATTGGTGGGTAGATTCCGCTGAAAATGTCGAACTTCTGCTTTGCCTTCACTTCATTTTTCACTCACAGTACGAGTATTAAACCTCGTTCGATCTGAAGCTTGGCACCTTGAATTACTTTTTAGATATAGCTTCCCGTGTCTGCTATAAACAAAATTAAATAGCTCAATAAGTATTTTTTTTATGACAACCTCACCGGCAGCCGCTATATAAAAATCCGCCGTAAATTTTCAACCAGTTCACACAATTAAAAGGACGGAAGATGCAGCCAAGTTCACGTCAGGTGCAGGGGCTTTCTATTGAACAAACGCAACAGCCAAATATTTCTCCTCTCGAAGAGTTTGCGAAACAAGGAATTTATGAGCCACAGCAGGAAAAGGACAGTTGTGGCATTGGTATGGTAACCCAAATTAATGGTATTGCTTCTCATGCCATCGTTAAAGATGCTCTGCAAATCTTGAAAAATTTAGATCACAGAGGTGCGCGCGCCTCCGATCCTCTGACAGGAGATGGATCGGGTGTTATGTGTCAGATTCCGCATCCATTTTTTGTAGCCGAAGCAAAATTAAAAAATGTTGAGCTACCACCTAAGGGTGAATATGCCATTGCAATGATGTTTTTGTCTCCCCATGAAGAAGTGCAGCTAAGGTTGCGTAGTATGGTTGATGAAATACTAAGCAGAGAAGGGCTGGAAATTTTGTTTTGGCGCGTAGTTCCTGTTAATAAATCTGTCTTGGGACCTATTGCTACAGAGAGCGAACCATCCCATTTTCAAGTGATCGTTAGTCGACCTCAAGGCTACTCTGAACTTGAATTTGAACAAAAACTGTTTATAGCTCGTCGACGCATCGAAAAAGCCGTTGATTCCTTGCCAAATGAAATCAGCTCCTATTTTGCCATTCCAAGTTTCTCGGCGGCAAAAATTGTTTATAAAGGTTTGTTGATCCCTGAAAATCTAGATCAGTATTTTCTGGATTTGCAGATTCCAACTTTTGAAAGTGCCATCGCCTTAGTACACTCGCGTTTTAGCACAAATACTTTCCCATCTTGGCCTCTAGCACATCCTTTCCGATATCTCTGCCATAACGGCGAAATCAATACATTGAAGGGAAATGTCAATTGGATGAAAGCGCGTCAGGGCCGACTCTCAGAAGCAAAAGCACAAATTTTGGGAGTAAACTTAGAAGAGTTATTTCCTCTGATTCAAGAAAACCAAAGCGATTCAGCTTGTCTCGATAATATGTTGGAATTTCTCGTCCTGACGGGTCGTTCACTGTCCCATTCTGCAATGATGTTGGTGCCGGAGCCTTGGCTCGAAAATCCATCGATGTCAAAAGAACGACGTGCTTTTTATGAATTCCATTCTACAATGATGGAACCATGGGATGGTCCGGCCGCACTGGTGTTTACGGATGGAAAACAAGTTGGAGCGACTCTCGACCGAAACGGTTTGCGACCTTGTCGTTATCAAGTTACCATTGACGGGCGTTTAGTTTTATCGTCAGAAGCGGGAGCACTACCAGTTCCTGCCTCTCAGGTTGTGGCGAAAGGACGTTTAGAGCCAGGCAAAATGCTTTTTGTGGATACCACGATAGGTAAGCTCTATCATGATGAAGAAATTAAATCGCGAGCCTTTAAGCAAGCTCCTTACGCTCAATGGCTCACTGAGCATTTGGTATCATTAAAAGATCTTCCTCGCGTAGAAAAATCAGTGCTTGCTAGTGATACAAATCAACTCACGTTGTGTCGCAAGCAAAGTGCCTTTGGATACACTGAAGAAGAAATCAAAAGAATTCTGCTACCGATGGCCATTCATGGTGAAGAACCAATTTCTTCAATGGGTAATGATACACCCTTGGCAATTCTTTCGGAGCGCCCCCAGTTATTATTTAAATATTTTAAACAATTGTTTGCACAAGTAACGAACCCACCTATTGACCCAATTCGTGAGCATTTAGTAATGTCCCTAGTTCAGTTTTTGGGATCACCTGTTGATTTGTGGAGCAAAGAATTTCCGTCATTGGTCTACATTCGCATTGAAGGACCGATTTTAAGCAAAGACGACTTTGCTAAAATTCTTCAATTGAACGAGCCCAATTATTATCGCGTAGAAACGATTGATATGCTCTTCAGGGCCGAAGAAGGAAATCTGGAAAACGCTCTACTCGAACTCTGTGAAGATGCAGAACGATTGGTTCGTAATGGAACTTCAATCCTCATTCTATCGGATCGAAATATTTCTGCAACCAATGCGGCGATTCCAAGTTTGTTAGCTGTATCTGCTATTCACCAGCATTTGATTCATAAATCATTACGAACTGGGGTTAGTCTCTTGGTTGAAACTGCCGAAGCTCGTGATGTTCATCAGATGGCTTGTTTGCTCGGCTTTGGAGCTGAAGCGATTTATCCATACCTCGCCTTTGAAACACTCAATAGTTTGGAGAGTGCTGGTCCACAGGGGTCGTTCAACTATATCAAAGCTCTTCATAAAGGATTGTTAAAGATTTTTTCAAAAATGGGTATTTCGACACTGCAATCTTATTGTGGAGCCCAGATTTTTGAAGCCGTAGGCATTAGTCGTGACCTTACTCAAAAGTGGTTTGGAGGAGTGGCTTCCCGTATTGGCGGTTTAAACTTGGACTTGATTGAGAAAGAGACCTTGATACGACATCATTCAGCTCTTGGCCAAGCTTCGGAAAAACTTGATCCCGGCGGTGAAATTCATTATCGCCGTCAAGGCGA
>CAZYOE010000155.1:0-6757 GCA_964648725.1 uncultured Pseudobdellovibrionaceae bacterium | reverse complement strand
ACCAAGACTTAGCTTCTTGGGCCATCTGGAACACTACTGGAATCCCGAGACTATATCACTTTTACAGTCGGCAGCTCGAACTAACAATCCAACGAGTTATAAGGAGTTTACAGAGGCTGCGAATGAAGAGAATAAGTGCTCATTGACTTTGCGAGGCCTATTAAAATTCAACTACATCCCAACTCCAATTCCTTTAGTCGAAGTTGAACCAGCAAAAGAAATCGTAAAACGCTTCACAACGGGGGCCATGTCTTTAGGCGCGATCAGCAAAGAAGCCCACGAAACTCTAGCCGTTGCCATGAATCGTTTGGGTGCGAAAAGCAATACGGGCGAAGGCGGTGAAGATCCAATTCGTTTTGCTTCCATGCCAAGTGGGGACTCCGCTAATTCAGCGATCAAGCAAATTGCATCGGGTCGTTTTGGAGTGACAGCAAACTATTTAGTGAATGCGCGTGAATTGCAGATCAAAATGGCTCAAGGGGCAAAACCGGGTGAGGGTGGGCAGCTTCCAGGTCACAAAGTTGATGATTATATCGCAATGCTGAGACACTCTACTCCAGGAGTTCAGCTGATATCACCACCTCCACATCATGATATTTATTCCATTGAAGACTTAGCACAATTGATTCTCGATCTTCGTCACAGCAATGATAAAGCTGACATCTCAGTGAAGCTTGTTTCAGAAGTAGGTATTGGCGCTGTTGCTGCGGGAGTAGCAAAAGCGCAAGCAGATAAAATTGTTGTAAGCGGAGACTCTGGAGGAACTGGCGCGTCTCCGATTTCATCCATCAAGCATGCGGGTCTACCATGGGAGTTAGGTTTAGCAGAAGCTCATCAAACCCTGTTGCTCAACCAATTAAGAGGCCGAGTGCGACTTGAGACTGACGGACAATTGAGAACAGGACGAGATGTAGTCATTGCGGCCTTGCTCGGGGCTGATGAGTATGGTTTTGCAACTGCACCACTCATTGTTGAAGGGTGTTTGATGATGCGTAAGTGTCACCTCAATACCTGCCCCGTAGGTATCGCTACCCAAGATCCTGAATTGCGAAGAAAATTTTCTGGTCGTCCTGAATATCTCGTTAATTACTTTTTTTTCGTGGCAGAAGAAGTGCGGCAGTTGATGGCCAATTTGGGATTTAGAAATATGGCTGAGATGATTGGACGTTCTGATAAATTAAAAATGCGTGATATTGAAGGTCATTGGAAGGCGGAAACGATCGATTTGTCAAAGATCCTATTTCGTCCCGCTACGATTTCACTGCAAGAGTTAGCAAAACGTGAAAAGCAAGAGTATACTCTTGCTGCTCTTGCGTATAATTTAGTGAATATCTGTAAACCCGCTTTGGAAAACGGAAAGAAAGTTTCGCTTTCTTATCCAATTCAAAATACTGATCGCTCGGTGGGAACATTGCTTTCGAGCCGTGTTGTGAAGAAGTATGGAGATAAAGGTTTGCCAGAGAATCAGATTAATTTGCATTTTTATGGTTCGGCAGGGCAGTCCTTCGGGGCGTTCTTGGCCCCAGGAATTACTTTGCAGTTAACTGGTGAGACAAACGATTACCTAGGTAAAGGTCTTTCGGGTGGCACAATTGTGATTTATCCGGAAGCAGATGCGGCGTTTAATTCGGAATCAGCCATTCTAGTTGGTAATACGGCCTTCTACGGTGCCACTTCCGGAAAAGCATTTATCTCGGGAAGAGCAGGTGAACGATTTGCAGTCAGAAATAGTGGGGCAACTATTGTTGTTGAAGGTGTTGGAGATCACGGCTGCGAATATATGACAGGTGGAAATATTATAGTGCTTGGTAAGACAGGTAGAAACTTTTCTGCGGGAATGTCTGGCGGATTTGCTTTTGTTCTCGATGAAGATCAAAACTTCCGCTCTCAATGTAACAAGGTAATGGTGGAACTTCTTACTATTGACGAGGGTGAGGACGAGGCCTTTTTACTGGATCTTATTCGTGAGCACCTTGAGCGCACCGGCAGTTTGAAAGCACGGCGAATGTTATCGAACTGGAATCACTTTAAATCTAAATTCATTAAAATTGTTCCTTTGGAATATAAAAAGGCGATGGTTCGAAAAGTGGAGGCCTCAGCATGTCTGAACTAACAAAAGTCCCTAGAGAAGAAAGTACAAAAGAACCAGTTGAGCAGCGACTTGCTCATTACAGGGAGTTTGTTTTACCCGCGGATGAAATGTTTTTGAAACGTCAGGGGTCGCGTTGCCTAGATTGTGGCGTTCCCTTTTGTCAGGGCAACAACGGTTGTCCGGTTCAGAATTTAATTCCTGATTGGAATGAATTGGTCACTAAAGGTCAGTGGAAAAAAGCCTTTGATGTCCTTCATGAAACAAATAATTTTCCGGAATTTACCGGAAAACTCTGCCCAGCTCCGTGTGAATCTGTTTGCGTGATGGGAATTAATGATGACGCTGTTTCTATTCGTAGTATTGAATCAGCTATTGTTGAAAAAGGTTTTGAAGAAGGCTGGGTCAAGGCCCAGGCGCCAATGCTTCGTAATGGTCGAAGAGTGGCCATCATCGGGTCAGGCCCCGCTGGATTAGCCGCCGCACAACAGTTGGCACGCAAGGGGCACAGTGTGAGTGTTTATGAAAAATCTGAGCAACCTGGAGGACTTCTTCGGTTTGGAATACCGGATTTTAAATTTGAAAAGCGTTTTGTTGAACGCCGCCTTAATCAATTGCGCGAAGAAGGCGTTGAGTTTGTTATGAATACTGAAGTTGGCGTTCATGTGAGTTTTGCAGAATTGCAGTCAAAATTTGATGCCATCGGACTCGCATTGGGAGCCGAAAGGCCTCGGGATTTGCCAGTTCCAGGGCGAACTTTAAAGGGTGTTCATTTTGCGATGGATTATTTGACTCATCAAAATCGTTTAAATGCAAATGATAAACATAAAGAGATTAACCCGGAGTTAAATGCCTCCGGAAAGAAAGTTGTTGTGATTGGGGGTGGAGACACCGGGGCTGACTGTTATGGGACAGCATTGAGACAAGGGTGCTCGAAAGTTTATCAACTTGAAATAATGCCTCGCCCTTCCAAATATAAAGTATCAACGTCGCATGAGGAAGGTGCCCTGCGAGGCGGTGAGCGGCGTTGGGGGGTATCCACTTTAGAATTTATTGGTGATGGACAAGGGAGAGTGCGTGCCATGCGCACCGTTGAGGTTGAACTGAAGGAGGGTAAATTTGTCGCTAAACCGGGAACTGAAAAAGAAATTGAAGTCGATATTGTCTTGTTAGCAATGGGATTTGTTGGTCCACGACTCGAGTATCTGAATCCACTTTTATTAAAGACTACCGAACGAGGCACGGTAGAGGTCAATAAAAACTTTATGACGAATGTTCCAGGAATCTTTGCTGCGGGTGATGTCAAAAGGGGTGCCTCTTTAATTGTTTGGGCCATTTACGAAGGACGGCAAATGGCCGAGTCTCTTCATCATTACCTGATTCAAACTACGAATTAAACCTGGAACTAAGAGATAATTTACAGCCTCATTTGTAATCAAGATAATGGCATTTTCGAGAAGAATATGCCATGACCTTATCTTTTACTATCAATGAGGTTAACATGAATAAGGTCTATATAGGCATTGTTTGGTTCTTATTTTGGCTACCGGGAGCTCAAGCGACCCCACTAGTTCAGTCTCACCCCGCCTTGTTAGAACGTGATTTTTATTCTCGTCCCAGCCCTAAGAAAAAAACATTTGGGTTGAATTATTTTAAACCTGTTATCTTGGGAATTCTTTATCGTGGTGGAAGTGCTGGCACCAGGAAAGCCAATGACAATGACAGCGGTGTATTGACTCAAAATCAATTGATGGCTCTGTGTCAGGTTGGATTTTCAAAGGTTGTTTACGCCTACGGTAATAGCAAATATTTAATTCCAACCACTCATTGTGTGAAACCAAATGGCCGTCCTAATGTTCTCAGTTATGAGGGTGTTAGCTATAGTGATAAAAATCGGTTCATTGAAATTATTGATGATGTCATTCGCAATAATCGAGGTCCCATTTATGACCATTGTTGGAATGGATGGCATGCATCTGGTGAACTTGCCGCTGTTGCCCTAAAACAGTTTTGCGACTTTAGTGATTCTGAAGCACAGAAGTATTGGCAAAAAAATCGCTACGACAAGGTAGCAGTGCCCTCTCTTCTGAAACGCATAGCTAGTTATCGATCAGTTTCGGGGCTTTCAACTCTGAATTCGGCTGAGCAACTGGAGCGATGCCCACATAAACCAAACTGATTTAATCATCAAAGAGAATCAGAAAATAATCGCCCCGCCTCGTGTGCGCCTTACACTGGGCAGGGTCCCTCTGTGAAGGGAAGCCCAGAAGGCTCCGTGTCCATCACGAGCCTCGCGCCTTCGGCTCATCTCATTCGGGTCCATTACCGCCTTGGTATACTTTCTAACTGAATATGGTCTTGGTTTATTTAAACTTATATCCTAGAACCTGGATGGATATCTGCCCATTCGTTTTTCGAATGGCAATGGAAATCGGCCATGCAGATAGAAATGAAAGCTGTACATTCGCTATTTTGCGGTTCCCATGGAATCGTTGTTACTGAAGAATTACAACGAACTGTCAGTGGCCCATTGCTCGAATAAAACACAACCCAATAGCTAGATTCTGCTGAAAAAGGCTCACTTGTTCGTTGCCTTCGCTTCAAATCGAATTAGGAGTAGCGGGGAACTACTGATATAACTTAATCATGAGCCAAGTCTTGGGGGGATAAAGTTCGAGTCAATAAAGCAGGTTTGGTGTTTTTATCTTCTGCCTAAAAGAAAATTAGTTTACTAGTCCATTAGCAAAAAGTTTAGCCATAAAGATGCAATCCCAAAGCATCGAGTCTTTATAGGCCAAATCAGCGTCGGCTCTCTCCCACGACCACTGAGATTTACGTGATCGGTTAATTTCCTCTTGATTTTCAGGGCACATGTTTAAAGTTTTATTTAAAACTTGTGCTGTTGGACCATCTCGCAAGTAGAGAAAAAAAGGATTTTCTGGCTGACGCTGAACGAGTTGGGCTGCGGAAAGGTTGAGTTGCGGATCATTTTTTTCCATTAACCTTAGTAAAAATATCTCCGTGGCAATTAAATGCAACGGGAATCCTTTGTCATTGAACTGAGCGCCTCTATGGTTGAAGGCAGGAGCCGCTCCGCAGGCTATGTCAGTGAGGTAATAGAGTCCTTTCGATGAACGCCAAGGCGCCATATAGATAGCCCAAATTTCCTCGATGGATCTTAGTTCCTGAGGGCAGCCAGAATCCAGTTCAGACTTAATTCCCAGCTTATGTCTGGTTTCAGCAAGGATAGCCAAGTGGTTTGGTTGGATCGTGCAGCCCTTTTCGCTATCGTCCGTGCAAAATCGAGGCAGTCCTTTTAGATTACATTTGGTGTCGGTTAAAGAGCAGGGAATATGGTCTTCGATCCAATTATACCAGAGAGCGGCTGCTTTATAGTCTTTCTGCTTCGTTAAATAAATTTGCGCTCCGAGAGCCATATCAGGCGAAAATGAATTTCCGTTGCCATCGTTATTGGTTAATCGACGACGTGGAGAGCGAAACCATCGCCCGTTAGAATCCATGGAGAGTCGAACTGTTTCACAACCTCGTTCATCGCCAGCTCCACAGAGAAGTCCCACAAATAGTACCATATCCCCGTCATCGCAGTGATTTTTAGAATCTTCCCAACTAACTTTAGATGGGAATCCGTTGCAATAAGGGGCGTTAGCTTCCCAAAGTTTCAGTTTTTCATTTAGCTCATCAGCCAAGAGTGGAGATGCCCATAAAAAAAAGATGATCAATGAATAATACATGCAGAAAATAATATTTTTAAATTCAATCAAATTTCCATCCTTGGTTTTGATTATTAAGGTTCGATCAATGGGGTTGCAATTTAGAATAGTTACTTTCAGCAGTTGGACACAAGCGGAAACTATACATAATATTTATTTATACCTCATCAGAAACAATGAGCATAACTGGGGTAACCTACTGAGCAGACTGCTACCTCTTGCAAAGCATAGAGCGGCAGTAATAAAGTTGTGCTTTCAAGCAAATATTCAGTTCAAGAATGGAAAAGTTGGGTTCAATAAATAACCGTACTTGCAGCAAAGGAAGGATGCGAGACGTCTTTTGTTACCCTTTGGAATAAAAAACATGATTGGTGTTTCTGAGGCACTTGCTGTTTGCATGTTGTTCAGTCTACAGCCAAACTTTTAAATTTAAATTCGAACCTCTCAAGGATTGGATTGGTTAAATTGGTTTTGGATTTAGATCACAATTTGTAATTCAGCGTAAAGAAACTCAGCAACTCACGGGGGCTCTCTGCCAAAGCCTATCTCCTCGAAAAGTTTTCCATCTCTCTACGCGCTAAATCATGACTTAACTTTATGCAAAAAGCTCATTATTCGCAATATTACTGATTCTAAATTAGGCAAAGACTGAAGCGTACTTAAAAAAATGCCTAATCCGTGGGATGTTCCAAAAAAAACACAAAATATTTTAAATTCCCTATTGACGAAAACAAATAGAACTCTTAACTTCCGATCCCTCGAAACGATAAAACGCTCTTTGAAAACTGAATAGCTAGATATATGATTTATGGGTTCTTAAGCAATTTTTTTTAAAAACCCAAACACAGCAAAAGCAAAGTGTTTGAGTGATTCACAGAATTCAACTGGAGAGTTTGATTCTGGCTCAGAACAAACGCTGGCGGCGTGCCTAATACAT
>CAZYOE010000154.1:7123-10813 GCA_964648725.1 uncultured Pseudobdellovibrionaceae bacterium | reverse complement strand
CCTATTGTGGCTAGCAAAAGTTCGACTGCCCCAGTCTTTGGCGTAGAGCCTTAGTTTTTCAAGGTTCGTGGAGTCATAGTGAATGGTTCGATGAGTTTTTTTGGCGATAAACTCCATTTGAGCTCCATGATTTTTAGTACAGAATTCGGGGTTGGCAGTCCAATCATTAAACTCCAAGATAACATCAATCTGTTTTTTAATTTCCGGAACAAAAACAATTTAAATACAACAGATAGGTCAAACGAGGACGTTGTTATCTAGTTCAATTATAGATTTATTTAGAGATATTTGATTAAGCTTACGATTCGTTGAAGAAGTGGCCTGCCATCCGAAGCTTTAGCAAAGGATGGTGGCTTGGGACGGAATTGAACCGCCGACACAAGGATTTTCAGTCCTCTGCTCTACCGACTGAGCTACCAAGCCATTTCAAGAAATAACTGTTTGTTGAAAACAGAGAACATTGAATAAGGGGAGCGAAATGCCTTGTCAAGTATGTTTTCTTAACTGCAACTTGATAAGGCATTTTCAGAACAAATTCGCTTACACTTTCTCTAGTGCATTTTTTAAATCAGCAAGTAAGTCTTCGATGTCTTCGATGCCCACACTCAGGCGAACGAGGCTATCATCGATTCCAAGTTGCTTACGCACATCAATTGGAACGCTAGCGTGCGTCATGATGGCTGGATGTTCAATCAACGATTCAACTCCACCCAAGCTTTCTGCCAGAGCAAAAATTCTCACATTTTCAAGAAGGGTGCGTGATTGATCAATGCCACCTTTCAACGCAAAAGTGATCATGCCACCAAAACCGAGCATTTGTTTTTTAGCCAATTCATGCTGTGGGTGAGAGGCTAGTCCTGGATAACGCACCCACTGTACTTTGGGGTGGGGTTCAAGAAATCGCGCAATCTCCATCGCATTTTTTTCGTGTGCTTTCATGCGGATCGGAAGCGTTTTTAAACTACGTAAACTCATGAATGCATCAAAAGGACCTTGAATTGTACCCATGGAGTTACTCAAAAATGCAATACGCTCAGCAATGTCTTTTTTATTGGTAACAACAGCACCTCCCACCATATCACTATGACCGCCGACATACTTAGTAGTCGAGTGCACAACAATATCAGCACCTAATGAGAGAGGGCGTTGGAAATAAGGACTCATAAAAGTATTATCCACGGCTACCAAAATATTTTTAGCGTGGGCGATCTCACAAATTCTCTTAATGTCGACTAATTTCAAAGTAGGATTTGTGGGAGTTTCAATCCATACCATCTTTGTTTCTGGACGAATGGCCTCTTTGAGGTTCTCTGCATTTGTTAAGTCTAAATAAGTGAAGTTCAAGCCATTATGGCGAAGAACTTTATCAAACAATCGGAACGTTCCACCGTACATATCATCACCAGCGATGACATGTTCACCTTGCTTTAAAAGATGTAAAACTGTTGTGGTGGCAGCACAACCGGAAGCAAAGGCAAAACCATGGGTTCCTTCTTCAAGGCTGGCTAAGCAGTCTTCGTAGGCCTTACGAGTTGGATTACTCGTACGGCTATATTCATAGCCCTTATGAACTCCCGGAGAAGCTTGCACAAATGTTGAGGTTAAATAAACGGGAGTCATAATCGCACCCGTCGTTGGGTCAGGGACCTGACCCGCATGAATTGCTCGAGTAGAAAATCCCAAATTTTTGTTAAGTTTAGAAATATCAGACATGTTTTTCTCCCGTCTCTGTTGGCTAGATCAAATTATTTTGTTTGAGCCAAGATTCATTGAAGGCTTTACTGAGGTAGCCCCGGCCATTATCTGGAAAAAGAACTAAGATGCGCGAGGGTTTATTCAGTTTGGCAGCGTACTTAAATGCCCCCACCAAGGCCATTGCTGATGATGGACCTAAGAAAAGTGCTTCTTTCGCCACAAGCTGGCGAGTCATTTGGAATGCTTCAGGGTCAGTGACCTTTTCAAAATCATCCATAGTTTTTAGATGAACGTTATCAGGCAGCATATCTTCGCCGACGCCTTCCACAAGGTAACCATGTGCAGGGGTGATGACGTTGCCATGATAAAAAAGATCAGCAAGAATACTTCCTACTGGATCAGAACAAACAATTTTAATTTGCGAATCCTTAGACTTAAGATATTCGCCGACCCCTGAAATTGTTCCACCAGTTCCTGCACCGGCAACAAAAACGTCAAGGTTGCCTTCCATTTGTTCCCAAATTTCAGGGCCGGTGGTTGCAATGTGTGCTTTTGGATTGGCAGGGTTGTGGTATTGATTACCCAATATAGCATTTGGAGTTTCTTTGGCGAGGTGCTGAGAAACTGAGAGGTAACTTCTTGGGTCTTCGGGCTCTACAGCGGTCGGAGTAATAATGACTTCTGCACCGTAGGCTCTCAAAATGGCCCTTTTTTCTTCAGAAATCTTGTCGGGCATTACAAAAATGCATTTATAACCTTTTAATAGTGCGGCTTGGGCCAGGCCAACACCAGTGTTTCCAGAGGTGGCTTCCACGATGGTGCCACCTGGTTTCAGGCGACCACTGCTCTCAGCTTCACTTATTATTGCCATTCCGATGCGGTCTTTAACGCTGTTTCCTGGATTAAAGTACTCAAGTTTTCCAAAAAACTGATGTTGCCGAAGATTTTCTGGAACAATTTTATTCAAGCGAACGATCGGGGTATTACCGATGAGATCTAAAATCGAGTTGGCAATTGGGCGCATAAATATCCTTATATATATCCTGATTCTCGAATTCAGTTTTTTTTCGTGAACCGCAATGGGCTGAAAAGGACTGAAGCGGGAATTAAGGTTCTTTGTTAGGTTCATTCTCTGGGGATACTGACAAGCTGTTGAGGTACAACAAAAGCTCATCAAGTTGTTCAGAGATCTTGGCTTTATAGGGAATTCCGTACTTTGAGGTCAAGGTTTTGATGATTTTTGGATCAGGATGAGGTTTCTCCAGCTCTAAAACCAAAAGTTGTAGATCGGATAACCCATCCTTTGTTGTGCAATTCCGAGTTGCCATCAATTTTACCTCCGACTGAAGTCATTAGATAAAATGTTTGAAGGTAAAATTGCAAGTTAAAGTATAGACGGTGCTGGCTCTTATTAAATTGATACTCCCTACCCTTTGCTGAACACTAGTTTAGCTGATTGAAGATGTTTAATAAAATTGGACCTAGCAAAAGTATAAGGTATGCAGGAAACATGAGAAACAATACTGGAATCATCAACTTAATAGGTAGCTTCTGTATTTGCTCTTCCAATTCAGCCTCGCAGGATCGCACAATTTCCGCTTCGAGTTCGGCAATTTGATTGAGGATAGGAACACCTTTGATACCTTTCTCTAAAAGAATAAGGAGCGTGCGCCGACACGGATGCAGTTTCACTAAAAGTGACTGTGTTTCCTGCCCTTGATCTAGTTTCAACAGCCATGTTGAAACACTTTCGGCAAAAGATTCATGATGATTTTTTAAAAAATGAAGAACTCCTGTTCGAACAGAAGTACCATTTTCCAACGCTGCGCGCACATCAAGTAGTAAAAGTAGTGAAGGACTTATGTTTTCCATCTTTGTCTCCTTCCCAACAGAAACAGTGAGATCAAGCCGCAAAGAAATAAAAACAGTGACGGGAAAATAACTGATTTAATCTGCAAACCGTGATTGCGGCCGACGAAAATCAAGAGCCCCAAG
>CAZYOE010000154.1:0-7106 GCA_964648725.1 uncultured Pseudobdellovibrionaceae bacterium | reverse complement strand
CTTGAGCCCTAATTTCAATTGTTGCTTGTTTTGATTTTCGCTGAAAATTGACAGCCCAAGGGAGTTGGCGGCGGTACGCGCGCAGTTTATCGATGGCTTTGTGCGGATTTTTTTCGATTGACTGGACCAGTTCTGCCACTTGGACCAATTCTTTATACTTTGAATTAGTAAATTGCGTTTGAAAATTTCCAACAACAAACAATTCACGGAGTTTTACGTGAAAAAAGTGTTGTGAGTTGCTCGTTAGTTGAAGAAATGAGTCCCTAAAAGACTTCCCGGTCATCATCAAAAGGATTACTTCGTCTATAAAGTTCAGCAAATTTTGCCGAAACTGATGTCTCAAAATGAAATTTAGGATCCAATCGAGACGAGCAGCGGCTAAATTTGGGACAACTAGAAAAAAAATTAAAAACGGGACCGGAAGCCAGGGCGAAAGGATGGTTAGAAACCAGAAAAACAAAATTTGTGTTTTCACAATCTTGGTAGAAATGGCTTCTGATAAGGGTTTCCTGTTGATCTGAAATTCGATCATCCGATGCGTGAACAAGAATCCGAAACTCAAAATTACAAACTGAAAGAGCATAGCAACTCCCTTTATGGAATTTGATGAACGCAAAAATGATGCAAAAAGATTTTTTTTGAAATTTTTTTATTGACGACAAGAGTCACCTTGTTCACAATTTGAAATAGAAAGCAACGAGTAACCAACAACATAAAATATCCTAGGAGGATAAGATGGCTAAGAAAAAAGCTACAAAAAAGAAAGCTACTAAGAAGAAAGCTACAAAAAAGAAAACTGCTAAGAAGAAGTAGTTTTGAGCTGTAAATAGCTTTTAAAACCCTCGGGGCAAAACCTCGGGGGTTTTTTATTTTTGGAGTTTGTTAAATAATAAGATAAAAGTCTGGTATCACCGATAGGATTGTCAGAGGGTTCAATTCAAAATTCGGAAAAGAGGGTTTCGGTGTCTGAAATTCGTTTTTCAAACAGGCAGATTCATACTCAAAGTGCCGCCTTAGTCTACATTCTAACTGAAAATGGTATTATCCGGTCGCTCTCCGCCAGTTTATTCGCCAGAATATACCCGTCACCAGAGTTTGTTGGGAATGTGCTACCGGAAACGGGCAAGTGGCTGTGGAGCATTCAAAATTCATCCAAGAAGTGAAGGCGACAGATTTGAGTGGGCAGCAAGTCAGTCATGCAATTAACACGAATAATATTAAATATGAAGTGGCAAGGGTTGAGGACATTCATTTTGAACAAGGTTCTTTGGATCTCATTACTGTTGTCCAAGCTTTACATTGGCTTAACTAGGATATTTTTTTGAAAAAGTGCAATCGTTATTGAAGCCAGATGGCTTACTTGCTGTTTGGGGTTATGATTTTTTTACAATTTCCGAAGATCTCGATAAAGTTCTTGAGCCTTATGGCACACTTATTTTGGGACTGATTTTCAGGAAAAATATTATCAAAATCAAAATCACCTAATTTCTCCCTTTCCGCAGAGTCATAAAACAGACCTTGAGGTGAGATGTCGCCGAACTTCCCCACGACATCTTGTCCCTGAGTAAGTAAACTTCGTTTGAGTAAGATATAGGAAGCAAGCGCAATGGGATCGGAACACAATCTTTCAGAGGTTAAGTTGTTGGGGACCTCCTCTGGAGTTTCTAGGGCTTAAGAGCTCAGCGAGATAATGAAAAGCGCAAGAAAAAGAGTAGTTCTTAGTGTTTGCAGATTCATATTATAGAGATGAATTCCACTGACGGAGGGAGTGCTTTCCCCATCTACCGCTTAATCGTCTCCTGACAAATTACCATGGGAGGTAGGCGCGTTTGTTAGAACATCTTTGCTTTGATGCCTTCTTCCTGTAAAAACTTGCGGACGGCTGGAGCATCGAGGTTTTCAAGGCGCAGAATCAGTTTGTTTAAAACTTCCATGGCCTTTTCGCCTTTTTCAGAACGTAATTTTTGCGTAAGATATGCGACATCATCAGAGATGATGATAAAGTTATTAATAAGTCGTTCCACATCTTTGTTTTTGGATGTTTTATCAAGCATCGCCAGAGTTTTGTTGAAGTTGGTAATTAATTTATCAATTTGAGTGATCATTCCAGTGACTGAGCCTTCGTTTTTACTGACAATATCTAAGATTTTTCCAGCAAGGCCGTATCCTTGTGAGATCAATTGATCGACACGGGGAGGGTCTTCGCCACGAACTTTTGCTCCTGGAGTGAGGGCTGGACTTTCTAAGGTTCCAGGAGACACTTCCAAAAACTTTTCACCGATCACTCCAGCCATATTAATATAGAAGTGAGAATCTTGACGGATTGTTTCCCATGCTTGTTTTGAAACGCCAATTCGAACTTGAAGTTTCACTTCTTCGCCCGTGGCTGTTTTTCCATTTGGATCAAAGTCGATGGATTTGACTTTGCCGACCTCGATACCCATCAC
Source organism: uncultured Pseudobdellovibrionaceae bacterium (assembly GCA_964648725.1). Taxonomy (GTDB): domain Bacteria; phylum Bdellovibrionota; class Bdellovibrionia; order Bdellovibrionales; family Bdellovibrionaceae; genus CAUJGP01. The sequence goes on along the minus strand of CAZYOE010000154.1, from coordinate 4,659 downwards.
TCGAACCGGTGAGCCTTTTTCGAGACCTCCAGCATAGTTATATTGAACAATTAACTCATTGTAATTTGAAAATGGATTAACTATTCCAAGTGCATAGGCAAATCCGATAATAAATGAGACAGCTACTAAAAACAAAAGGCCAACTTTGGTTTCAATCTTCATGAGCTCAACCTCAATAAAAGTGTGAAAAGAAAAAGCTTAAAACAAAATCTAATATTATAATTGCAACTGAGCTTGCGACCACGCTTTGGGTGGTTGCAAGGCCGACGCCTTCCGCCCCAGCTTTGCAGCGAAAGCCGAAGTAACAACTTATCAGTGGAATGACGCTACCAAAAACAGCTCCTTTGATGGCAGCAAAAATCAGGTCTTGAAACCCAACAAAACGAATCATCGCCGTTTTAAAAAGTGCTAAGGTAAATCCAAGATAGGCTTCGCAAACGATCGCCGCACAATAAAGGCAGACAATGTTGGCAATAATAGTCAGCATGGCAGCTCCCAGAGTGCATGCGACCAACCTGGGTACAACAATATATCTAATTGGGTCGATGCCTAACATTCTTAGGGCATCAACTTGCTCCGTAACCGTCATTGAACCGACCTCGGCCGCAAATCCCGCCCCTACCCGAGAGGTCAATAAGAGCGCGGAAACAACAGCGCCCAGTTCTCGCAAAATCAGCATGGATGCAAATCCAGGCACCATGGAGTCGTTTTGTATTGCCGCCATCATGTGAAATGAGGATTCAAGAATTGTTACGATAGCGGCAAAAGCCACGCAAAATGCAATAATAAACAAACTTCCATTAGCGACAAAATATAGCTGATGAATTGTTTCTTTCCAGCGAAACGGGGGGGTGACAAGCGACAAAAAGGTATCCCTTAAAAGAGTTAAAAACTCTCTTAGGCCCTGGCTTGAAAAGATTAAGAAATGTCCTACGGTTGTGATCACATTATAATGACAACATTGGTAGTTTAATTGGTCAATGCTACAAAAAAAAAGCCCCTCTAGAGAGGGGCTTTAGCCGAGTCTGTAAACTTAAATTACATATTTATTTAGGCGAGTCGACTTATTTTCCAAGATGTTTGTCTATGATTGCTTTGAATTCACTGAATGGATAAGCACCACGAAGTGAAACACCATTGATAACAAAACCAGGCGTACCGCTGATTTCGAAGCCTTTGGCTTCATCGATATCTGCTTGGATTTTTTTCATGACGGCTTCGGAGGCCACGTCTGCTTCAAGTTTTTTTAGGTTTACACCAAGGTCTTTGGCCACTTTTTTCATATAAGCTTCGCCTTCGCTGCGAAGTTTATCTTGGTTTTGGAAAATAGTATCATGATACTTGATCGCTTTTTCTTGGTCCTGGAGAGCGATAGCTTCAAAATACTTGGCTGCGGGAAGAGCTTTAGGGTGAAAATCTAAAGGAAGGTGTTTGAAAAGAACACGCACATCATTTGGATACTCTTTAAGGACTTCTTTAACAGTATGGTAACCTCGCGAGCAATAGGGACATTCGAAATCTGAGAATTCAACGATCGTTACTTTTGCAGTCTTTGGTCCCATGAAAGGGCGACTTTCGTCGATAACGGGCTTTAAGGGATTTTTGAATTCAGTATCACGCTTACCTTGTTCCTCAGCCATTTCCTTTTGTTGTTGGCGAGTTTGAGCTTCGCGAGCGGCTTTGTTTACAACTTCGATAAATTGATCAGGAGCTTTTTCAATCGCAACGAAAACGATACTTGGATCTTTTTCGATGGCTTTTTTAAGTTGGCTTGCGCTTGGAGCACAGGCAACAAGACCAAGGCTTACTGCGATGGTACCAGTAATTAAATTAAAAAGTTTGTTTTTCAAGAGGGCCTCCGTGTTGTTTAAGACAATTGTCCAGTTTGTTTTCGTTCGTAGTTTGACATGAAATGCCGATTAAAGAAAAGACCAGATTAAGGTTTGAACGCAAGCGCGTTATGTCTGCGTCAAAATTTATTTATTCAAAAAAGTAAACTGCAAAAGCCTGGCCTTAAAAGGTGTCAAAAAACTGCCGATCCCTGATTCATGAGCAGATTGAATCAACGCTTTATTTCTCCACAAATCTTTGTACTGCTGGCAATAGTGCTGGTTCTTGGAGTCATGCTTAAAGTAGATTTATGGACAATGCCTGAAAATAACCCAATTGAGTCCTACGAGAAGGATGCAAAAAAAGTCGATTCCCGCTCGCCAGCAAGCGTATCAGCTGTTGACCCTTCCAATTGGCAAGAGCCTGATCGCTTGGCAACCATAGAGTGGGATTGTTCACGAAAAAATAGTTCTCAGCACTTGAAAAACATCCATCAACTGCGACTCAATGGAAATTGTTTGAAAGACGTTAAGCGAATTACAAATAATAATAATGGATATACCGCGAACATCTTTATGCTCGAGAAGAGCTTCACCACCGACTTCTTAAGCCTTAATGAAGGGACGAATAAGCTCAAGCTGGAATGGATTAATGGCGCATCTGGCAACCTCTCTGAAGACCTTGAAATAGTTGTTGAAAAACAATAACTTATCGTAAAAACGGGACAGACTGTTTCATTTTTTTTGTAAAATAAAGCTTTGTTTCTTGCGGGTGCAGTGCACCCTATAATACGGTACACGGCGAATTGGGACCTGGTATTAAGAAAACTAAATGACCAGAGTATCTAGTTTTGTGCGTTCGTTCATGCACGTTGGAGGATATAAATGGTGGCTCGAGTATTTAAACGTAGATCAGACATGCATCTTGCGCGGAAGACCTGGCATATGTTGGGAGTGCTAATCATGGTATTGATTCACCAACGAGTTTCCAGAGAAACAGCTATTATCTTACTCTTGGCTACCGCCTTGGTGTTTGTGGTTCCTGATATCATTCGTCAGTATTCAACAAAGTTAAATGATATTTTTGTTGGCATGTTTCAGACGGTTATCCGTGAGAATGAAGTGCATAAGCTTTCAGGTAATTCCTATTTGATTACTGGGGTTTTAGTAATTGTTCTTCTTTTTCCGGCGAAAATTGTTAGTCTCACACTTTTATTTTTAGCGTTTGCTGATCCCATCGCAAGTTGTGTCGGAATTCTCTATGGAAAAGACAAGATTTTGGGTCAAAAAAGCTTGCAAGGTTTTTTGGCGGCGATGGGTGTATGTACTCTAATTACCTTTAGTTATCTCTATGCTCATAATATATTGACAGAGAGAATTGTCGTAGTGAGTTTACTTTCCGGTTTGGTAGGGGCTTTTTCCGAGTTAATTCCCATCGGAAAATTAGATGATAATTTAACTTTACCAGTGATGAGTGCTTCGGGTTTATTTTTATTGTTTTCACTTTTTGGTGCTTCTTTATAAGATTAAAGAGAGGATGTTAACATGGAAACCGTCCTGCAAAATAAACATTCACAGGGAGATCATATTTTGGTTGGTGAAGAAAGACCCCGTCGGCTCTCAATGCACATTTACATTCTACCGAATTTAGTTACCACGGGTAACTTGTTCTGCGGTTTTTTTGCGATAATTTCTGCGATTAAAGGTGAGTTTACAACTGCTGCATATGCCATCGTTGCAGCCTCCTTTTTTGATCTGCTCGATGGTCGATTGGCTCGACTCACACGATCCACCAGCAAGTTCGGGGCGGAGTATGATTCCCTCTGTGATCTTTGTAGTTTTGGTATGGCACCCGCTCTACTTATGCATCAATGGGCTCTTTATCCCTTTGGACGCATTGGTTGGTTGGCATCATTCCTCTTTGTTACCTGTGGAGCACTTCGCTTAGCTCGCTTTAACGTTCAAGTTAATATTATCGAGAAAAACTATTTTCAAGGCCTTCCAATTCCGATGGCAGCCGGTATTGTTGCGAGCTCGGTACTCGCTTTCACTGATTTAGGGATCAACCCAACGGCAAATGTGGGTTTGTTGGTGATGGCATTTTTATTAGCTTTTGTGATGGTAAGTACTTTTAGGTATCGCAGCTTTAAAGATTTAGACCTCAAAGAACGATTGCCATTCCGTTATCTTGTTGTGGGAGTTGGAATCTTTACGGCTGTTGCACTTCGTCCCGAAGTAAATATGTTCATTCTGTTTCTCACTTATGCAGTTTTAGGAGCCGTATTTGGAGTTTTTAGATGGGGCAAAAGTGCTCGCAAAATCAAAGCCAGTGCCTATATGCCGCCAACTCATATTACGGCGGAGCATGATCTGATGGAAGATGAAGATGGTGAAGAAGAGGTGAGTGATACACCCGACTTCAGAGATAATTAACCCCAGCTTGATCTTTTTTTCGCTGACTTTGTTGGACTGCGGTGATCTCCTTGCGACGTACTTTATGTCTAACCCTATATCACATCTTTACGCAAGGTTGTGCTTGGGCCGGGGGCTTCTCGAAGGCCTGGGAAAATGAACTTGGAAGGCAACTTCGGGGCGGCCATCCATGGCCTCGCCGAAATGGAAGATTCAAAGATTTAAAGGCCCCCGGACGTCAGTGCTCTATTGGTTAATGGGCGAGGGGCCTTAAATCTTTTGAATCTTCCAACGCGTCACGCTTTTCGGAGCCCTCAGTTTGCCTTCCAAGTTCATTTTCCCAGGCCTTCGAGAAGCGTTGCTTCAATCCAATGAGGTTTGTGACTTAGGATGATGCCAGGTTATAGCCAATAGCCAT
>CAZYOE010000153.1:0-10944 GCA_964648725.1 uncultured Pseudobdellovibrionaceae bacterium | reverse complement strand
CGTTAGGCCGCCAGTCTTTCGACTTGGACTTCACGAATTGAGTTCGTGTCACACTTCCAACATTCATCTAAAATCAAAAACTTCATTCGTGATCTGTCCATTTGAACTTCTCGCCAAATAAAATCCGTGATTACAAATAAGCATACGGCCTGTAGATCTGGAAACGATTCCATACCCTTAAGATCAAAACACACGATGGGACGATGAAGTTCAACAGTTGTTTCTTGATCTACGAATAAACCATAGGGTGACTGACCACACCAGCCATTTAAAATGAGCCCAAGCTTTTGAATGTTTCTGTCAGGATGTGAAGTGAGTTCTTTTTGAAGATCTGAGAGCCTCGGAAAATTTGAATTTTGGTACACTCGATCAATTGCGGTTTCGATTTCTGCTTTTTCGTATTTTCCGAGCTGATTCTGATTTTCCTCCTTCGTCATAATTTCAACAAGGCTTAGAATAAATTTTATTTTATGACTGGAGGGTTTAGATTCACCAGGGACCAAATCAAACGGATTAATAGAAAACTTTGAATCCACACCAAGCGCAATGTATTGCCCATTGAGGTTGTCACAAATTTTGCGATAGGAACCTCCAATATCAACAATGAAGACCTTTGGATTTTCCTTCAACATTTGCATCATTAAAATGTTCGTCATATAGCTTTTTCCGCTACCTGATCCACCGCTCACAATCTGGTTGAAGTTTGTGAGTTCGCTCGAAAAAGGGTTGATACTCACAAGACTTCCAAGTCGTGATCGTAATAGAATCTTGGGGTCTGTGTGACCTTCCCATGGCCCATAGAGTGGAAGAAAATCACAAAGGTTAGAGGTTTTAACAGGCTTTGTTCGTTCTTTGGCTCGCACATTTGGAATAGCAATATCAGCAAAGAGATCAAAAGCGGCAAGTGTTTCTTCCATAGCTTCAGCTCCACCCAACTCTCGCACCAAAGCTAAGGTTTCGCTAACTTTGTTCTCAAGATCCACGATATCAGTCCCGCTAATCAATACTTGGAAGCTCAGGTGAAATACTTTTTCACCTTGACCAACCATTTGTTCAAGAAGCGTTTCTAAGTCTTTGAATTTGGCCTCACTTTCAAGATCGGCAACTTTGTTTCGTTGGCCTGCCACCATAGAGAAAGCCACTCTCCTTTGAGTTTTTAAAGATTCAAGCTCTTTTTGTTGGTCGGGTACATGAATGGTACAAAATAATCTTGAGTTAAAGGGAAGCTCACGAAGACGGGCCGCCATCGTTGCAAAAGTTGTGTCTGGTAATATTTTTAAAGAAATGAGTCGATAATGGTAGTTTCCTAATGAAAACCCCTGGTTGTCGATACCAACATCAGTAAATAGAACTGAAGATCGAAGATTGTCAGGATTAACATTGCCAACTTCGGCTTTTCGTGAGGGATTCCATTGTTGATAAATCAGTCGTGTAATCTCTTCAGATTCCAAGTGAATAGGTTTCAAGCTAAGACTTGTTAAGCCAAATGCAATATCGTTTTTCATTCTCTCAATGACAGCTAAGTCTCGTTTTAATGTTGTCTCAGCAATTTCTTGAAATAATTTGAAGCTTCTAAATAATCCATTTTTTGCGACTAATTTTGAAGGCGCACGTTTGCGCACGAAAACAAGAGCTTCATGTGTAGGTAAGTACCCTTGTTCATCTTCAAGTTGATATTTTTTTACACGCTCACTTGTGAGTTCACGGACGACTTCATTCTCGGTAAAATCCACACGTCCATGTTTGTTAATAGTTTCAATATTACCACCCTTAATATCTTGAATGAATTGCAAGTCAATTTCAGAGGGTAAGCCATTTAAAAAAGTTGTGACTTGCGCAGAAAAGCTATTAGCCATATCCGATGACCAACATGAACAATCAACGGGCGTTATTTTTAGACCGAAACCATAGGAGCCATCGGCAAAAATTATAGTGTTTTCTTCAATGCCCCAAATTTGTAAATAGTCAGCTAAGACATTCTTCATAGGTTTATCCTTTTGTCATTAAATCTAGGTGGATTGCTCCATTCGGTGGGATCAGCGAACGCTTTAATTATATGGGGCTTACCTTGAAATCGAATCCAATGAACAAGGTAGTTATCGGGTTTACCGCGCTTTGAATATCGCAAAAGTAATGCTAAAGAAACACTTGGCAGCCATACAAGCAACCACTTGATCGATGAAGATCCAAATAAAAAGTTCAATATTGAGATTGTTAGAAAGAGCATCAGTAGGTCAGGAATTTCAAAACCCATGATGGTCATTTTTTTATCTAGACAACGACTAACTTCAGTAACTTTCAAACTCATTTGCACTCCGTTTGTCTGTTAAATTCATTAAAAATAAAACTGAACCAAGAGCATCCGTGCTCTTATATCCAGTGCTAATGAATGATTGATTGAATCCAACTCACAATACTTGGAGCACCAAATCCAACGATGGCACCAATGATTGCAAGTACAAGATGGTTACGGGCGTTTGGACTTCCATAAACAAATGAAAGTCCTGCGAAGATTAACCCGATGATTGAGGCTAAAGGTAAAATGGTTCCGATCAATTTTGTTTGAACGGCCATGAGGCTTGACTCCACGCTGGCAAAACTCGCGATAGACCAAAACATTGTTGCGACAACAATGGTGAGAAGAAAACGAATTTCTTTTTTATTCATTATTTTGATTTTCCTTAAAATGGGGTTTAGACGGATAAAGCGACATAAATAATTGAGCCTTAAAAAACGGAATTTTTATTTCTAAGTAATCATAGAAACTTGAGTCTAAAACTCCACTTCCAACAGGATTGAGAAAGGTCAAACGACCATCTTTATTTATCAGTTTTGAGAAGAGGGTGTATTTATTCTGTGAAGAATTATTTTTGGTTAAATAGTAAATCGTGCCTGGTAAAGGCATGAGTCTAATTTTGTAATATCGAGACTCGTCTTCTATAAAAGCGAATCCGACGATACATTTTTGTTCGAGAGTATTATTGAACTTTGTGCCTGTAAATAAATCGTACCTAGCAGCTTGCTCTTGCATTGAGTTCCTTTGGTTGGAGTTTTTGAATTAAGTTGTTCGTTTTAATTTTAATCTGTAGAAAATGGTTCATATAAAATGCATTTCTCCTTTCATAATCGGTCATCATCCTTTGCAATTCCTCTAGTAGTGAATTGAGTTTGATGAATTGGTTTTGCTTTTCATTGATTGGGATTGCATTCCTAGCACTCAACATGCTTAGAATGAGCTTATCAATTTCTTCCACCTTTTCGAGGAACACTCGATTGGTGGTCATGATCTTAATTGGGATGGTTCGCATCCAAAGCCGGAATTGATTTTGCACAGAGAGAGTTCCTTTTCTTAATAGATGTGGTGCCATCTGTATTCCAATCTTTTTATTTCATAGTTGTTGAGATACTCTGCAAACTCTTGGGGAATTGGTTCCGATGAACGCATTTCCTTATTGAACCATTTGCAAATACGTCGTAGTGTTTCGTTGAGTTTTCGACGAGCATAGGTAGTTTTTCCTTTATAAAGATAAGCCTCGTTGTAAATTCGTTGATGTTCTGCTGACATTTTTTTGAAATTCTCCATTTTTTAATTCTCCTTTCTTGTTAAGCTGTAACTTTTTGGTTTGATTTATTTTGTGGCTGAATTTCGATTGGTCTGTCTTCTTCATTAGGGAATAAGAGACGTGCGCTTTCTTCATTAATAAAATGCTCTCGCGAGGCCGTGAAAAGCTCGTCCATCAATCCAGACGCCACGGTTTCTTCTGTGCTATCCCAGTCACAGTCAGCACACAGAACGTCAACTTCAAGCCTAATGAGGTCAGTTGAGCCGCAGGCTTTACATTTTTTATATTTCCGACTTGGAAACTTTGATTCTCTATCGAAAGTCGATATTCGCTTTGACACCAATACTCCTTTGTTTAGGGCTGATAAATTCAGCCCCCTAACAATAAGAGTGTCGAAAACTGTGCCATTGTTTTTTCGGACCCGAGAAATATGGATAAGTTTATGAAAGGCCAAAGGAAATTGAAATTCCTCGAAACACCATGAAATAGACGGGTGTCCGGGACTGCAGCCATTGTTTTGGTTTGTATTTAATTTGAGTGATGAAAAATCAAAGGGTTATCAAAAAGGCCTGTCTGTACAGAAATTTAGGACAAAGAATCAATGTCCCATAGGGTACTGTCATAAATAATGATTCGGTAAAATGAAATGTGAATCCAATATTGTTGTTTAGCAAATGGCTACCTTGGGCTTGCCCATCGTTTAGTTGAAATTGGTTGAGTGGCGATGGTTATTTTCAAGCAACTTCCTCTGTGGATTCAAAAGAGTCAATGTCTTTTGTCTCGAGCTTTGTTCTTAACTCGATCCATAGGGCGGGTATGCTCTTATGTCCTTTGATTCGCCTCATTTTCTTCTCTGAGTTCAGGCAGTAAGTTGCTAGCCATCTTTGAAAGTGGTTCGAGTCCTTCCAGTGCTTCACTCTCCGCATATCTTCTTCGATCAAAGAATTGAGTGATTCGATTGGATTTGTCGTCGACAAGAATCGTTTTAAATTTTTGGACAACTTCAATTCATGGATAGCCAGTAAATCTTGTTTAGCTTCCAAGTAACTCTTTAATGCCGACATGTTGGCGTCACGGAGAATGCTCTCCAGACGATCGGATATGCTTTTGGCCTCAATCATGTCTTTCGCATCTCGGAGAGCCCAGAAGAGCCCCTTGGCCTTGTGCGCCTCTTCTCCAAGGATCTTCTCCAAGTTCCACCACTTGTGAATGTGGCAGCGGATGCGAATCGCTCGCCTTTGCTTTTTGTCATGACAGTCGTATTTCAATTCGAGTGCCTTATTAAGGCCGCTCCCGCCATCAACCACAAAGAGCAATCCTTCCCCTGGTAAACCTCGTTTTTCGATATCGCTGAGGAGGTTCAAACAAGCTTGGTGGTTCGCGCTCGATGCCTTATAAATTCCGAGAATATACTTTCTCCCCTCGGAGGATACCCACAGGGCGACGATAACGCCGAACTTATGAAAGCGCTTGCCATCAATAAATACCGTTCTGACGTCCAGCTCTGAAAGTGATCGAGTTTGCAGCTCATCAAGCTTCTTCGATGTTGCGTTGATCCATCGTCGCGAGACGGTACTTTTTTTGAACCCAAAGCTGCTAGCAATTTTAGTAAGCCCTTTTTCGTAATCCCGTTGGCTAACTTTTTTCAAACCCTCCTGGAACACTTGCTCCTCAAACAGCTCCGGTTTTTGAAACTCTTCATAGGTCGATAGATTTACCTCTTTGCCAGTCACCGTATTACGAACTCGAGGGCGCTCAATGGCAATGTGCTGGTTGGCTAAAATGATCGATCCCTTTTGAGACCCCCAACGAGAGTTCTCACTGGTTGTGTGCTTATACATCGGGCCACACAACTGCTCGACTTCTTGCTCAAGCGTTTGAATAAACATTTTCACAGCAGGAGGGAGGAGAGTTGAAATTAAAAGGTGCTGAGTGTCGATTGGGCCGTTGGTATTTTCGAACTTATTCTCGAGAATGTCCTTTTTCTTTGCATGAACCAAGGACTTGCGGTTGATCTTTTTGACGGCTTTCAGTATCTTTCTAGGCATTGGGTGGCCCTTTCTTTTTCGCAATTCAATTTCTGTGGTAAGCTATTGAAATCACGAAATGGTTGAGCCACTCAACCTTTAATTTTCAACTATTCTTGGGACAACCTCGCTACCTTTTGAAAAGGGCGTATTGTCAAATTTTAAAATTATTGGCCTTTTTTCTTTCTTCAGCATCTCTAAGCTCAACTAATTTATTAAGCATATTTTTTTTCAGGTTTTCGTTATCGTATACCACTGATTCAACATTTTGATTAATGTAAATTGACTCAACACAAGTCGTTGACCCTCTTGGAAGTGATCCATTACTGATCAATGAAACAATTGTATAAAAAATATTCTGAGACAACAAAACTGCTTTGCCTTTCGCAAAGGGAATACTCGCTCCACACCAAATTCCGTCGAAGCCACCTGCAAAGGTAACAATCTCGGACTTGGCTTTTCCTTTTTGCTCTAATTTTTCTGCTGCAACCCTGAGTTTGACGTCCTTTAAATTTAACTCTCGTGTCATTCTGTAAATTTCAGAGTTATAAAACAATGCTATTCCATCGCCAGGTCCATTTTTGCTAGCCTTAAATTTACATTTTGTGATTTTTACTTTAAATTGTTCACCAACGTCCTTTTCGAAATAATCCTCCTCTTTGCAGGATTCAATTTCTTCCTTATAGATAAGATTAAACTTGTCTAAAGTCAGTGTAATATCAATACCAGCTAGACTCAATTCTTCCTTAGCTCCCAAAAGCAGAGGTATAGCATCAGTTAATTTATTGGATTGCGCTATTGAAAGTGGTGTTTGGCCATTAAGCCCAGAATAATCAGCTTTTGCGCCTTTCGATAACAACAATTTAATGACTTCAATGTTTTTATTTTGAACTGCATACATGAGGGGAGAAAATTTAGCAGGAACAAAGTTAGGGTCTGCACCTTTACTCAAGGCTTCGGTCACTTTTTGGAAATCATTTTTGTAGCATGCATTTAACAAATCACTATTAGCATCCGCAAAAACGACAGAGGTATTCAAAAGACAAATTAAAAGTACAAAACAAACATTATTTATGTTTTGCATTTTTACTCCGTTCATTTTTACAAAGGTGAGCATAGGCAAGTTCTTCTATATTTGTTCCAAGTTTATCTGATAATCGTAACTCACTAAGTTCTTTGCCGTCCTTTGAGTAAATCAATGTACCTAAGCGATCAAGAACAACCAATTTTGGAATTACTTTTAAATCAAAGAAGGGGTCAATCTTTCCATATGGATCACTTAAGACCAATAAGTCTGTGAATGCATGTTTGTTTATAAATTCTAGGGTTACACTCCGTTCTTCTTTCGAGTCTATTAAAACCAAATCAAATATTTTCTCCTTGGATTTTGAGCTTATTTTTTGAAACTCAATTAAATAATTGATTTCTTCAATACACGGGGCACATGTTGTCTGAAAAATGCTTAGAACTACTAATTTAGCTTTAGTTTTATTGAGGACTTGTTCTAAGGCAATTAAATCTCCAGATTGATTTCTTAAAGTAAAGTTTGGAGTCTTTTGGCAAAATCCTTTACTTGAGCCTCCACTAAAGCAAAACTGGAAGGAAAACATAAAAATGGAAAATATTAGAAAAAGTTTCACAGGTGTTCCTCAAAAATGGTTTCAATTCCTTTTAAGGCTAGATCATTAAGGCGCAAATTAATCTTTTGATTTGTGGAATCTAAGCTTGCTTCTGCTTGACGTAAAGTATTGCTCTTCCATATAAATTCATCACCCGTCGAATCAACTATTACTTTTATTTTTACAAGTCCTGTCAAGTTGACTTTCCCGAATAGGTTTTCTGGTTTTGAAAGCTCTTTATTGATATAAATTGAAATGGTTTTATTGCTAGAAGGCTTGCGCTTGGCTACATTCGTAAACAAATAATCTGATTTATCGAATATTTCCTTTATTGATTCATTGAGATCATTGGTAGCTTCTTTTAAAATTACATTCCACATTTTTCTACACGATCTATTTGTGGCGATTTGTTCTTCCAGTTTTTGACTAGCTACTGGTAAATATTTGCTATCAAATGTAATGATTATTTGTTCATACCTATCAACGTCAGTCAGTAGTCTGTATCGTCTTCTCTGGTTTTGTAGTTCTTGAGGAGATTGACAATTTAATTTTGGCGAAACAGCTTCTGTTTTTTTAAGTAAGGAGCTGATTTTTGTATTAAGGTATTTTCCAAATTCCTTTAAATTCAATAATGCAGCAGCTTCGACCAATCCTTGTTTGGCATCTAAATGAATGTTCGATAAATCTAGCCCCACCAATTCGATATCTTCAGTTGTTTCCTGAATTGAATTTTGCAGATACATTTTTGTAGAGTCAGATTTTTCAGTTGATTGTTTATAAGTACTTTCCTGAATTGAACTCGACATAAGTTTTATTTTAAAAGTCTTTATCATTTCAGTTTTGGCAATCAATTTTGCTTTTTCGATAGCATCAGATTCATTCCCAGTTATTTCGGTTACGCCGAAAGTAATTCTTTGTTCCGAACCTATATTTTTCAGTAAATTATTGTGCCATTGTTCTAGAGTTTCAGCATTAGCAGGAGTAAGTGCAATGAAACTTATGATCACCAAGAAAAGGCCCATATTAATTGAGTTCCTTTCGTGGTTGGTAATAGTGTTATTGTCGTATTCTTTTGTTTTAAGTCTTCAGGAAAGTCACCCATTCTAAAAAAAAGATACGAAAGTCCGAATGTGACCAATGTTCCACCGGCAAATGAAATAGTTTGTGTTTTTGCAAGCTCCCTTTTTTTTCTTAATGATTCAATCTCGAAAGGATCAGTAGCATTTTTATATTGCTCATCGAACTTTTGAAAATCATTAAATTTTGAATATGATAATCCTCCAAAGATGGCCCCAAGCCCAAAACCATAATATGAATACATTCGCCACTTTTCGGAAGAATCAATCCGCTCTTGATCTTCAGGTGAGTATTTTGCGCGTTTCATAACAATCGCCTTTTGAATGATCTGCTCTGGGTTACAATAGAATGAGATATCTTGCGCATCATAAAATTGGCGACGAACTTCTACTTTGTGATCACCAGTTGGCAATTTTGTTGAATAGGGAGTGAATCCAATTTTTTTGTCATCAAGATAAACTTCAGCTTCGCTCGGATTTGAAGTGACGTTAAGTGTACAAGGATTAGGTACCAGATTTACCTTTATAGGATATTCCTGATCGGGTTCAAGCGCAGGGGTATTTATTTTTTCTGTTTGGTATTTTTGGGCGGAGATTACAATTTCATTATCCTTCCATACCTCTACTGGTATTCGGTTATTGTCCAGTACATTCACTCGCTTGCTGTTTACTGATATGTCTGCAATTGCAGGTGAAACATCAAATAAAAGGAATGCATTTCTTTCCGCAAAGGGGTAGTTGCGAATAAAGACTGTGCTTGATTCGTCAATAGGTTCAATTAAATGAATAGGTGCAAATCTGTTCTTTCCCTCAATTTCCAATAATATATCTACATTACCAGTTGGTATTTTTCCTTGCCAAGGTGTTCGTGGTTCCATAACTTGGCCATTTATAGTAAGTTTTGCACCAGGTGGATTTGTAGTAATGCGAGCAGATCTTGTGCCTGTGCCATTTATGGTTTCATCTTTCATAATTGAATAAATCAGATCTATTGTTTTACTTTCTAAGTCACTAAAGGAACAGTGGGAACGAGAATTTTTGTTTTTAATGATTTCCTTACGAAAAATATTTTCCAATCTCATCGTAATACGGCATTGCTCGTCTATTTTAGTAACTTCAGTAATCAAGACAATTTCAGCACCTTCGGCTTCAGCATCTTTTCTTGCACATTCCTCCATGCTTTTGCATTGCTCATAAAAGTTCTTTGCCCTTTCTACATCTTGATCTTGCTCTAAATTTGCGAGCTTATATTTTGATGACTTATTTAGTTCTGACCTAATTGTATTTGTGAGTGATTTTTTATATTGGTTTGATTGGTCAAAATCAATTCGTGGCTGTGCTACAAACAAAATGAGAGGTACTTCACCTGTCATCTTCGAATTTGTTTCGCCATAAAGAAATAATGGTGAGCAAATTAAAATGTTCATTAATAAGAAAATTATACTATTCTTCATCGCTCATATAATCGGATTAAAATCGAGGATTTAGAGTCCTGAATGTTTAATTGACGCAAAATGTTGAATGAATTTCGACAGTTTGGGCCTTTAGTTTTACTCGACCAGACCGATAAAAGTCGTGAACAGGTTCAGGTCTGCAAAAAAAATGCATTCGTTCGCCTGCATGGTGTGACAACAATAAAAAACCTTATCTGGCAAAATTATCAGATAATTGAATGAGGTTTTAGAGGTAAAAATAGAGGAGAGAGATTGCGATCAAATGAAGTTGCAGACAAATTATTTTTCCGACAACTCCGATTTACCGTATTGGTGCTCGCTATCATTTTCTATTTTTTCGGCTGTACATTTAAAGAATCTCAAAACTCTATGGACCCAGCAAACATTTGTGGTGGAATTAGTGCTAGTGACGTTGGAATAGGAATGCCAATTACAGAATTTAGAAATGGCGAATTACTTGCTGATGGTATTCATTTTGATCTGTATGCAGTTTTACATAATTGTACGGGCAAAGAATTACAAAACACAAGTCTTACACTAAGTCATGTCCAAGGATTGACTGTATCGGCTTCTAGTGCGGCAAATATCAATTTATTAAAAATAAATGCCACTTCTGATTTACTACTAATTGGGTCGTTTATCTGGGATTTAGGAGTAAATTCAAATGAATTGGTGTTTGAAATCACAGATGGGGCTGGTGAAAAAAGATCGCTGAGTAAAAGTATCGATCTTACAACTATCGCTCCGTCCTTTATGGTTGCAACGGAGAATTATCTAATTTCTGATGGTGCTAGCGTATCAAATGGAGATACATTAATTGATCCAGGGGAAAAAATTACTTTTACTCTAAATCTTACTAATCTTAGCATGGCCACTGTAAAATCAATATCGACTACAATTTCGTCTTCTGATAGTCATTTTGTAATTGCCTCCGGTAGTGCTGCTAGCCTTGGTGATATTGGAAGTAAGTTGGGTTTGTCAGCTTCGGCTGCGACAATTATTAATGTCGAACCGAATACCCCACGGGGTACTACTACAACTCTGCTAGTCACAGTTACTGATCAATTCAACCGATCATGGCAAAAATCGATTACATTAGTTGTAAGCCCAACAGTTCCGCCACCAAGAAAAACGCAGGTCTTAGCTCTACCAACGTAAATCATCAGGGGGCCACGCTAGGGTGGTCAGAATCAGTTAAAATCTAA
>CAZYOE010000152.1:0-11116 GCA_964648725.1 uncultured Pseudobdellovibrionaceae bacterium | reverse complement strand
AAGGATATTGTTATTGTAGTTCCAAGCCCTTCACTGCTTTCAATTTCAAATGTGCCGCCAAAGCTCTCGATGGTCTTCTTTGCGTGATACACACCCAAGCCTGAGCCTGATTGTGTGCCTTCTTTACCATAAGTAACTCCAACCTCTCCCAGCTTTTTTAGAATGTGTTGAGGTATTCCTTTGCCATTATCCTTTAATTTCAGAAGAACCTTATTTGCAGATGAACTTAGGTAAATATCAATAGTACCGCCCCTGACATTATCAAAAGCCTCTACTGAATTATTGATTGTATTGGACAAGACTCTTTTCAGCTCCATAGGATTAATATTGGCAAATAATCCATAACTCTTTTCAAGATGGGCTTCTAGATTCTTATTTGAGCTATCACGCATTTGAATTCGCTTTTCAGAGACAACTGAGTCAACTAGAGCTGCAAGAAGTGTATTCTCAAGAAATGGCTTTTTGTCCTGAATGGTTTGCTCGTTGTTTTGTTTTTTACTTTTTTCAAGAAGACTATTCGCGATGTCGGTGATTCTGTTAATCGCATTTCTTACTAAAATTCTTTTTTCTTCCGAAAGTTCAGAGATACTCCCCATCAGCATATTTAATGCGGATAACGGGCTTCTTATATCATGACTTACCTGCGATGCCACTTGACTCATAATTCGCGCTCGCTCAAGTTCAAGTTTCATATCTTCACTTTTTCTCTGAATGCTTTGAATATGTTGAGCAATACCTAAAGAAAAAATACTAATTTCTAGAAGTGAGCCAATCAAAATTCCATTCTCAGTCAAAACGTTTGGCGATAAGAGTCCTGAATCTTTTAAGCCATACAGGCTTGCACCAATTATATAGAAAAAAACTGCTGCAAGGTAATAGGGCGCAAACTTCTGACCTTTTCTCCAGGCAGCAATTCCGGGGGGTATTATAATAATGGGAAGGGCTGAGGTTATTAAACCAGTGATACGAATTATTGTATTCCCATACATAAAAAGTGCACTGAGTGAAACTAACCCAGAGATCACTGTGAATGCTGACATCATTCGATGAAAAAATCTGTGGCTTCTCTTTAAATCTAAAGCAATTGTGGAAAATATTGAAAGAGCAAAGAACATGAGCCCGACGAAGAAAATTGTGCTTACCTTATTCCACAAATGCAGCTCAGGCCAAATGTACCTATACGATATGCCATGCAATCCCATTTGAGCAAAAACAACACTGAGAATATAAAATAAATACGACTTATAGAGAGATCCTTTTAGTGTGATGGATAGGAAAACTGTGTACATCAAGATCAACAAAATCACGCCATAATAAAGTCCATAAATGAGATATTTGGTTTGAGTAAGCTCATGCACTCTATTTGTGGATAAAATCTGAATCGGTAATTGCATTGATCCCGTAGATTGAAAACTCATTAAGACAGTCAACATTGAGTCTTTTTCAAATTTAACAGGAAATAAATAATCTGTGTCTTTAACAGGCCGTTTTTCAAATGGTGTGAGTTTGCCAGAGACCATTTGATTCACAAGGACTCCGCTTTCATTAAATACAAAAGCTTCTATGTACTGCATAGAAGGATATGCGTACCTTATGAAAAATTCAGTGAGATCAGACTTATTTCTCAATGAAAATAGCATCCAAACTTTTGAATTTTTGTAACCATTAATTGATTTAAGGTCTGTAGGTGAAAGTTTATGAAGCTGTGTAATAGAGTTCTCAAGTGTATCTCCACTCGCAATTGAGATTTCAGCCTGGGGATCGATAAATAGTTTAGCCTGAGAAAGAACAGCCTCTGTTCCTGTTTGGTCATTCCTAATTTCAACATCAGCAAGAGCAGTAAAGTTGAATATAAATAATAAAGCCAGGGCAAGTGCTATCTTTAGTTTCATGAAACACCCTCTTTTTGCTGTTGACTAAGAAAGGCTGTGACGGTGCTTGGTAGTGGACAAGATTTACCTGTGGAGTAGTTTGCTGCAACCAATGTTATTTCTGCCGTAAAGTAGGGAGCCTTGTTCTGTGATGAAATTGGATAGATCTGGTGTAACACCGAAAAAGATTTTTCAGATTGATTTAGAATGCTCATTTTAATATTCACAGCTTCATGCAGCACTGGTCGTAAATAATCTGCCTTTATTGATCTAATAGCCAAAGCGACATCATCACTCTTAAGCCCACTAAAGGTGATTCCAAACTCAGACAACCATCGATTCCTGGCGCGTTCACATAGCTTTATATAATTCGGGTGATATACAACACCACCTGCATCTAGGTCTTCAAATTCTACGTCAATTTTAATTGTCTTCATAATATTAATTCCTCAAATAGCTGTGAAGGTCTTGCGGCAAATCCATGCCGGTCATTTTTTTAAACTGTTTTAGGGTTGGTAGATAGAATAGACCATGACCAGTAAGTACTTCTTGATTTTTAGAGTTCACAATCACGAATTTTATAAGTACGAAATTTTTAAAAGAAGACGCAAGATGGGCTCTACCTTTAACTTCTTCTCCCACTTTAACAGGTGCTTTCCATTGGACTCCTGATGACAAAGTCACTCCAAATTTTTGTTTGTGAGCCACAAGACAATTTGCCATCAGTTCATCAGCAAGAGCCACTAAAACTCCACCATGTATGATTCCTGAAAATCCTTGGAAGTGGCTAGCTGTATTTTGCCAAAGGCATGTCACTGAATTTGTATTCTCAATATAAAACTGCGCCTGCATTCCGCTCTTGTTACTTATGGAGTTAACGAAGCCCTGATGAAGTTCAGAATTTTGAAATGGAAAGATAACTGGTCGGCCCTCATTGACCTGTATTGGTGCAGATTTAGACTTATGCCGACCAAGCCGAAGAAACATTAATTCAAGAAACAATGACAGAGTAGATTTCATTATTTTACCTTCTTTAATTCAACAAGGTAATTTGCAATCGTGTACTGCCAACCTCGTTGAGCGATTTCAAGGTAGCGAACAAACTCTTCAGTCTTTGGATGATCCTTCATAAGGTTTAGTTTCTCTAGCCAGAGATCTATTGTTCTAGAATAACTTTTTGAGTGCTCTAACAGAGTTTGCACTTGAAGACCAACACTAGAAGACACCTCAAGAAAGTTTGGCAAAGACAATATCTCTGCGAATCCAAAGACTTCATCTTGAACAAACTTCGTCTCAGCTCGCTTTGCGTGTTTCTGATAAAGATATTCGGAAATAAAAAATGTGTCTTCAATAATAATTCGCCCATTAGGCGCAAGCAATGAGTAAAGCTTCTTTAACTGAGTTGCCTTATCCTTCATATGGCAAAATGAGCCGATGAAATAAATAATATCAAATGAACTTGATTCAAGTTGAACATTCTCAAAAGTGGATTCAACTATTTCTATATTCTTTTCTACTCGTGATTTAATAAAATCATTTTGAACACGTGATGGATTCACCGCGAGATATTTAAAATTTACGTTTTCTTCAGAGAGTCTTTTTGCAAAGGAACCCCATCCTGGTCCTATTTCAAGAATTCGTGGACATGAATAATATTTTAAGAACTCAACATGTCTATTGAGCATATTTAAAATACCTTCAGCAAGTGACTCATCTCCTGTAAAGTACAAACCACTTGTATACTTCATATAAGGATCTAGGAATTGGTAAAAAAAATGAGATTCTATATCGTAGTGTTTATTGGTTTCTTGCATTTCTGCCACAGCAGCTCCTCATCACTTTAAATATTGAAAATCTTGGGGTGGAAAACGGAGCTGTCAGAACAAGATGTGCGTGTTTTATAGTCTACACTTGAAAAAATGTCAAAGTCTTAAATGCTCTGTAGTTTTTACAAATTTACTAGGGAGCCCGGCTTATATTGGCCGGGCCTATATTAAACATGTCTATATAATGTCGATCGCGACACCTGCAACATTCTACAAATATCGTTTATACTGTTGCTCTTGTTTGCCATGAGAGTTTTTGCCATCTCAACCTTTTCAGATGGGAGCTTACAGGGACGACCACCAAGCCTCCCTCTGGCTCTAGCGGCAGCGAGACCTGCCATAGTTCTTTCTCGCAATAAGCCCCGCTCAAATTCTGCTAAAGCACCAAACAAATGGAATGTTAATTTGCCATTTGCAGACGTCGTATCGATGCTCTCTTGAATACTGATAAAAGAAATTCCTCGGGCATTGATTTCAGTCACTGTCTGAATAAGGTGTTGAAGTGAGCGACCTAATCGATCAAGCCGCCAGACAACTATTGCATCATTGTTGCGAGCGAATGCGATAGCATCAGATAAACCTTTTCTGTCAACAATAGTCCCACTCTGCTTATCGGTGAATATTTTTTCACACCCATATTTTTTTAGAGCATCAAGTTGAAGATCTAGATTTTGATCTTCAGTAGATGTGCGAGCGTACCCAATTTTCATCTTGGTTCCTCCGTTTCATAAATGTGTTATGTTTGTAGTTTTAGGATTTTAATAATGACACTGAGTTATGGGCCAAACTTTACGTTGTTTTTGCCAGATTTGGTCACTTAAATTCTATGTCCCGAAAACCCTCGTATTTGAGACTGCGATTAATATTCTTCGGCTCTCATGATTGTTAAGATCCTGTGATCATTCTCATCATAATCAAACTTCCAAAAGTATTTTTCCCTATTTAGAATAATGGCACCAAAGTCATTTTCCAAATATGGATTGTTTTCTTCTGTGAAGTCTGAGTACTCGCGAACCATCGCAAATAGTTTTTCGAGTTCTACTTCTGATAGCGAATGTACTCCCGATGTCACAACTAGAATATGTGGCCGTGGTATAAGTGGAACCATGGCCCTGAGTTTATCATTGATATTAGCGATGACTAATGAGACTGATTTGCTTTCTGCGAGCATAGCTTTCCTCCTCTCTTTGAATGTGATCGTTTAGATAAGCAATGCAGTCACATTCAAACGCATTCAATTTTTCAAACCGAGCGAGTTCCTTACCTTCTTCGCAGGACTGAACGTCCAAAGATAGGAGTCCATAATTTTGAATGTAACTGGATACGCCCCTATCAAGTAAATCCAAAAGTAGATAGTATTGTTGAACTTCAGGTGGAATATAATCTGCGAAACGGTCTTCAATCGATCTCATCCTTTTTTGTGCAATTTGTTTGATCGCTTCGTGATTCACTGATACCTCCCAAAGTAATCTTTTGCTCTATCCTGATCCTGAAGGCCTGGCTTAATACTGTTTAGACGTTCTTGCTCGCTCAGTATGACCAAATTGGCTATCGTGAGAACCAGTGTGCTTACAGCTGATAATGCATGACCAAGGAAAATTAGTTTCTGATTGGTCGGCAAATTTTTAAAGGACATTTTGATGCCTCCTGTTGTTTGTTAATGGTGTTATTACCATTAACTTGCTTATACCAACAGAAGCGCCACAACTTGATTACATGATAGATTTACGGCCACAGATGTAGCCGTAAATCCAAAAGCTCATTTTATAATTCCTCTATTTCCAGCAATTTTTCCTGGAAACATCGTGGACACTCGTAGACTAGGATTTTGCCATCATTGATTGGCTCTTGATAATATACCTTCATATTCACTCCACAATGAACCACTTTGATTGGCTCTCCATTACAAGATGAGACATCGTGGTTTTTTATGATATTTCCACTTGATAGATACACATCAGCGGGTAAATATACAGCAGATTTATATAGACGGCTTTTTTTGCTAACAAACTCTCCACATTTATAACAGAAATGTATCCCACCATAATAACCACCCATCTTTGGAACTTTAAAAGTTGGTAATAGATCAGCGCATACTTGGCAGTACTCAATTAATCCTGTCTTCCTCCGGCATGAATGCGAGTAGCAACACCAGAGGTATGATAATAGGCCTCCCTCCCGCTCATCTAGGTAATAAGATACTGCATAAGATTTCTCTCGTTTCACAACATACCCCCAATATTTTCATTTGGGCCTGACGAAGTGTTCGGGGGAGCAGGGTCTAATTGAGGAGGGTTCGTATTAAGCAATTTCTTCAAGTATTTCCGAGTTCTCGACGTCATTTTCTGGCAGAGGTATAAACCAAAAAATGCGTCACTGATAGAGCGGGCTGCTTTTAGTTCCAGCCTTTCATACCGTCGATCATCTCGTCTAATATTCTTAATGCTTTGCTGAAAGCGGTACAAATCTTTCTGATACTGAATGTCGGACATACCAGAAGCAAATTCCATCAATATTTTGCCCATACAAATACCATCAATCCCAAGTTCTTTGAGCTCGGAAAAAACTTCTTGCTCCTCACCATTTTCTAGATCAAACAAAGTAAATTGAATCATAAGATCTCCTTATTTTTTGTGTGAGCCTAGAATAACTAAATTCAATTCCGATTGCTGGGCCCTGATTGCAAATTGCAAACGGATTTGAAGTACCTAGTATTGAATTAGATTTTTTAAAATGATATGTCAGGGGAGTAATTATGAAAAGTTTCAAGCAATAATAATTGAATATATATTGTAATTTGTAATTTAATTCTTTAATCAACAATACCCTATTGATTTTATTTAATAATACTTGATTGCAATTGATTGCAATTTTACTTTTGCTACTCATGTTGCCCCTCCTTTCTCTGTGGGCATTGGAAATACCTATGCCCGCATCGAATGCCCGTTAAAATTTATCGTGTGGAGTTGGTCATTTGAATCTAACCAAACGCACTTCTTTTCTCTAAAGAAATGCATCACTGAAGCTGCATCATAGCCGCCTTTCTTTAGAACCTCCCGCAACTTTTCTGGAAGAAACCCATATCCACTAACTATATCGGTGGAATCTTTCAGCTTTCTTGTCACTACTGCTCCCCATAGCTCCAGATTTTCATTGAAAGTAAAGCGACTTGAGTTTGCTAAAATCTGTTGTTGAACGTAATCCAAGGCACGATTAAATAATGTTGTTTCTGCGGCCAAGTTAATCTCCTGCAAATGAAGTATTTTATTTAACATAGCATCAATATCTGATGACGTGATCCCAAGCTCAGGAGCGATCTGGTTTACGATTCCAAGAGCGATTCCCAATGCACTAATGACAGGGATAGTTCGGAGAACCAATTTATTTGAAACTCCCTGCTTTAGCTTTTCGCTCAGTATATTATGTCTCGCTTTGAGAGAACTTAATTCCTCATCTGAATTAGAAACATCAACCAACCGCTGCAGGTAATCCATCCCTACAAATCCATAATTCTCCTTGATAATTCTATTTACGTTCGAGATGTCACGGCCAGCTTCCGGACTGCTTCCCCATGGTGCCTCTTTGATTTGAATGACTCGAACAGTCTGTCCAGTCTTAGAATTTTCATTCAGTAAAAAAGTTTCTCCATTGGATATTGTCAAGTTTCTAAAACGTCGGACCGGTAAAAGCCTACCACTCCTATCCCCCCTTGCCCTTCCACATCCATTGGCAAGCATGTAACAGCATTTTTCGATCAATTCTGGATACGGAGTCTGGCTAGAATCGTCAATTGGGAGCGGCATATCGTTCAGAGCATAAGCTCGATTTTCTAGCCCAACATTTGTACTCTCCCAACTGCCAAAGTAGCAATCCGGATTCGAATTACCGAAAAAGGAAAGAGCTCCGATGATACAAGTGGTCTTGCCCAAGGTTGAATCCCCGAAAATGTGAACAATCGCAGCGTCAACTTTTAGGAGACGCAATAATGGTGCTGCCAAGGCTGCCGCAACTTGCATTAGTACTAAAGGATACTTTTTTGCAATCAAGATTGCTTTCAGCCATTCCTCCTTCTTACCCTTACTTTGCCCTATGAACTGTAGTTCCTCTGGTTCACCCTCGCTAACAGATCTAAAGAGATCAGGCGCCATTAAGCTTTTGACAACAATGTGGCCTGCAGAGAAATAATTTTGTCCATTGTATCGTATCCAGCCCGATTTTTTTGTGGTAAATATTTTTGGTAGTTCCTTTGACGTTGCGATTTGTAAGTCTAAAAATTCAATTAAGTCGGTAGCATTTTTGCTATTAACCTTAACGCCCAAGTTCGATAGCTTAATAATTTCATAGGCACTCGAAACCTGAAGTTGAGTCACTCTGATTTTTTGCTGGTTACCTCCTCCGTCAGCGAATGTGAGTTCGACTCCTGACGTTTTGTCATCAACGCAGTGACAGGATGCTGAAGCAAGGACTGGTGATGTCGTAACCTGTTGTGCAATAACCATTTCCTTAACTAAGGTGTTCTTAAAAATGCCAGCTGTTGATACCTCATATTCTGGGGGCAACTTAACCCCAACTGGGAGTTCTATCGCGCGCGAACTATCTCTTTCCCTTTCCGCCTTTTTAATCATTATTTTTTTTTTGAAGATTAGACAGCGTAATAAGGATTTCACTCTTGGGACGACGATCCTTATATTTTTTTACAACCTCGTTAAGGAACTGTTTCCTCAATGATCTTTCAATATCCAGAATAGGTAATAAGTCCCTTTCTAACTCGTTGATTGGGCTATAGTCTGTTTCGCCCCATGCGAAGCAGACTGGGTTTGGCCTTGATTTCCCCACGCCCTTGTTCTTTAACGGCATGCAATGTTGTTCGTCTTTAAATTCACAAATTCCACACGCTTGCAACTTAGAACAACCATACGGTCCATACATCTTCGCTTGCTCTAACTGCTCTAGATCGCGAGGTGTAAGCCCCCAACCTTTCATTTGATCTACAAACAAATCTGGGCCACCCATAAAAGCGTTGAGGTGGGAAAAAAGTGCGAACCCTTCGGTATGACCTAGCTGTTCGTTTCTGCCTTTATCCCAAAGCCTTTGAATTGTTGTGCAGCCCGTTTTCACTTTTTCAAACGCAAGAATTGGCAACTTAGGAAAATTCTGATCACACTCCGTTGTCTGAAACTTCGGATTATCAAATGAGCTAACTTCAGATTTTGAAACGTATGAGTATTCAAACTTCGATGGCAAAAGTTCAGCTAGTTTCTCGTTGATGAATTCGTAGAATTTTCCGCCCCCATTTTTACTTCCGCTCCACCAAGGAAGATTGATGAAGTTACCAAATCCACTACTGCGAATCTCTGTCTGCTTTGGGAATAGTTCCAAGCCAGTATTTGATCTGATATTAGCAAAACCCCCCTTTGTTAGTCGGAATTTGTCCGTTGGTATCAATGGGATAGCAAAATCTCGTATATCTTTTGCTGCCAATGGCATTTCAAAAAAAACCCATATGTGCCATCCTTCACCACCACCGGATTTTTCCAAGTAGGGAATCTGGCCGTTTTCTCTAAAAATCTGAATAATTTCCTTTGCTGCCGCATCAGGATCATTCAAAGAATTTTTATGATCCTTTCCTCCATCGACATCAATACAAAAAAAACGAGTAGACCCATCTAAGCTTGGGAGGTAAGAGCCGACTCTAAATGGACCATCAACTAACCTCTCTCCTGTGTTCAATATTATTCTAGTGCAACTTGAACTTCCTGTGATGTGAGACCTAAGCAGACTTACCAACTCAATAGGCCTCCCATGGTTCATAAATTTTTTAGTCGAAAAGGGTATTTCATCAGTCCGATTGAAAAAATACTTTAGCAATAAGTTAATCTTCAGCGAAGTAGTGTCCGCAACTAGTTGATCATTTCGTTCATCGTCTTTTTCACATTGTAATACTGAGTCATACTTAGTATCATCGAAATTAGGTATTTTAAGGTCGGCTTCTTTTTGATCTTCGACAAAAGGGGGCTGGCCGAGGCTATTCATTTGTCACCTCGGTTTCTTTTGGAACAAGACTTCATTCCTAAAGTTTCCTGTTCCTCTGTAGTTGCTTCAATCCATCCACCAATAATCGAAGATAAGCGCCATGAACTGATTTTAAGTTCATGGGCAGCTGCGCGTAGCGAGCCAAACTTTTTTCTTAATCTTCTTTTAAGTTCCCACAACGGGGCTCTTTCTTTTTTATTCTGCATAGGAATGCTCCTGCTGCTGACACCAAAAGTAGTATCAGAGGGATTTTTAACCCTATTATTTTTTGAACGCCGCTATCCAACTTTGTATTTTAACTTGGGATAGGCTGTCTTTGTAAAATCAAAGACTTTTTTATAAGGGTTTTTAATTTCTATGCTGTAATAGACTTAACCAACAAAAACTTTAAAATCAACAAAATGTTGACACATTGATGCAAGTGCGTCACATTGGCAGCAATGAACAAATTAGTAAGTTTACTTTTATCAAAAGCAAAGCAAGAAAATCTTAGCGATCGAACTCTCTGTGGGTTAATTCATATGGACAACGGACATTTTTCGAGGTGGAAAAAGAATAGCGCGAATGCACCTGATCCCAGACAAACAAAAAATAGAAGAACTTATGAAGCCATGGCTAAGTACTTGGAAATTTCAGTCCCGGAGGCGCTCTCATATGTTCTATTTCCATTAAAGGAAAAAGAAAGGAAAGAAATATTTCTGCATGAACTGCAAAAAACAGTTCTTGATAAGACGGAAGCAGGTAAAAAACTTTATCTAATTAGTTATAATTCTGCTGGTAATGAGGAAATTTTAGATCTGATTATTGACTTCATGAAATCGTATATCACAAAAATTAAAGGCGATAAATGGAAGCAGGCAGAGTAAAAATCTATGATAGAATTTCCGATGAAAGCTATGCGGCATGCTCCTTTCTCAGCTCTTCTTCAGACACATATTTTGTTGGTTTAAGGAAATTGAGATCACCAAAAGTATCGGATGATAAAGTTCTTTTTTGGGGTTTTGAGGGACATGAGATAGATTGTACAATTGTCTTTTCTACAATCTATAGAAAACTCAATTGCAGTGTATGCAGCATTTTAAAATGGGCTGACGAGTTTGATTGGAATCGAGAAGGTTTTGAAGGCCCTTTTAAGCAGTTTTGGGGTAAAAGAGATTCTTACTGCAAAGCATGCCGATCAAAGGAGCGTAGACAGCGTTATTTGAAAGGAAAAAGCCGGCAAAACAACAAAAAACTTGAGTCGAATAAGTATGAGATTTTAGAGGTTGGTGATGTCGAAAATGAAGTTACCGATAATATCGTAAGACAAATGTTTACTGGAGAACACATACATGAATCAATACAGTTCACTTAACGACGGAACGTACGGACAGAACTTTATGATTG
>CAZYOE010000151.1:0-11291 GCA_964648725.1 uncultured Pseudobdellovibrionaceae bacterium | reverse complement strand
TGCCTGCACGGATCCGTGGAGGGGGTGCCCAGCAATGGGCATTCCTACTCCGACATATATTTAGTTGTTTCCCATCTATTGTTCTCAATCAGATGGAAAACGTCAACAAAAGGTATCTATAGGCTAGTTTGATTCATCATCAGGTCGTTGATCGACTGAGCGAACTTATGAGGCTCCGGCAATGGCGAACCTTCAAACAATAGGGCCTGATTGTACAAGATTTCTGACCATTGCTTTTGGGTGTTATCTTTGCAAACCAACATTCGTTCAATCAGCGGGTGTTTGGGATTCAGCTCTAAAATTCGCTTGGACTGCGGAGCACCTTCTTGACCTAGCTTTGCTAAAATCTGCTCCATGTGCGCACTCATGCCGCTCGATGAAGAGACTAAGCACGCTGGAGTTTCAGTGAGACGGTCAGTCAGACGCACATCCTGAACCAATTTTTCAAGATGGGATTTTATATTTCCTAAAAGCGGCTCAAAGCGAGATTCCAGATCTTTGAATTCCTTTTTTTCATCTTCGCTCGACAGGTCGAGATTTTCTTCAGTAATAGATTGAAGTTTAAGGTCTTTGTATTGGCTGATAGTTTTAGTAACCCACTCATCAACTGGATCTACGCAAAGCAATACATTGTAACCCTTCTTTTTAAGTTTTTCTAAGTAAGGACTTGCGCGAAGTTGCTCGAGGTTATCACCAGCAAGGTAGTAAATAGTTTTTTGGTCCTCACCCTTTTGCTGTACATACTCATCCAATGAAATCCATTGGTCAGTGGCCGTGGATTTAAAAAGCAAAAGATCTTGAAGCTTTTCTTTAGTGGTAGGGTCGTTAGGGATACCTTCCTTTAAAGTTGCGCCAAATTCAGTCCAGAATTTTTCATATTCTGCACGATTCTTCTGGGCCCATTCCTTCAATGTGTTAAGAACCTTAGTGGTGAGTGACTTACGAATAGCGCCAACCTGTCGGTCTTGTTGTAACATTTCCCGGGAAACATTAAGCGAAAGGTCTGAAGAGTCCACTATACCGCGTACAAATCGAAGGTACGGTGGAAGTAGGTCTTTGCAATCATTCATAATAAAAACGCGTTTAACGTAAAGGTTTAAGCCATGTTCCCAGTCACGCGAATAATAGTTCCACGGTTGTTTGGAAGGGATAAAGAGCATTGAATGAAACTCCATTGTTCCTTCCGCTTTATAGTGAATTGTTTTAAGGGGCTCTTGCCAATCATGGCTGATTTGCTGATAAAACTCTTTGTATTCTTCATCCTTGATTTCACTCGGTGCTTTCAACCACAAGGCTTTTTGCGAGTTGAGAACGTCCATCTCACCTTTTTCATTCTTCATTTTAATTGGATAGCGAATAAAATCACTGTAACGCTTTACCAGGCTTTTCAGTGTCCATTCGGCAGTGAAATCTTGAGCATCGTCTTCACCTTCGAATGATTTAAGATGTAAAGTGATTGTCGTGCCGGCTCCAAAAGGGCGGGGGATCTGATCTGTGGTAAACGTGCCGTCGCCCATGGATTCCCATAGTACGCCATCCTGGGTACCCGCCTTTTGCGTATGAACGGTGACCCGGTCAGCCACCATGAACGCTGAGTAAAAGCCCACACCAAATTGGCCGATAAGTTCAGGGCGCTCTTTTGCTTCCTGAACATGCTTTAATAATTCTTTAGTACCGGAATGAGCGATGGTTCCTAAATTTTTTGTTGCCTCTTCGAGGCTCATACCCACGCCATTATCGATAATTCTTAATTGTTTATTTTCTTTGTCGATTTCCAACTGAATTTCCAGTTCAGTTCCAGCGGGCAGTATAGTTTCATCGGTCAATGAAAGAAACTTTCTTTTGTCACATGCATCGGAAGCATTAGAAACAAGCTCCCGCAAGAAAATCTCTTTATGAGAATAGAGGGAATGAATCATTAAATCTAAAAGTTGTTTAATCTCAGCCTGAAAGGATTGAGTTTGTTTCATTGTAAGAACTCCTGTCTTTTTAAAATATCACTAAAAACTTGAGGATATTTCTGACTTTGTCTAGCTGTATTTAATAAGTTTTTTTAACAAAACCAATGACGAAAGACTTCATCCATTAAACATGCCGCAAGTTTTGAGGTTCGATGGTCCACGTCTAGGGGGGGAGAAACCTCATAAATGCCAAAAAGACGGACTTGTTTGTGATTCAAAAGCCAGCATAAAGTTTCAATGGTTTCTTGGTATAAAAGTCCGGCTTCCCAACTCTGACTGCATCCAGGTGCCAGTGATTGGGAAAATGCATCAATATCAAAACTAATAAAGCAGGGTTGGAGAGGGGAAGTGCCGGCCAACGTTTGGCGAAGCGCCGTGAGGAGCCCTACTTTTTTAATGTAATCCAAATCCAGAATCTGCCCTTGTCGCTGCTGAATCCAACGGTGGTGCTCAGGACTTGAACAGTGTTTTTGAATTCCAACTTCCATAAAATCAAAGCGTTCTGGATAGTTTTCGAGGAGCCAAGAAAACGGAGTGCCGCTATTTAGTCCTTTGGACCAAGGGCGAACATCTAAATGGGCATCAAAATTTATAATTAAGGGCCTTATTGTCGAGCCACTCTGTTGATGCCATTGCAAAAAACCGGCGCCATCAACGGCTCCATAGTCATGGCCACCGCCCAGAGTGAGCATTGGATGTTTTACTAGCTGCTGACTCAGATTTGGTGAGATTTCAGTGATTTGCTTTCCGAGCGAGGGGCCGGCTTGCCAGTCGCCAAAATCTCCCAGACATTTTGTCCGAAATTTATCAGGAGGTGTAATTCGATAAAAGAATCTACGTATGAACTCAGGAGCATATCGGGCGCCAACTCGGCCACCATTCAGAGAGATTCCTGTGTCATCGGCATAGCCCCAGAGGCCAAACTGGATTTGTTTATTGTGCGAGTCAAAACCTTCCCCAATGAAACCTTCCCCAATGACAAGATCTCCCCAGCGCACATCATACGAATCATTGCGAGTGAAAAAAAGATTTTCGGAGGTTGGTTTCCAAGGTGACTTAATCATAGTTGAAACAGAATACCTTGTGAATCAATGAAGTCAAACCAGGAACAGTTGTTCGATTAATACTGTTCACTTTAGTCATCCCATGAGGGGCGAAATTGGACTTTTTCAGCGGAATTTAAAAAACGCCGCGAATGAGATGTTTATTAGAACTGACTTCTCCAGTATCAGTGTCGTAAATCTGCAAGTGGATTTGATCTTCCGCCGACCATTCTAACGATCCAAGGACCACGCCAACACTATCAATAATAAAGATCTTCCAGAGACATTGATCTGGGTTTTCTCCATAAGGAGAGAGCGCATAGTGATAAGAATAAGGACCAACAAAGCGGTTTGAGTTTTTATTGAAATCCCAATAGTAGAAAGTTCGGTAGTTGCTAAAAGTGAACACTTCATCTTCATCACGCCAAGTGGCCACTAAATCTTTGAGGCCGACATAATCAATGGATCTGACCGTAACGTGAGTTTGATTGAATCTCGTGGCTGTTCCAGAGATGAAGTCGCCTTCTTTCAGGCAAGCGAGCCTTGAGCGCACAACGTTGTCAGTTGTTAAGATGAATAATCGCTGGGTGCTTCCCGTTGGTTCAATCGCATAGTGACCATCGTCAATAACAAGAGTGCCTTTAATAGAGGCGTCTGCAAATCCCAAACTTGGAATTACGGTAAGTATAACTAAGTTGATAAGTGTGAAGATTCGATCAAACATCATGCAAGGGGTTACTCGCAATGCTGACCATGGTCAAAATTTAAAAGGCAAGGTCAATACGCGTCATTATTGATGAGGAAAAATGCTTTTTGTGCTGACTTACAGGGTGCCCTCAGGGGGAATATTGAATTGTGAATATCCAGAACAGTTTTAAAAAACTAATTGATTCGATCGATTTAGTTAATCTCTTCTTCATTACATGGTTGAGTGTGCTCGTGCATTTTTGGCGAATCACTTACCCGAATTCCATAGTCTTTGATGAAGTCACATTTGGGAAGTTTTTAAACTCGTATGCTAAAGGAGAATACTACTTTGATTTGCACCCGCCTTTGGGAAAACTCCTTCTAGCCTGGGCTGCTTATTTTGGTGGTATTAATCCCAATTTTAATTACGATAAAATTGGAACAGTATTTACCGAAAATACTTACGTTTGGTTGCGTTCGTTGACGGCCCTTGCGGGGGCCTTGATTCCGACTTTTGTGGCCTTGTTACTGCGTGGGCTTAGGTTTTCACGATGGGTGGCCGTGGTAGCAGCGTTGTTAGTGATTTTTGAAAACGCCCTCTTAGTTATATCCCGCACTTTTGTTTTTGACGTTTTTCTCTTGAGTTTTGGATTTGCAAGTCTTGCCGTAGGCGTTTGGTCCCATCGGCAGCAAAACAAAATATTGTGGTGGCTCTCTTGGATTCTAGGCGCCGCCGCTTTTTCAATTAAGTGGACCGGACTGAGCTTTCTGGGGCTCCTGTCGCTATGGGAGTTGCAAAGGGCTTTTCAACTGAGGCTATACGGGCTTTCCCTTCGACGGCTTGTAGTGGGGTGGTCCGCCGCCTTTGCCGTATACTTTCTGATTTTTGCGATTCATTTTTCATGGACCCCACGCTCTGGCATCGGTAACGATTTTATGACTCCTGAGTTTCAAAGTGGATTGCTAGGAAACCGCTTTTATGGAAGTCCCGAATTGGTTAGGCCGAGTTTGTTCGGGCAATTTATTGAACTCAATAAAATGATGTGGGCCTACCAAAAGACCATGAACCAAAGCCATCCGTATTCGAGTGCTTGGTACACCTGGCCACTCTTGTATCGACCTATTTATTTTTGGGGTAACACCGGAACCGCACTCAAAGAGCGAATCTACTTGTTGGGCAACCCATGGATTTGGTGGAGCTCCACTCTGGCGGTTATGTTCTTTTTTGCCATCACTTGGTCAAAGGGGAGACATTGGGTCAGCAAAGGCATTGATGAATCGCAAAGTAGAGAGTTTTGCTTGTTAATAATTTTTGTCGCAAATTATCTGCCTTTTATTTTGATTGGCCGGGTGATGTTTATTTATCATTATTTGGTGGCACTGATTGTGGCACTTATGATTCTGGCGGTGGTTCTAGAAAAAATAAAAAAACGCCCCTGGGTGTGGGGCTTTTTAGGAATTGGTCTTATTAGTTTTTGTTTTTTTGCTCCATTGAGCTATGCACTTCCTTTGACCGACAGTGAGTATCAATTAAGACTCTGGTTTGCGAGCTGGCTCTAACTTGTGAGTTAGAGCTTTGAAACTACATCTGCCAGAGTGCGAATATAATCAAGCGGGTAGTGGCCCACTCTTTTAATCATCAGTTCTTTGGGTGCCTGAGCTCTGGGGATTCCCTCAAAGGTGATAAGGCGATCCAATGCATTTGCGGAACCTACAACAATCGCTCCGGGTTCAATTTCCCGCTCCTTCAATTTGCTCGGAAAGCCGGTTCCGTCAATGAGTTCCTCGTGTTGTAAAATGATTTTAAGCACGAGTTGATCAAAATGTCGTTTGTCTTTGACGGCATCGGCCCCGGACTTCGGGTGAAGCTTATATTTAGCCAATTCCTCAGGAGTAAACTGGGAGAGCGGCCGATTGATTTGCAGGCCATTGTGATAATGGTCGAAATCGTGAAGAAGTGCTCCTAAAGCAATAAGGTTTATTTGTTTTGGATCAAAGTTAATTCGTTGCATGAGCATGGTTGAAAGCGTTGCAACAGTGACTCCATGATGCGCGATATTTTGATCAACGTTATCGATGTTCATCATGGATTGGAAGGCTTCGTTTTCTGTCTGTAAAAAGTTAACGAACTTTTCCATATTCACTTTGGCTTCGTTATAGGCCACAGCTGAAACTGGATTTTCGAAAACCTCTTCAGCGGCGCTCTGTTGGGACCCCTGAATGATTTCGGCACGGTTCGTGATGCTCTTCCCAGAATTTTTGTCATAAGCCGTATCAATGTTTCGCTCGAGATATTGACGGTACAAATGCTCGTCTTCAGGTTTTAAGAACATTTGTTTGAGTTTCTTTTCTTTCAGCTTTTTGATTCGCAATCCCTCAAAGGAGTCACCTCGACGAACGTATAGAATGTATTTGTCATTGATACGCAGATAGGCGTTAAAATCGATTTTTTGGTCGCCACGAAGAGTACTCACTCTAAAGGGAACATAGTCTATTGCTTCATTTTTTGTTGTCATGGTAGAGTTCTCCTATGGCAGTTGATAAAGAAATTTTAGAAGATTTTAAGACGGAGTCAAAGGGTCTTGTAACGGAACTGATAGAGTTGCTTGAAGATGCTGACGGTGAACCTGCTCACGCAGGAAATCTCGAGCAATATGGTCAAACCGTAGATCGCATAATGGGGGGCGCAAAAAGTTTGGCAACCAACTTCGCCAGCGATTTCCCTCCCGGTCATTTGATCCATCAGATGGGAGACTATGCGGCTCTTTGTAAAGCGGTAGGTTATAAGGCTTCTCAAATTAGTGAAAACGAACAATTTTTTAATGTGTGCGTTGCATTTTTATTGGATGCCACTGAGATGCTAAAACAAATGGTCCTCCGCCTCGGCTCGGAAGAAACTCTTAATGTGAGTGGGTTACTCAATAAAACCCTTTTAGACCGACTTCGTTGGATCAACTCCCAGTTCAAGGGAGATGTAAGAGCAACGGTGGCTTCCAGCAATGCTCCCGTTCCTAAGAAGATGAATCAGTCAGAAATTGACGATCTATTGAAAAAGTTAGGTATCGGATGAATCACGGACCAACGTCCTATACTGAGCAATAAGAGGGAATTGGGTTCCATGATTCAAATAATTGAGGCATTTAGTCCTTCATTATTGCGAGAACTGCGGCATTGGGTGGCAAAATGAGATCGTCACCGATGCTCATAATGACCATTCTGTGACCATTCTCATGGCTGCATCGACGCAAAAAATGGTTTCTGTTTTGGCTCGAGTGAAGAGTTCAGTGGCACGAATGCAGCTGCGATCGATTGGAAAGTTTATGATGGTTAACTCCATTGATGGATCGCTTCCTCAGAATCTTCTTGCCGCAGTTTGGAGAGAGCCCATTGAGCGAGGTTTGCTAGTTTTGCATCGGTTTTCCATTTTTCAATAACTGGTATCAAGGTTTTAAAACCTTTGTTCGCGGCTACGATCAGAGCATTGCGCTGAAGCTTCCAACCTGTAGCTCGAGCTAAGGGCGTATTCTTAAAGTCACGGGCTAAAGCCTTTCGCGAGGTCGTTAAGATCCACTCAAGCTCTTTGATCTGAAGATCGGTGTCTCTAGAGTTTAAGGGATGTGCTTTTTGTTTTAAATGCTTTTGGTTCCAAGGGCACACTGTTTGACAAATATCACAACCAAATAACCAGTCGCCAAAGTTTTCGCGAAGATTTTCGGGAGGCACTGATTTGGCCTCAATCGTCCAATAGGAAATACATTTGGAAGGCTGGAGCTTTCGTTCGGGAAGCAAAGCCTGGGTTGGGCAAGCCTCAATGCATCGACTGCAATTACCGCAAAAATCGGGATTCCAGAGCTTGGTCACAGGCAACTCTAAAGTTGTATATATTTCGGCGAGAAGAAATAGGGAGCCCTTTTTGGGGTTTATGAGACAAGTGTTTTTTCCGATCCAACCCAATCCTGCACGATAAGCTAAGTCGCGCTCTAAAATGGGAGCGGCATCGGTGAAGACTTCGAATTGCTCGCCCGGAAAATCAGTTCGCAATTTCGACAATAAGGGCTCGAGGTATTTTGGAATCTCAAGGTGATAATCTAAACCTTGAGAATAAAGGGCCGTCGAATTTTTGAGATTCGTTTCGGAAGGCCAGGGATGTGGAAGATAGGGTATTGCAAAAACGATGGCCGATTGGGCTTGTCGATAGTCGCGAGGCTTCTCTTTGAGGTGGATATGCTGTTCCAGATACCTCATGTCTAAGTGTTCACCCTGCAGAATCCAATTTTTATAGAGATCTATCGAAAGGGGGCGGGTGAGTCGTGTCCAGCCATAAAGTTCGATCCCATGACCCTGCAGATTGGTTCGAATTTTTTCACCAATGAAGATTGCATCCATGACATTCAGTATTATTTCTCCCTGTGCAAAATGGGTAGGGAATTTTGGAACCATGAAAAGGAATTCACTTTAATTCAGGGATTTTATTGACCTCACTCAAAAAAAGGTAAAAACCAAGTAGAGTAAAAATTTGGATGACGAGTTTTTATGGGATCTGTTCAAAAGCAATTTACAGCCTACTACAATCTATATCCTTATTCGTAATGTGTGTGTTCGTTATGTTGCAACTTTGTTAAGTTCATTTAATAGGTTATCAACTTGTGTTCCACATTCATGGTCATAACTCCAAATAACAAAAATTTGACGCCCCTATTTGCTACCACTATCCTGAACGTGTCTCCGATTTTCTATGGTTGGAAAACGAATAACACGGAGGTTATCTATGGAATCGTTTGGACGTCAGCATAACAAAAAAACTGCTTTGATTATTGAAGATGACCTCAGTTGGGAACCGCTTTGGGGACAAATCCTAAAAAGCATTGATGAGCATTTTGAAATCAAGTGGGCGACGAGTGCTAAAGAGGCCGAAAAATTTATTAACGAACAAATTGCTCTAGGGCACATGTTCGATCTCATCGTTGCTGATATTTTTATATCTGGGTCTAAAACGGGTTTGGATCTTATCGAAAAATACAGTTACCAGCTTAAAAACCGCATTCTCGTGGTTTCTGCCGTGGATGCCGTTCGGCTGATAGAAAAAATTGGCCCGCTTTTCCAGTCGATTTCTTTCCTGCGAAAGCCATTTTCGATGGTTGAGGGCGTCAGAGCTGTAAAGTCTATTTTAGAAAAAGGCCATAGGCAACAGAATCAAACTATTCCCGAAATGGATGTGGAACTAGTATGAGTCAAAGACAGAATCAAAGTGCCACTTACCTTCCAGTGGTTTTAATTACAGGTTGTAGTTCCGGAATCGGCAGTGCACTGGCGCACCTGTTTTATGCGCAGGAAAATTTTAGAGTTGTGGTGACGGCACGAATGAAATCTTTAGATCTATTGAAATCAACATACCTTGAAAACGAGCGTTTTCTGATCAGGTCTCTTGATATCACGGATGATGAACAGATTTCTGATTTAGTGAGTGAAATCTACCAACGATGGCGTGCGATTGATGTGGTCATCAATAACGCGGGCATTTGCTACCGCTCGGTTTTGGAACACATGGATGAAGAATCAGAATTGCATCAACTAAAGACTAATTATTTAGGTCCAATGTCATTGACGCGCGCAGTACTGCCTACTATGCGAGAAAAAGGTGCTGGTAAGATAATTAATATTTCGTCGGTGAGCGGAATGGTGGCCATGCCCACCATGGGATCTTACAGCGCATCCAAAGGGGCTCTGGAATCCGCTTCAGAAGCCCTTTGGTATGAGATGAAGCCTTTTGGTGTGAGCGTGAGTATCGTGCAGCCAGGCTTTGTGGATTCGCAGTCCTTTCGGAATGTTTACTTTTCAAAAAAGGCTAAATTGAGTGCGGCCTTGTTAGGACCTTATTCTTTGTATTACAGTTCCATTGCGCCTTTTATAGCGCGCCTAATGAAGCTCTCAAACGCCACCCCCGAAAAAATCGCCAAACGTATTCTGCATACCGTGCAGAAGAAAAATCCACCGCTTTGGGTGCCGGTGACCTATGATGCGCATCTTTTTAATGCCCTGAAGCGATTTCTGCCTCACTCGTTTTTTTATAATTTAATGTTCAGGCTTTTGCCCAAATCATCACAATGGTCAGAAAAGTATCCTCATCTGAAAGGAAAGGTTTCAGAGACGAGGTCTACGGAAGCAAGCTTTCCCATTGAAGGGCAATCGACGGAGCCGCGCCCCACCGAACACGATCATTTCGGACCTTAGTCAATAAGCAGTATCATCATTAAGGGTAGATAATTTTGGATAGGTATCCAAAAAAGGTCGGATATTTTTGGACAGGTGTCCAAAAAAGGCGTGGTTTCACTTGACAGAGTTTCCAATTCGGCGAACCATGAAACATGTACCATTAGGGTGAGCAGAAGGATATTCCAAATTATGGAGCGCTATCTTAAAAAGCAAATTCAAGAGGATCTCAAAGAAAAAATGGTTTTTTTGGCGGGGCCACGGCAGGTTGGCAAAACAACCTTGGCAAAGTCTCTTTACCCCAAGGCAGAATATCTGAACTGGGACATAGATGAAGATCGTCGTCGAATCCTTGCAAAGACCTTTAGTGCCTCCAAAATTTGGATTTTTGACGAGATTCATAAGTACAAAACGTGGCGTAATTATCTGAAAGGACTTTACGATAAAAACCTACAGGCGCAAAAAATATTAGTCACTGGTAGTGCACGACTCGATATTCTTCGTAAAGGAGGGGATAGTCTCCAAGGGCGCTACCATTTTTTAAGATTGATGCCGCTGACTTATCGTGAACTTAATATGAGTACAATCAAGGATGGAATCACCTTATTTGAGCTATCTGGATTTCCTGAACCATTTTTCTCGCAATCGCAAACAAAGTGTAATCGTTGGTCGAGAGCTTACCGGGAACGAATTATACGACAAGAGGTAGCTAGTAATGAACTGATTCAGGATCTCGACAATATGGAGTTGCTCTATGGTCGTTTGCCCGAAGTGGTTGGTGGAACTCTGTCGATCAATTCATTCTCTGAAGATCTGCAGATCTCTCACAAAACAATAGCAAAATGGATAGATGCTTTAGAAAGGTTGTATGGCCTTTTTCGAATACTCCCATTTGGTCCTCCTAGAATTAAAGCCATCAAAAAAGAGCGCAAGGTATTCTTTTATGATTGGAATGCAGTTATAGACGCTGGTGCCCGTTTTGAAAATTTTGTGGCTGTTCATTTGCTCAAATGGATCTATTATGAACAAGATACCAAAGGACGAAATCTTGATCTCCGTTTCTATCGCGATAAAGCGCAGCGCGAAGTTGATTTTGTGATTCTTGAGAATAATAAACCAACAATTCTGATTGAGGCGAAGCTCGGTGATGCTCCCATTTCAAATGGACTAAAGTATTTAAAAGGCCTTTTTCCTCAAGCCCGTGCCCTACAGGTTCATATTCATGGTAAGAAAGAGTATGTGAATGAATCTGGAGTAGAAGTGTTGCAAGTGATTCGGCTTCTAAGGGAGTTGGCATAGACTTTGATCTTCAGATCTCTGAGCGGCAATACCAGAAACAGCTTTTTATGTCATGGAAATGGCTCATTGAGGGCGTCTTAAGAAAGAACTA
>CAZYOE010000150.1:6734-11326 GCA_964648725.1 uncultured Pseudobdellovibrionaceae bacterium | reverse complement strand
GTGGTTAACCAAGTATAACAAAAGTCCTGACTGCCCCCGTTATTGATGTAGAGCCTTCTGAAATTCAAAACGGAAACGACGTACGTCTTGAGTTGAACACAGAAGAGGAACGCCACTTTCAGCTTAAGGATTTTGGAAAAAGCTCAAATCAAGCTTTCGACCGAACAGCCGCTGGGCGTTCGCAGCGCCGGATAAAATATCTGAACATGGTGAACGGTTTTTGGAATCCAAAGTCTCCTACTAAATCAGGAAACAAGTTTTAGAACTCTAACTTATAAGACCTCCGCAGTTACTCCGCGGAGGTCTTCGTTTGTGATGAAGAGAGAACCAATTGAATTCGACTCAACAACCATCGAAAATTCCACTTTTTGAAAAGGCCCTCGATCTGCGGATCTACTCACTCGATGGTGGAACTTTATCAAAATCATAAAATTCTTAAAGACTTAGCAGTCGCAGTCTGTAGTTAAAAAAGCTTCTAAATCCGAAAGCGCGCTTCTGCAACAGTTTTGCGAGATTATTAAATCCTTCAGTTCGTGCGTTAGTGGTTCTGCAAATAAAAAAGTTTAAAATTTCCTTGCGCCATTTCATTAGGGTTTTCCTTAGTTTTTTAATTTCACCGAGAGTTGAGAGGGCCATAGCATCGGTTATCTTTGTGAGGGCTTGTGCGGCTTTATCGTAGCCTCTGGTTCGATAGAGGCGATGGAGAGCTTCTTTGAAGTAGTAAAGTTCCTTCATTTTTGGATGATGATCGAGCCAGGTCTGAAGGGCTTTGCGTTCAAAATATTCGAGGCGAGAGCCATTGAGGAGGAGGAGTCGCCTGACTGGGTTACTCCTTTGGTCTCCAGTGATCTCAGTGCGTGTTTTATTGATGGCTGGATTGAGCAAACGCACCACATGGAAGTGATCAGCAACGATCCGTGCATGAGGGAAGTATTCTCTCGCAAATTTTTTAAAGGGATCGCAGAGGTCAAGAGCGACTTCTTTGACTCGCTCTCTTCCAGGGATGTGAGTGAGGGTTTCAGAAAGGCCTAGTGCTGTTTTCCCTTCGACGACTTCAAAGATTTTCTTATTATCGTAATCGACAATGAGGGATACGAAGGATCGTCCAGTTTTTCCGCGAAGCCAAGAGTGCTCATCAATACCAATACGAGTGGGCCAGGGGTTGTTGGACCGCTCGCGCAATTTAATGCTAAGCTGTTCATAGAAGGTTTTGTAAACTAGCCCTGCCGAGCAACCGAAGGCTTTTTGAACAGATTTGAGATCTTTGAAGTTATCACAGGCCCATCGAAGCCCCCGGCGAAAGCGCTCTGTTGTTTTAAACCTCTTTCGGATACCCGAAAGAGGTTCCGTAAAGACTTTCTTACAGCCAGGGCACCTAAACCTCCGTTTTAAGATGTGCAAATAGATCCCAGAACCACGAATGGGTTGATCTTTAATGGTCACCCACCTCCGATCGTGAACGGAAGAGCTTTTGGTTGCACACTTGGGGCAAACCTCGAAGTCAGAGACCTTTTTGCATTCGTGTTGAGTTCGAAATTTTGCTTGCTGCCAGTGGGTAATGATTTTTAGTTCTGGCAATAAAATGAGTTTAGACGTACTTTCCCATTGAGGATCCATCAGTAATTCCTTTCTTAAAATTGAAGCTTCGTAACTAAAATTTTAAGAAAAAGAACGATTGATTGGGTCCTTTTTTATTGCCTATTAACACCCAGCATTCCACCATCTACTGAGATGAACCAAATATTCTTTATCTTGGTGCTATAAAATGTTCAAGGTAAAGATATAAAATTGAATGCTTAAAACCTCTGAGTTAAATACATTATCGATTTGTAATACACGGACCTGATTCGATAAATCCTTTGGCAACTAGTTCCTAACAAGGATCCTTTGATGAAAAAACTTAATTTTAGATTTACTCTTATGATGCTAGTATTCGGTTTTTTTGCGGGTCATTTGGCAATGGCCGATCAGTGTTACTGGGATTGGTTCCTAGTAAGTTTTAACAAATGGGAGCAGACTCAATTCTGCCCTTCAAATTCACCCTGTATTTGTGAACCTTCGATTGCACCCATTGAATCCAGCCCGATATGTATTACTCACTCAGAGCGCCGCTGTGGTGTTCTGGGTTGTCGCTCTTACACCGTTTGTGTGCCAAACTAATAGAATCATTCTCAAAATATAAGGAAAACGACCTCCCTTGATAGGACAGTGTCCATCTCAGCACCTAAGAGGTGGTTTTTGCTTATCTAGCGAAAATTATTAATTAAAAAATTCAGGTGCCATGGCTCGACTCTCAACTTTCAAAAATTATTTAGTTTAATAGGATAGTTTCTTTTCTAGCCAATCGTAGTCAATTGGCTGTGTTTTCGATCCCGTTAGCCAATCGGCAAAAAATGATGAGATATTGCCAGAAGGGGATTCTACAATGATATTTAATTCTAACAGCTTATCTATAAGAATGCCCATAGAAGAACGATATAATATTACGTCATCTCCATCCCTAAGTGGTAGGGCAGCGTAATCAACACCACAAATAATGAAATCAAATTCTTTTAAACTTGATGAAGGACCAATATTTTTTGCTAGGTTTTGGAAGAATCTTAAAATAAGGGGCACTCGTTCTTTGTTTCCTCTTTGATTGAGCATAGTGATAACTGGTACTGAATATGAAGTTTCGCTGCTAGGCAAAGCGGCATGAGAAAGCCAAACAATTTTTGTATATTTACTAGATAGAAAACAATTTGAAATCTTAGTTAAATCCGCTTCGGGGAAAAAATTTTCAAATATGTCTGGTTGTTTCCGAGAAAGTTGGTGAAGCAATTTAAAAACTTCACCGCCTTCTGCACTTGAATCATCAAAAGACGAAATAATGCATGTCTTTGCCTGAGTCATTTCGGTGAAGCATAGACCTGATATAAACAGCCACATTAAACAAGAACGTAAAAAAACTATTTGCACGTTAATGTTAGAACCTGTTTAAGGCTTGCGCTAATATGGTGATTACACAGGAATTCCTCGGTAGATTGGCCCGATTGTGCCCAATCAGAGTTTTTAGCTTCTCTATTAAGCCTAGCAACTTCATCCGAGATTTCGTTTGGAGAAATTCCCAATTGATCTAGAGTTTCCGAGGAGAGATTGAATTGGCCTAAAGATTCACCTGCTACTGAAAAAACAGTCAGCACAATGTTAATGGGATATATGATTGGAACCGGTGAAATCGAAAAGAAGTCTTCATTGCCATTGGTGTAAAGTCTTTTTGTAAAAGGAAAGATTTGAGTCTCGCTGGCATCTGATTTCTCAATTATTGACTTCACAAAGCTTAATGGGGTCATCATGGTGTCCATCGCATTTGCAGAAAGAGAGGCTATAAACGCCAAAACGGGGATAAAAATAAGCGACTTTAAATTCATAAAATTCCTCTTTTACAGTTCTGATTACCAAAATAAAAAGGGGTTCTACTCTTGGCTGATAGAATTCCCATTCAAAAGCTGGTGGGAGCAAGAGGCTTATACCTATTTCCGTTGCAAATATCTATGATCTTCTGAAAGGTATGTAAAATGGAAGTTGTTTAGACGAAAACGGTCAGTGGTTCGACCACATTACCGCCACCCCATCCATTTTTCCTTCTTAGTTTTAAGTATCCCAAAAAATTTAAACAAGGCTCAATAGATAGCCTATTTCATTTGAGAAAGAGCGATTCAGCAATCTTTCATAGAATTTCGGTTCATTTCCGGTTTTGGTGACCCCGTGGTGACACGTTGGTGACATCAAAAACCGACTTTTCGTAAGCCCCACATCGGACTATTTTTAGCATTCTGACCTGACGGTCAGAGGGAGGCTTGCGTGTATAATTTGTTGATCAAATTGATCGTGGCAGTGGCGCTTTTGGAATTAGGAATCACACTTTCCCGTTCTGGAGAGTGTGGTTCGCGGGTTTGTTGGGATCGGGTTGAAGAAGGCGGCCGGAAGATGTTGCGGATTGAGTGGCGGCCTATTTCAATTTTCCCGGAGGAGGCGAAGCGGTTTCGCAAATGATTTTTTGGGAGTAAGACCATACTGACTACGGATCTACGGACTACTGCCACTTTGAAACGACTTACCCTAGTGCCTTGCAGTCTTTTTAAAATAATGTTGAAACTAAAGTCACTTTTTGAGAGTCAAAAGCCCTATCAATCCTCTTACTCTTACAGAAATAACCAGAATGAACAAATACAACCAAAACACTAAGAAAAGTCGACAAACTGAAGCCGCCTCTTTAGCGCGTACATTGTTAAGTGAGTTGGAATCCGAAGACCTTCCAGTAGAGCGTTACCTCATGAAAGCAATGGGTGTCGCACGTCTTCTCAGAGATTCAGATGCCCTTAGTTGGCTAACCTTTGAATTACGTGGATATCCAAAAGGATTTCATTTTTCAAATTTGGGGTCATGTGAAAAATATGCTCGTCTTGGAGGTCGGATTACTGAGGAAAATACCTACTGGTTGGGAAGCCTACCAGAATTTGAAGCAATCACAATTAGTGATAAAATTTCACTCCAAAATTCTAGTGGCCCTAAACCCACAACAACCTCTATAAAAAATTATGTTGAAGCTG
>CAZYOE010000150.1:0-6724 GCA_964648725.1 uncultured Pseudobdellovibrionaceae bacterium | reverse complement strand
CGAATCCTTAGCCTCAACGCTCGTTGATTCCAAAGTGGACCTCAACCCTCACCACCCTCTATAAAAACTTATGTTGAAGCTGGAGCAACTCAGCAGGTTTTGAATAGTCAACTTGCCGCCCTTGCCACCATTAAAAACAACTACAGAAAAAATGCTGCAATTCTGGCATCACTGAAAACAGCAATTCACGCTTTTGTTTCTGATTGCTATATTGCACTGGAACTTGGCGATATAGCACAAGACATATTCGGAGACGCAAGGGAATCCGTTGAAAAGTTTATCCGAGCAGAATGTCCCAAAGCTGCTGAAAAGCTAATTTCAGTAACAGATCGTATGCAAGAGAATAACGATGAATCACGTACTTCTGCATTAACATCATGTCGGCGCCTACTCATGGACGTTGCAGATGCTGTTTTCCCACCATCCGAAACAGATTGGAAAGACCGTTCTGGAAAAATGCGAAAAGTGGGGTCTGAAAATTATAAAAATCGAATTCTTGCATTTATAGAACAAAAGATTATGACATCCGAAACTATTTTATCTAGCGAAATAGAACATTTGGCATCGAGACTTGATGCTGTATATCAAAAAAATTGCAAGGGAGTTCATACTAACGTTGGCCTAGACGAAGCAAGATTGGCTGTTATTACAACCTATTTGATAATTGCCGAGATTGCCAAATTGAAGAATCCAATCAATGAATAGTTAAGATTGTGGAATTAAAATTTCAATTCTTTGATTCGATTAAATTCTTTCACCAATTTCATCAGACGACAGAGTAAACCTTGATACTGCTGAGGACGGAAAGGTTATCTACTTTAGATTGCAAAGCTTGATGTCACCCCAAGTGGTTGCTGTTCTCGGTAAGCTAATCATAAACCATTTAAATTTTTTGGCGGGTACGGCGCATAGGGGACGAACTCACGCAAAACAAAGAAAACTCGTCCCAGTTTACTTTGACGAGTTTGCGTCGTTTGCGTGTCCTGAATTTGCTGATCTGATTTCTAAAGCCCGATCTGCTGGCTATGCACTTCACTTCTCTCATCAAAGCATTGGAGATGTCGTTGAAGTCTCGCAGGGATTTCTCAATCGCATCACCGACAAAGCGGCCACAAAGATTGTACTTAGAATTAATGATCCAGATTCGGCTGAGTTCTTTGCCCATTGTTTTGGAACTAAGGAGATTCAGAAGACCACCCAAAGGATCACCAACGCAAAAGACATTGATGCCGCCGAGGTGGTTGGTGAAGGCACAACAAGAGACGCCCATCAGTTCCGAGCTTCTCCAGATTTGTTGAAGACTCTACCCACAGGGACAGGGGCCGTCCTGATCGCCCACGGGCGAGATACCCCACATGGAGCTTCAAGCGTTTTTAAGATCCGATTTCCGGAACTCGGAAAAGCTAAGGAGAAATGCCAATAATGCCATATACTTACATTATAAAACACAAAGAATGGTATCAAATTAACACAAAGGTCTGTTTTAAAATAGCGACATTGAATGTCGTGATTTACGAACATTTTCATTTCGAAAAAACGACACTTTATGGTACTTTTTAATAATGGATAAAGTAAGCAACAAGCACATAAATAGGCTCTCAGATTTTATCGAACGAAAACTCCGACTTGGTTCTATTACATTCACCAAATCGGAAGCAATCAGTGCCATTGGCTGCTCGGAATTAGCCTTTATGCGGGCATCCCAAAGGCTTCAAAAAAAAGGATTACTAATTCGACCAGTGGCCGGATTTTACACCATCGTTGAAGTTGAATTTAGAGATGCAGGCGGGCCACCACCTATTCACTTTATTGGGAAGCTAATGAAATTTCTAAACCTTCCCTATTATATAGGCCTATTAACGGCGGCAAAATATCAAGGGGCCACTCATCAAGCTGTTTTTGAAACCCAGGTGTTTACCATAAAACCACTGCCACTAATTGAATACGGAAA
Organism: uncultured Pseudobdellovibrionaceae bacterium; assembly: GCA_964648725.1. Taxonomy (GTDB): domain Bacteria; phylum Bdellovibrionota; class Bdellovibrionia; order Bdellovibrionales; family Bdellovibrionaceae; genus CAUJGP01. The sequence goes on along the minus strand of CAZYOE010000150.1, from coordinate 4,773 downwards.
ACATCGAATTCGATTTATAACAAATAAGTATACCGAGAGAATGCCAACCTTACCTCTTAAGACCCCGCATGGTGAGATTCTAATCTCATCCCCTGAAGTAACACTCGTTGATTTAATTCGCTATCATAAAAAGGCCGCAGGACTTTCTCATGTTGCCACCGTCATAACTGAAATGCGCGAAAGCATAAATAGCGTGAAAATCCCCAGAATTGTTGAAGTTCTAAATGACACTCCACTCGCACAGAGAGTGGGGTATATTCTTGAAGAAATTGGTGGGAAGCCTGCTAATCCATTACATAAATGGCTCATGCAACGAGAAACTCATACAGTTAAGCTAGAGCCAAGTTTAAAACCTGGCATTACGAATAATCAAAAGTGGTCGATCAATATAAATACGACCATAGAAGCGGACGACGTATGATCAGCAAAGAATATATTCAAGCATGGAAAACGATTGCGCCTTGGCCCAGTGATGCTCAAGTTGAACAAGACTTAATAATCAGTAGAGCACTATGCGAACTCTATCAAGATTCAAAGATCCGTGAAACTTTAGCTTTTCGTGGTGGAACCTCCTTGCAGAAACTCTTCTTCAAAGAAGCTAAGAGATATTCTGAAGATATCGATTTGGTCCAGATACCAAAGGAAGCCATAGGTGATGTAGCATCAGTAGTTCGCAGTAAACTCCAACCTTGGTTAGGTAAGCCTCAGGTAGATCACAAACAAGGACGGGTCACAATGCGCTTTAGATATGAGTCGACCGAAGAACCTGTTCAAAAAATGAAACTCAAAATAGAGATCAATAATGCCGAACACTTTTCTGTCTTCGGCCATCAAACTATGGATTTTTCCATGGCCTCAGATTGGTATTCTGGCAAATGCCAAATCACAACATTCTCGATTGAAGAAATCATGGGTACAAAGCTTAGAGCTCTTTATCAACGAAAAAAAGGGCGTGATCTCTTCGATTTTCACTGTGTATTTAGAGAGTTTGAAAAATTATCCGAAACGAATGTGATTGAATGCTTTCGAAAATACATGGACTACGGAGGACATAAGGTCTCACGAGCTGAATTTGAAATGGCCATGCATGAAAAACGCAACGATCCAGATTTTACCAGTGACATTGAGCCCCTACTCCCAATTGGAAGTCCAAAGTTTGACCCGCATAAAACAATGGACGAATTAGGACAACGATTAGTTTCATTGATCCCAGGTGACCCATGGAATAAGCCAAAACCATAGACCAATTAAAAGTTGATATCTAATCCACTTAATCCCTCCCACTTTCCGACTCCTCCACTGAATAGAAAACAGGAGGATACGAAATGCGAAATACAATTACCGCGAGCTTACTCGCGGCTCTCTCAGTGTCATGTTCGACACTGGATCAATCATTTAGACTTGGTGCCGCTACCGGGGCACTGACTGGTGCTGCTGCCACCTATGCTGGCCATGATGCGATGGGACGCTCCCCCACTTCTGAAGAAGTCGCAATTGGCGCAAGCATCGGTTTAGGGCTTGGCCTCTTAACATCCTATTTTATCCACCAACAAGTGGTAGAAGATCGTGAAGAGTCCACAAGACAAACCGAAATCTACTTTGGAGATCTTCCGCCCAGTCCATTTATAATTCCACAACCTAAATTCAAGAAAGGTCGTCAATAATGAAAAGAAAATTACAAGTCATTCTCAATGATGAATCATGGGCTGCCCTTGAAGGTTTCACGAAAGAGGCTAATGAGGGATTCATCAATGGTACAATTACCTATTCAGATATTGTGAATGAAATCATACTTACTGCTAAACTCGACACTCGCGCACTCCAAGCAAAGCACACGAATATTCGTAAATCTCTCAGATTGATGGCTGCTCAGAAGGAAATCGACATTGATTCAGCAATCCGCGCATTGATGGATCTCAAAACTAAAGGTGGAAAGCGTGCAACCAAAAATCAAATTTCTCTGGGAGGAGTTGATTAATGGCGATCTGTGCAAGCAAACCCTCATTGGGAAAACAACTCCTACTGCTTCTTAAAGACCATGGTCCCGTTTCCATTGAACTGCTGCATCGAATGACTGAGCCTCCTGCCGAAAAGAAGAATCTACGCCAATCGCTCGGAATTTTGAAAAAGAAAGGACTAATTGAATCAGTGAGCTTTGATCCTCAGACTACCTTTTATCACCTCTCCCAATCTCAACCCAGTCGTAATGAAACGGCTGGAGTTCTCAATCTTAATCCTAATGAACTTATCCAACCTCTTCTTCGTAAACAAGATTGGATTCATAACCAATGGACCGAGTACTGGATTCACTCCATCAAGAGACTTTTTCCTGAATGCGAATTTGTGAGAGAAAATACCATCGGCAGCAGCGAGATCTCAAAACGAATTCTGCAACTTCAAAATCGCGACTTCGATTTAATGCCAGATTTTCTCATGCTTTTTCCTAAAACAGAATCAACTGATTCGACGTCTATTGCCTTTGAAATTGAAAGAACGCGCAAGTCTGATAAACGCATTTTGCGCAAGTTCAGAAAATATTTAAATGGGACCAAAATTGATGGCCTCATTTACATTTGCGACTCTGGCCGCCTCTCAGAAACTATTCGCCTGCTTTACCAAACAAAACTTATTGATCAAGCTCACCGCGTAAAACACTACGGTGATCATTTTTTCCTCTTTTCTGATTCATTGGCTGGTGGTGGTCCTCAACTGAATCTCCTGCTCAATGCAAAGGGAGCACCAGTGCAATTTAACAACTGGTGCCAGCTGCTTCGTACAACCAAATGGACTCAAAGAAGAGATCTTGCTTTCACAAAGTAAGGAGCCCTCCATATAGCGCTACTCAAATATTTTTGCCACCGATTTCTCCACTTTTCATTAGGCAAAACAAACAATTAACACTGGCCCGCCCGCTAACCTTTGTCCCTCTAAAGCTTCGTGACCACTCCCAACCTACATCTAAAGATGTTTAACGGTTGGAAGTGGTCACGAAGACGGAACAAAGGGGGCGGGCGGGATGAATGTTTGTAGAATTGGAGACGGAATGACACAGAGAAATACAGAAAGAAAATGGGATGGAAAGGAAAGCGAGAAAAGTGTAGGTTTAGGGGCTGAAGATAAGTTCTTTGAAAATCAAATAGTACCCATGTGGGCAAGTACGAAGGTCGCTGCAGCAATGCTCGGAATTACACCCAATGCACTTAGAATTCGAAAGTGTCGTGGTGAAATCGAGTGTCGCTACTTCGGAAAGTATCTTCGATTCAATGTAAGTCATCTGAACTCTCTCTTTCTGGAATCTAGAAAGGAGTAGCATATGGCAGTCAGGAAGGTATTAGTCGATGGCAAGGCCAAGTACGAAGTCATAGTAAAAGTTAGAGATAAAGCTGGACGTCAAGTCACAAGAAAAAAGCGCTGGTTTTCAAACGAGCGTGAAGCTCGCGAAGTGGAGGTCGAACTTTTAATCGACCTTCAGGGCTTTAAAACAAAAGTGACTTGGCAAAAATGGATCCCTCACGTACTTGAGAAATATCGAGTCGAATATCGTAATTCGACCTACCACAACTACATGCACTGTCTGAATAAATGGTTCAACCCGGTATGGGCTGAAAAGTTTATTGATGAGATTAAACCTAGCGATGTTCATAAAGTGATTCACGAAGACTGCGCCAATGTATCAAGTTACACTAAGCGCGGTCTTCTAAAGATCGTGAAACGCGTTTTCAATATCGCCATCGAGGAAGGTCTTGTTGTGAGGAATCCGGCGGTGGGAATTCGTGTTCGTTGTGCTGAAGCCAATCAAGCGGTTCTCAATCGAAATGAAATTGAGATACTGTTACGAGAAGCTCGACGACACGAACATCGGTTCTTCCCTCACTGGACGCTGGCACTGTTAACAGGCATGCGCTCCGGTGGGCTGTATAGTCTTCGTTGGACTGACGTTGATTTGGTGACAGGTAAGATTAACATTAATCGAGCCTGGACTCGCCATAACGGCGAAGGTCCAACCAAAACAGCAAAGAACCGAATTTATCCTATTTCAAGTGAAGGCCGGAAGTTTCTGGAAGAACTGAAGGCTAAGACTGACAATTCCGAGTTCGTACTCCCCCGCTTGTGGGAATGGGAACAAGGTGATCAGGCCAAGGTTCTAAAGAACTTCTGCACTGAAATTGGAATCACGCCGGTGAAGTTCCATGACCTGAGGGCAACGTTTATCACGCAGATGCTCAATAACGGTGTTCCCCTTTCAAAGGTCATGGCGATTGTGGGTCACTCGTCCCTAAAGACAACTCAAGGATATTTGCGGCTTTCCGGTAAGGACATCGAGGGCGCTACGGAAGATCTCAGGATTTCGGTACCGCAAGATGAGGTTGCAGCTAATGTAATCTCGATTCGGCGGCGGTAGCATCATGGTAGCCTTCAAGAACGAATTGGTGACACAGGTGACATGGGTACTTAAAATGGCAAGGATTTCAATAGGATGGAACTCAACAGAGTTACCCATCCATTTCCTAATCTTTTCGAACCACCGATTTTGGAATCGGTCTATGAAATAGATAATACGCTCAGTCTGTATACTCAGGGCAATTTCAAATGAAAGTTTATTTATCAAGATGATCTCGCAAACTCTTTCTGAGTCTTTCATTCATGGATGCCTCCCGCCGTCGCCAGACTTCTTTTGCACTCCACGCCAAAATAGGTATGCATACCAATAACTGAACATGATCCTTCCTAAAAGAACGGACTCCTAAAATATAACAGGATGGTGTATAAAGC
>CAZYOE010000149.1:0-11432 GCA_964648725.1 uncultured Pseudobdellovibrionaceae bacterium | reverse complement strand
GATTGTGGTCTAGCCTCTTCAGCATCCAGTTTTGCCGCACTCACTGAAGCAGCCTATGGTCTTTTTCGCGAGGCCGGAGCTCTGGATCGTGAGTGGAGTCGAGAGGAATTGGCGCGTCTGAGTCGCGAGGGTTCGGGAAGTAGTTGTCGTTCCTTTTTTGGTCCCTGGGTTTTTTGGCAGCAAGAGACCGTCAAACCGATTGAATCTGTTTGGACTGACTTGCTTCACACTGTGGTGGTTGTTGATGGAGCCAAGAAAAAAGTTTCCTCCAGTGAAGCTCATCGGCGAGTAACCACTAGTAGTCTCTTTGAAGGAAGAATTAGGCGGGCAGAGCAACGGAGCGAGACTCTCCAACACCTTTTAAAAAGGCATGATTTGTGGTCTGCACTCTATGAATTAGCTTGGGCCGAATTTTGGGATATGCACGTTCTGTTTGAAACCAGCTCTCCTGCTTTTTATTATATGACACCTAAAAGTTTGATGGCATTGCGATATTTACAGGATGGTTGGGACGCGCGGGGTGATGGTCCTGTGGTAACTATGGATGCTGGCCCGAATGTGCATCTACTTTATCGTAAGGATCAGGCTGAGTTGCAGTTTGAGCAAACGCAGAGATTGAAGGAACTGGATTTGGCAGTGATTTCGACTGCGAAGCCCTGAGTTTAATTAAGGATTTTTTCTTATGACCAAAGAGTATAGCAGCACGGGAAAATGGATTCTTGCTGGTGAACATTCAGTTTTGCGTGGGAGTCGCGCACTGGTTTTTCCGTTACCGTCCATGCAAATGAATCTTGTTTATGAAGAGTCGGATCGTGATTTGGTGGCTCATTTTCAGGGAAGCACGGGTGAAAACTATCAAATTCTTTTTTATGGTCTGGTGGATCGTGCGCTCGAGATCTTGGGGCGACCTCGTAAAGACTTGAAAGGTTCGGTGAGACTCGAAAGTAATTTACCCCTAGGAAACGGATTGGGTGCTTCGGCGGCTCTTTGTGTAGCGGTGGGGCGTTGGCTAGCGGAACTAGGTTGGGTGGATTTTGAAAAGTTAGAGGCATTTTGTCGGGAACTTGAAAACCTGTTTCACGGTGAAAGCAGTGGAGTGGATGTGGCCGTTGTCTTGTCGGGGCAGCCACTTTGTTTCTCCCGTTTTGCACCCTCTGAAAAACTAGTGATTCGGTGGAAGCCGTATTTGTATCTGAGCTCGTCAGGGCAAAAGGGCTTAACCCATGCTTGTGTGCAAAAGGTGAAAGATTTTATTCAGGTAAACCCTGTGGTTGGGCAGCAGCTTGATGAGCAGATGGCGCAGGCCGTAGAGTCGATGCGCGAGCTCCTTATGGCGGATTGTGTCGATACGGAAGTTTCAATGATGGAAATGATTCGAGCCATTAATCAAGCTCGTCAATGTTTTGAGGTATGGGGGTTGACTGAAGGGGCTGTTGAGCGTGAAATGCGAATGCTTCAAATGGCCGGGGCAGTGGCTGTTAAACCGACTGGTTCTGGAGCTGGTGGTTATGTGTTGAGTCTTTGGAAGAGTGAGCCGCCCACAGCTTTACGTCCACAGTTAATTTCTTGTTGGTAAGAGAATTGAATTGTTTAGCGTGAGGCTGCGTTTGGTAATGTCTTTGTTTCGGTTGTACCATGATTTTTCACGAATGCCGTTCCAAATCCGCTCCCTTGCTCCTCATTGGTTCCAGTACGAGTTGTTTTTACCGAAGCACTAAATAGATTTTTATTTTTTCATTAAAACATTATCCAGAGGATTAGACTCAAGAATTTGAAAATACTTCTGTGATTTAAGAAAAATTTGTTTGGTTTGTGAGGTGAATTTTTCGGTGGTATTGGAATGGTACTTTTTTTTAATTTCCAACCATAAACAAAGATTGTAGATGGCTTGTGCGCCCACGAGCTTTGCTGAGGCCTTGATCGCATGACACGCCTTCGCGGCCCCAATAATATCTTTTTCATCAAGACAGGAAAAAGTTTGCATCATGGCATGATTGAGGCTGTCATTGAATGAAAGCAGAATTTTTGACACCAAATCCTCGCCACTAGAGACCACTAATTTTTCCAGGGAAGTTTGAACGAATAGAGGGTTGGATGCTGACCAAAAGGCCAAGGCTTCTTTGAAAACTTCTGAACTCAAAGGCCTTGGAATAAAATCATCAGCGAGGACTTCCATACCCGCATTTTCAAGAAAAGGGAGTTGGTCTGTAATTAACCATAAAGGAGGTAAGTCCATACGCTGATTATCAGGGTAGCTTGCTTTTAGATCGTCAATATGAGTGATATCAAGAATGTTTAGAAAGGCGGTATTGTTGTTCCAACAGTCAAAGAAGTCCTTCATACTTTTGGCCTTTTTACACTCAAAACCAAGCGGACTGATAATATTAGTCAATAGCATTTCACTAATAGATTCATCAGAATAGTATTGTATGCATTTTGAAAAATCAGTCGTCGTCACCTCGTTAGCCTAGCGTTTATTTGATAGCAGAACAAGAAGCGTTTTACTTTTTTCGCTTATAAGATTTCTTCTCATCAACTTCAGCTTTCAGTTTTTGAAAATGCGCCAACCGATCCTGAGATAGAGTGCCTTTGGAGACAGCTTCTTTTACGGCACAACTGGGTTCCGTCAAATGCTTGCAGTCCGGAAAACGACATGTTAGCGAGAGTTCGGCAAGGTCCGCAAAAGCTTCTTCTAGATTGTTATCTTGCCCTGGCAACTGGACTTCACGGAGGCCAGGTGTATCAATAATCAAACCGAGATTATCAGGAAGCAAAAACATCGACCGACCGGTTGTGGTGTGTCTGCCTTTCGAATCGTTGTTGCGAATTTCTTGTACCGTTTGTTTGGTTTCGCCGAGAAGAAAATTCGTCAGTGTGGATTTGCCAACCCCCGAAGACCCCAGAAAGACACTGGTGATCCCTGATCCTAAAATTCGGGAAATTTCATTGATGCTTGCAGCTTGGTCCGCCCGAGTTTTAATAATAGGAAAATTCGGAAAACGAGCTACTAGCTTTTCATTGCAATCCGCAAATGAAGGTAAATCACATTTGTTTAAAATCAAAATTGGTTTAATTGTTCCTTCATTTAAAAGAGCAATGTAACGTTCTACACGCTTGACATCAAAATCTTGATTACAAGATGAAACAATAAAGGCCACATCGACATTGGTGGCTAACAATTGTGATTTTTCACTAGGGCCAGCGGCTTTTCGTAAAATTTGCGAAAAGCGATTCAGACGTTTTTCAATCAGATAATAGGGAATCCCTGCCTTTGTGTTGGTTTTTTCGCTCAAAGTCACCCAGTCGCCTACACTGGGGTTTTCGAAGTCATCTTTGCGTTTTTTCCATTTACCGGGAATAACGCCTCCAACCACATTTCCATGTCCATTGACTAGCTGATAATGATCCCTCTGTTCTTTGAGGACGCGCGCGATGTTTTCAGCGGGGGTGTCACTGATTTGCTGTGAGAAAAAATCTCTCCAGCCCCAGTGAACCAAAGAGGAGGTTTGTAGGGTCATAAATTCGATCTCACTTTCCTGCGGTTTTCCGGGCATTTCTATGGCGTTGTTTTTCAAAAATAAAATCAGCACTGCCCATCATGCTCACCAAATGTTTACGGAGCTTTTCGTGTGTAGTTTCGAGGGGACAAGCTTCAAGTTTTCCATCATTCTTTCGACAAAGACTTGTGACTATCTCTCCACTCGGGCTAATAATAATTCCATACTTTTCATTAAAACTACTCCAAGAAGGGCCATGGTAGGCCCATGGTTTATAGTAAGGGCTCAGGAGATCTTGACCTAAGCTATAATAGGGCATCTCTGAGAAGACTAAATTATAGATCGTAGGGAATATGTCAATATGATTGCCCATCGTTAATTTTTGCGATGTTCCCATTCGGTAGTTGGATGGAAGGTAAAGGTAAAGCGGAACGCTCCACTTTTCAAAAAACTCCAGGTTCTCATAAGGGCGAATATAGAAACTATGATCTCCAGTGGCTGCGACAATAACTTTTTTCGAGAGCGGCTCCTTTTTTAGATCATCGAGAAATAAGCCAAGTTGATGGTTGGCGTACTGATAAACCTTTAACCGTTCATGATCGAGATTAATATCGCCGATCAGAGTTTGGTTGATTTCGGGTTTAAATTCCAACGGAAGAGCTGAAAAGTGTTTTGGGAGGGTGTAGGGCGGATGATTACTCGTTGTAAGAATAAATAAAAACTGAGGAGTTGAGGCTCTACTTAAAAGATCTTTAGCGTATTTGAAAACAAATTCGTCATAAACTCCCCAGTCATGGCTTACTTCTTCGTCTTGGTAATTCAGAATGCGCTTTTTGATTTCAGCTTCACCATGGAGTCTATCGAAGCCTTGTCTGGGCAAAAATTTATCGATGCTTCGCCAACCAAGGTTTCCCCCATAAATAAAATGAGTTTGATAGCCTTGTTGTTTAAACATTGCGGCTGGTGCCGTGGAAAACTTGACTCCAAGGTAGGAGCTTTCGGTCAAAAAAGGACTGTAAAAACGATGAGGCATATCAACGACTAGGCTACCCAGGCTACCGATGGTCGCTACGCTGGAGGGCATGAGATGAGGTGTAAACAAATCTTCTGATTTATGTCTGGCGAAAGCTCCAAGTAAATTAAACTCGGGCGTATCCTTTTGCATCCAGTCTGAGCCCCACGACTCCATTAGTACAATCACAACATGGGGTGGTTGTTTTAATGGAGACATTTTTTTGGAAGTTAATCGTTCTATAGGAAACTCATGATTTGTAACCTCACTGATATTAAGGATTTTGCTAAAATCCATTAGTGCTTGCTTGGGATTGTCTCGATATCCCAACTGAATGAGATTCTCATTCCAAGATTGGCGTTGCTGATCATAAAGTTTAATGGCGTGAGCCAGCGCGTGCACGCCATTAAAGCTGAGAGTATTTAAGAAAGCATTGGGGGAGATTGCCGTATGCATAATTTCAAGCGGAAATAGCCCCAAGCTACCACGGGCACCCAGAATGACGGCTAGAAATGCCAAGATGGCAAGGCCATGTTGTTTCATTCCGGTTGCAGGACCAACAGGATGTGGAGACCGCCAGAGTTTCAAAAACCAATGATTCAAAACCCAAATCAGTGTGGCAATGGAACTTATAATGGTGATGACGGGATAGTTCTTCCAGACGGTTCTAAGGATTGCGCTTGTGTCATCTTGAAAAAGTCCAAATACAAGAGCATTAAAGTGATCTTGAAAATATCCGTAAAAAGCAAAATCGGCGGCTAAGATAAATACTAAAAAGAGAATCAAAAAAATCCAAATTCGTCGTTGTAAGTTGAGAACGTGATCGCGCCAATGCTTGGGTCCCAGAAAAATCCATGCCATCCAAATTAAGAAAGAAACGGAGCTTAAATGGCAAAAGGCCGACAAATCGAAGCGGATGCCTAGCCAAAGAGAGTTTAAGAAATCTCCCCAGAAGAGAGAGAGTTCGTCACCCTTGCGATAAGTGAAAAACCACAAGAGTCTTACGCCAGTCATAAAGGTCATGGCACCCGCTAGGAGGCAAAGATAGCCTTTTAGCCAAAATAGAAATGTACTTACTTTTGAGAGGCTTTTTTGCATTCAATCAAAGTTATAGCATAATCTCTTTAGAGGTGGAAATCAGAAGACACCAGAACGCTAATTTTTAGGTTTACTGGCGCTCTTAATCATGTCGCGAAGATACTCCATGTCAGGAGGAAGGTCGATTTTTGGTTCTTGCGCTGAGGCAGGGGCCCTCGCTAGGTCAGAGTCGATTGCTATGAGGCTGTCAGTCTTGATGTCGACCGTGACGGTGACGGGAAGTCCTTGCTTAAGAGCTGCGGTGAGCATTTCATCAGGAGCCATTTCTTTATTCTTTGAATTGGGCAATGAAAATGGAACCGAGTAAGGCCCAAAATGTTCCACAAAAAACACATCATATTCCCCGGAAACGGAGCGAATACTTTTAACTTTATCGGTAAAGGTTTTCTGTTCTTCGTTTTCTTGTTTATCGGAGCTGTCTTTTTCATCGTCAACCGTTGAAGTGTTACTTACTTTTGAGGTGGCGGGAGTGGCGGCTGCGGCTATTTTTTGGTAGCCACCCAAAATAAATAGGGTGACAAGCAGAATCCTCTCCATATTCCCCTCCATTCTTGCTATATTTTAAAATAGAAATAGCCAAGTTTCGAGATATTAGTTAAAACTGCCAATAGAGCTTGTTAGCGGCGCGAAATTTGAATCAAAATGAGACGATTAGGTAAAGGAGACGGTCTGTATGAATCTCGGAGTCCCAGAAATCATACTTATTCTAGTAGTGGCATTATTGTTCTTTGGTCCAAGCCGATTGCCAAGTCTTGGAAAATCAGTTGGTGAAGCTATTCGTGGCTTCAAAAAAGGAATCTCTGGTACCCCTGATGATGATAAAGAGAAACTCCAAAGCTCAGGTCGGGGCACTAATGCAAGTGATATGGGCAGCGAATCCGCGCAAAAGAAAAAAGATAGTAGCGAAGTCTAAACAGATTTCAGTTTGCTACAGGATGCGAGGTCAGCGACTTACGTCGTCCTGCGCCATTTGTTGAATCCATTGAAACAAGCTTGAGATTAGATTACCACTCTGTTTGAATCAGAGCGTAGATTAGAAACCCTAATCAAATTAACTACAAAGGGAGAAATCATGAATCAAATGGTTCGCGGATTATTGGTGGTAGCCGCTATTGGAATGGTTGCCTGTGAAAAGAAAGTGAAAATCGAGACTGATATCCAAAAAGCAAGTTATGGAATCGGAACTCAAATTGGTAACAATATGAAACAGCAGAATATTGATATCGACAGCACAGCATTAGCACTTGGACTGAATGATGCTTTAACTGGAAAAGATCTTAAATTGAAGCCAGATGAAATTCAACAGGCTTTAATGAAGCTTCAGGAAATGGCTATCAAAAAGCAAACTGAAGTGTCTGATAAAAATAAAAAAGAAGGCCAAGCTTTCTTAGATAAAAATAAATTAGAATCAGGAATTAAAACCACTGGAACTGGGCTTCAATATCAGGTGATCAAAGAAGGCACAGGCGCGACTCCTAAAGATTCAGACGTAGTTACAGCGCACTACGAAGGTAAGTTGATTAACGGGCAAAAATTTGATTCAAGCTATGACCGTAATCAACCTGCGGACTTTCCGGTTACAGGTGTTATCCCTGGCTGGACAGAAGCTCTTAAAATGATGAAGGTTGGCTCTAAATGGAAATTGTTTGTACCACCTGATTTGGGTTATGGAGCTTCACCTCGTCCTGGAATTCCACCAAATTCAGTACTTGTGTTTGAGGTTGAATTGATGGGAATTAAAGGCGGAGAAGCAAAACCTAAAAAATAAAGTGAGCTTGTGAGCCAGGGAAACCTGGCTCTTTTTTTTTGAGGATTTTCGTGTTTCAAAATAAAGACCTGTTCGAATTTGCCATAGACCCCATCGAAAACTTTAATCGACTCTTTGAAGAAGCTAAAAGACATCCAGAAATAGATCCCCATGTAATGACCTTAGCCACTGTTGATGTGCTGGGGCGGCCAAATGCTCGAGTTGTTTTGCTTAAACAAGTTGAACAAGGGGATTTCGTTTTTTTTACCAACTACGAAAGCACCAAAGGGGTTGAGTTAACCAAAACTCCCTATGCCACGCTTGTGTTTTATTGGGGCCCCATGGCTGTACAGGTGCGTGTTGATGGGAATGTCGTACGCATGAGTAGGGAAGAGTCTGAAAGCTACTTTAAAACAAGACCAAGATTGTCGCAACTCGGCGCCTGGTCTTCCAAACAAAGTGAAATTATTGAGTCCTATGAAACTCTCCAAAAGAGGATGGATTCAGTTGCTGAGAAATATGAAGGGAAGGATATTCCATGTCCTGAGTATTGGGGTGGGTTTCGCGTAACTCCGGAATTTATGGAATTTTGGTTTGGGATGGAAGGGCGCCTCCACTATCGTTATGTTTATGAGCGCAGTGGAAGCCATTGGCTACGCACAATGAAGTCGCCGTGATTAAAAGTCGAATCATTTAGGATTGAGTGGAATATTTTGTAGTCGGAACACGAGTGGGTAGTGGTCTGATGCTAAGCTTTGCTTTTCTTCGAAGGTTTGTGGCCCCAGTGGGCGTCCTCGTAATGCAATTTCATAGCGAAAAACATAAGCAGCATTGGAGTCAAGGAGAGGCTTGGCTTGTGATGACAATAAAGCGAAGTCAATTTGTCGACCAGGAAGTAAAGCGCCGCCTTTGAGTGGGTAGAAAGTGACTCTTTCCTCCAGAGGCTTATTAGCAACTTCTAGAACATCTTCCAGATCAGTTGCTTGGTATAAGTCTAAAAATTCCTTATCGGTATTGTGCCGAGTTGCATTTCCATTGAGGTCTCCACAAAGGGCAATCGGTGTTTGCGGAAATTGAGCGTTTAATTTCTTATAAATTTCAAGTAAGGTTTTGAATTCCGCCTCTCTTCTAGCCATTCCAAAGGGATCGATTCCCTCTGGATCGAGGGGAGACTTCAAATGCGTGAGCACAAAGATAAAGAATGGTTTATTCATGTCACTTTGAAAGAGATGAAGTTCGGCGGCATCACGAGAAAACTTATGACTTGGATGCCCTGGAATGTTGCGCTCATGAGGATAAAGAAAGTTAATCGGGCGATCCTTATTGGAAACAATACTAAAATGAGTGGGCACACGCTTGTGAATTAAAAATCCCACATCAATGGAGCGATCGCTATTACCTTCAATGAGGGCTACTCGATAATTATTATTGAGGAAAAACTGATTGAAGTTTCGAAGAGACTCTTCGCCCCCCACTTCCGTTAAGAGAATAATGTCAGAGTCCAGTTCATCGAGGTATTTTTTTAACTTTAAGAGCTTATGGAGAGACTTATTTGGATAAACTGAGGTTGAAAAGCGTTGCCACTCTGACTCGCTGAGGCTTTCAAAGGATTGGGGCAGCTGCTGATCAAGTAGGAGAAAAAGATTTTCTGCGTTAAGTAGAACACATCTCAAGTCGAGTTTCATAATTTAATCATACGCAAGGGGTCATATAGAGGTCGAGTGCTTTCAGAAGATTGAACTCTTAAAAAAGACTAATCCAGTCATTGGGCTAGTTCAAGAGAGTTGGAGTTGTTGTTTAGGAGGGAGTGCGGGGGCAGTGCGCGCCAAGCTCTTTCAGTATTGTGGAATGGCTTTTCGCGAACGCCGAAATCTCACTTCAGTATTGATGTTTAGCGGCCGCGCCTTTATCTTGAGCGCGGTGCATGATTTTTCAGACTCGTCGACGGTGTTTTATCTAGTTGAAGCAACCACTCAAAAACAGCTCGAGCGGGATTTGTAGGAAACCAGTCGTTTATTCACTCTGGGGTAGATGACGGGTAATGTTGCTCATGAGATCAATAATCCACTGAATATTAACAAGGTAATGCGTACACTATCGAAAAAAGTGTCGCGAATTACCAAGCAAATCGAAGAGGCGTATAGTGAGTCAATCAAAATTGATGTGAATCGTGCCAATTTTTGTTTTGTGGTTTCATTTCCTGATATGGAGATTCTGAACTCTGAGGTCGCCTCTAAAAAAACGAGAAGTAACAATATTTACTGGGTTGGGCGCAGTGAACCATTTTGAATTTTAAAAGTGGTTGATGTGAGTTCGCTAGTGGGTTGGCTGAATTGCGAAAGCCGTCCGCGGATTTTGAAAGAAGGGCTCTGCATTTGCGATTCTGGCGCGATGGTTAAGTGGTTTTTGCCTCGTTCTAGCAATTGAGTCACGGTGAGTGGCACCGTTTTAGATTTGTATTCTTTTGTCTTGCCATAAAACTCAAGTGTTATTTGAGGGCCACTTCCATTGCGTGCAGCGATGTAACTTGAGGATGCCTTTACGGCATTGATAGGATAATCAAAATTGAGGTGAAAACTACCATCGGCACTGCAATTGACGCTGCCGTTGGCAGAAGTGATGGCAATCCAAGAATCCGAACTGTTGAAACGAAAGAAAACTTGCGAAATATCTTTTGAACATTTGCCACTCAAAGAAAAAGACTGAATTTTGGGGGTGGTAAAGCTCGAGTAGCTTGAATCAAAAGAAATGCCATCAATTTTAATGTCGAGTTGTTTCAGCGTCACATTTCCATTCTGGCAACTGATCATCAATGAACTCACTGTCGTCAGAAGCATTAATAATTGGCCTGTTTGAAGGTATCGATTTAGCATCCGGGTCACCTCTAAAAAGACTTACCATACGTTTAGTTACTTATCGGCATTTTATGGCTAATTCTAAATGATCGAGGTTTTTGTTTGGGTGCTTTTCATCGCAGGAAGAGGTTTTTGTACGAGGGAGCAGTGTCTCGTTTTGGACTTGGGTTTCATCAAGTTGGCTCATTTTGAGCAAGGTACTTTTCAGCAAATGTCTAGACCCTGCAGGTACGTCAGCTGGTAATAGTGCGTGCGAATTTATAGTAAGAGTGAACAGATCAAAAGATTTCAACAAAAATTTTGTCTGCGGAGAGTCCATAGTCCAATAAACATTGTTTAGTTGACTTGGCCATATCTTCATTGCCACAAATAAAGAATTGGCAATCCTCTGGAGTCGCTCCGAGATCGGTCACCTGATGTTGAAGGTAGCCACAACGCCCATTCCAAGTTTCATCCGGTCGACTGAGAACAAACTGATAATGAAAGTTAGGGTGCCTTTTTTTGAAGTCGTTGAGGTAGTTTGTAAAGAAAAAATCTTTCTGAGTTCTGACTCCAATGAGAAATTCAAAGTGACTCTCTGGGTGGCGTTGAATATGGGATTCGATATAGCTAATGTGTGGTGCCAAACCAGAGCCTGTGCTCAGAAAGAAAAGCAGTTTGGCTGGAGTTTCAGGGAATAAAAGCTTTCCGAAAGGCCCAGTGAAGCGAACGGTGTCTCCATGGGTGAGGCTCCAAAAGTATTCTGAGGCTACGCCATTGGGGATGTATTTTATCAGGAGGCGAAAGGTGTTTGCATGTTGATCGCCCGATGCCAGGGAGTAGGCCCTAAGGGCATCTTTACCTCCTGTGGTTGTTGGAATGTGGATCATTAAAAATTGGCCTGCTTTAAATGGAAACTCTTTAGGCGCTTCGTTTTCAAAAATAAATTCTTTGATGTGTTCGGTGTGAGGATGGATGGAATTGATCTTGGCTGTATGAACAACTCTTTTGGAACTCACATTGCATCTCCTGGTTATTATAAATATATCATAATGACTAATTCATCGAGATTCCAGATTTCTTAACTGCCTATAGAGGGGGCACTTTGAGGTGATGAATGTGTAGCTAAGTTGCTGTATCTATTGGCATTTTTATCAAGCTGCATCATGTGAAAAAAAATTTTCTTCATGCATTGACATAAGAAAAATTTAGTTTAGATTACGAATCTCTTTCGCGTGACCCGC
>CAZYOE010000148.1:0-11510 GCA_964648725.1 uncultured Pseudobdellovibrionaceae bacterium | reverse complement strand
TTTTGATTTAAATTTTAGGGCTATTTACCGAACAGACCCTAACTAGTCCCGAAGGTGTTGCGATATTGACGTTCAGCAAGGTAGAGAATCCTTGCAGGGTGCGATCTTTTTTGTCTCTTAAAAGTATAATATGATCTTTTTCAAACAAGTCGTTGAGAAACTGCTCTTTGGAATGCCCGTCATAATATTTCGAAAAAATATGATAAAGTCGTTCCTGTTCAAAGAGTTTAAGTGCAGACACCTCTATGAGGTCTGCATAAACAGCACTTGTTTGTGTTCGAATTGAATTTTCCGCTGAACGCACGGGTTCAACGTAGGAACTGACACTTTGATTGACTTCAGATTCTAGCATTGCAACATCTCCATTCGCATTTGAACATTTTGATCGTAACATCACTCCAAATATTCTAATTCTAGATCAAGGGCTCCATCCCCCTGAATACAACAGGCCAAGCGGACCTGTTTCTCATTCGGAGCAATAATTTCCAGCAATTCCCTCTCGTCGTCGGAGGGCGGAATGATATTGCCTTGAATCACCTTCACTCGACAAAGGCAGGTGCCACAAATCCCCGTCCTGCAGCCAAACAATACTGGCGAATTATTGATATTGAGCCCCTCAGAGAGATTGGTCTGCTCCGGCAGAGTGATTGGCAAGTGTGTTTGATTGTGGAAGTTTATTTTCATAGTCACCCAAACCTTTTTTGAACTTACAAAACTCTTTACGATTCGTTTCCAAATGATGCGATAGCGAGTTCCTCTTCATCAACAACATTTTGCGATTCACTTCATCGATATGAGGTAAACCATCGAGATACTCTTGATAGGAGTTAAGAGCCAAATTGCGACTCTTCCAGCTCTCTTGGGTGCCTTCGGAGTCCTGAGTAAAGCAGGCTTCCATCATTTGGAGGGCTTCACGATGATCCATCGAAAAAACCGAGGAGCGAAGAACTTTGTAGACCGACTTATAGAGGGCCGGATCATACCAAAACAGACCATTGATGGCTGTGGAGAAGTGAGTATGATCTCGCTGTGTGCCATACAACGATTGATTGGCCACCCATTTTTCGAAAGACGTTGGTGGCTTCAGCAGTTTGAGTATATCGGTACCGATGATATTGGAACTATTGAAATGAAATGATTCATCCAAAAAATGAAAGTAACTGATCTGCGCCGGAATGGGCGACAATTCTTTATGAGGGTGCTTCATATGGTACTGACCCAATTGATGTTGAACCAGTTTTCCGTTGAGGGTACGAATCCCGCGCACTGTGAAATACTGACACCCAATAAAGGCGTTTCCTGAAGAGAGAAGCGTAAACGAGCGCAATTGAAGATTCCGCCAGAAAGATTTTATGGCATTTGTTTGAGAGAACACCATCGTGTCGCAATAAGGAGTTCTCATGGGATAGGTGAAAATACGTTCGTTAAACACTTTGGCTTCAAACTGCTCCCCGATCGTTTTGAAGGCATTAATATGAGCTCGTTCCTGGGCGGACTCCAAGTCGAGTGTGTCACACACCATCCTAAAATCTTCCATTCCATAAAGTCCTGCGGCACTGGTTTGATTGAAAAATATCGTCGCAATCTCGGCAGAAATAATTTGAGAGTAATAAGCGACCCAATAAATCTGATTTAGTTTAATTCTCTGACTTTCAGAACTTTGTTCCCATAGTTTTGTTCCATAGAGCAATGAAAACTTCTCGGGATTCCAATATACATCGGTACAATCTCCGTATTTGAACCGCTGAGAAATAATATCCAAATCGGGCCCATTATCTTGCTCTTTGTTCCTCTTAAAATTTAGAGCAAGCTTTTTGTAAGTTTGTGGATGATCATGAAGATAGACTTCACCTTCTTGTCTGAAATACTGATTCATCTTTGTTCTTCCTTTTGAAAAAGTGGATCGCCCACGACTAAGTATCAGCTTGAGATTTCAGTGAGCGCAAGTAAAAAAAACTACAGTCTCATTGATGATAAGTGTTCTTTCGATCTAACCGTCACATCAGTGATGCTTTGCTTCTTCGATGCTGCATTGATCATTTTAAGAAAGGCATCTCCCTCCAAAACAGGATAGAATAAACAATTCCACTTGATATCTCCGAGTTTTACCCCTTTAGATTGATAGAATTCTTCATAGAGAGCTAACAACCCCTCACAGAAAACCCATTCAACAGACTGTAGTTGTTCAAAGTTCCTTGCCAGATCGTAATGAGGATTGGCTCGGAGAGCTAGGTCCAAGCGTTGCAGGGCGCACTCAGAGGGTACTGATTCACACACGAAATAATACCGATGAAAGGCCACACTCGGAACAAGAATATAGTTTCCAAAAGCCAATCCAGTTTTTTGTATCGTCTGGGCCACAAAGGCTTCGTGCAACTTCTCTCCCACCAAATCACTGACCTGAGTCCGACACAGAAATTCCAATCCCACTCGGCCTCCGCACCTTTTCAAGCGAATGCGATCACCGAGACGATAACGCAATAGTCCCGACTTCTGAGAAATCACAAGTTCATAGTCTTCGCCATTTCTTCCTTGCACTAATGGCCGAACGACTCCTTGCTCATCCATCAATTCATAATAAACCTCGTTTAGAATTGGCAAATGCCAATCCGTCCCCAAAAATGGAATGGTCAAGGGTGCCTCTGTAGCGAGAAGCCCCTTGGCTTGAAACAAAATATTTGGAAAACGCCGCTGCAGCTCCGCATACCCTGTGGCCGAACTTCCATGCCCCCAACACGATATAAATTTTAAATGCGGCCAAAGATCAGACCATTCAAAACGGGAGTCCACTAACTTCAAGGCCTGGCTTCGACTTGAGTGAGGTAAGATTAAAGAGCCTATCTCAGTATCCAGCACGCCCTTCTTCAAACCCTCCATTAGTGGCGCCCTGTTTTGTCGAATAAAGTCCAAGAGACTCAACAAAAACGAGGGACTCCAAACACTCACGATCTCAAGCTCGGCTGAGGCCAGCAAATAGAGTGCTGTCACTTCACGAAACCGCTGCGGGTCCCGCAATCCTTTCACACTTTGTGGCACAACGGAAAATGCAGCTAGGGCCCATTTAATAAATCCGCTCGTATAATCAAAGTCGGACTTGATTTCTGACTCACTCTCAAAACTCACAGGCGAAATACTAAAATAGCATTGCCCCGATCTTAACTCTGGAAGATGGGTTAGTAGGTCAAACAACCAGACCTCAAACATCGACTCAAAACTTTTTCTTAAAGACGGGGTGTAGGGAATTTTTTTTCTGGGACTTGAAGTACCAGAGGTCCATTCAAAGAATCGAATTGGTTCATCCCAGGCTCGACCATCCAGATATTCACGCAAACTCTCGTAAGTGACAACGGGCGCTACTGCCGCGAAATCTTCGTGACTCATGTCCGTACTCAACCCAATGGCCATTCCGTAGTCGCAACTATGCATGTGCCTTAAAATGGATTTCAAAGTCTGCTGCTGGGACTTTTCGACGTTGTCAAAGGATCGATAAAATTTCCGTACCGAGGGAGATACCCACTTCAAATAAAGCCGCAAGACTGATCGAATCCCTTTAATTATGTAACTCTTGGCCATTAAAGAACTCCGATCCTGCCGGCACAAAACCGCCATCCTTAACGATGCTCCCTGGCCCCAACACTGTTCCAGCTCCGACAAAGCTTCCCGTGGAAATTTTCACTTTTTTAACAAACAACCAAATCGAACCTTTTCGAGGCGAAACCACATGACAGGCCACTTTCACCAGATGTCCAAACACCACATTGTCCCCGACCTCAACGAGGTCACGATCGAGAATTTCAACATGAGGAGTCCAGTAGACATTCGTTCCAATCTTAGAGCCCCAAAGTCTCAACCAAGTGCTATAGAGCCCAGGGATAAGACGAAGAAGGGTTTCGAGAATTGGTATCGCAATATATATCATTTGAATTTGGTGTCCACCCCACCACCCATTATAGGTACCTTCTTTAAATCTTTGCAGCTCTCGCGAATCACCAAAAAGGCGCTTGTTCAGTTTAAAACAGAGAAGCGGGAAAAAATAAATAAAAACCAAGGCTCCAAAGAAAACTGCGATGTTACGAAGAGAAACACTCCAAATCACCAATGATGCAAACACTAATATCACAAAGCCTGGATAGAACATTAAGACTCGACTCAACACCGACATGGGAACTACCTCGTTGGAAAAAGAAATTCACGGGTTAACTTCAATGACTCCTGCAAGCCAAAGGCCTTCGGCGCCTCCAGCGAGCCCCGGTAGGTCCCATGGAGCTGATCCCAAAGACTCAGATTCGCACCAAAATTCAAATTCTCCGCCTTCTGACCATGATGCCATTGATGTTGATAAGGCGTAATGAAAATCCAACTCATCCGTTTATAGATTGAATCCAGTCTTTGATTCCGAAACCCCGTATGTCTCCAGAGATCCATACCCGCCGTCAATGCCATGGAAAGGATATAAGCCGAGGGCACATCCACCCAATAAATAAAAAATGTGTTAAGCCAAAAATACACCACAAAGAAGGAAGAAAACCAAGAGTTCCGGCTGGTGCCGTAAAGGTCCAAGTCTTTAGAGGAGTGATGCAGTCGATGAATGAACCAGAGTCGAGGTGAATGAAGCCAACGGTGATTCCAATAATAGATATAGTCAACCAGTGCGAAATTTAAAAGAAAACAACCAATCCCCCCTAAATGGAGACTGCCTTTCAAATGCGGCCACCAATGGGTAAGAACAACAACTCCGATCCCTTTTTGCAAGAGCGGGATCAGTGCCCCCTGAATGACCAGAGAAATGCCATCCACAAGCCAATCATCGCTACTTCGTTTTCGGAGGCGCTGTCGCTCCTTTCGAGAACGAAGGGACAAACAAGTCAGACCCCAGAAGAACACTGACACAATGACTAGATCCAAAACTCAACCTCACAACTTTTTGTTTCGAGAGTTCTTGGATCTTTCTTTCGTTCGAGTTCACCCCTGATGGCTTCGATCATTAAATGAATCATATCGATATTCGAATTCATAAATTGGCTACCGTATTTTTCGATGGTCAACCATTGGTTATTTAAGATTTCCACATCCTGATCGATGATCATTTGGGCCTGCCAACGAATGATTGGTTTGGCTATTTGATTCCAAAGTCCATAATTGTACGTGAGATCTGTGTAAACCAAGGTCTCCGCAGGACCAATCGGTATCGATTGAGAGGTGATATTAAAATGCCGTTTGGGCCCAAAAATATATTCGACATGGGTCACATTCGGCATATGAAACGAATCTCGATGAATGATTTCATCTCCAGTAGGATTTAAAAACCATGAAAAGGCCCCAAAATTATCAGTTTCCATTTTGTATTCAACAATGACGGCCCCACCTTCACGGCGAAGCTGAGCCGCCATTCGCTGTTTTTTAGTTTTTGTCGTGCGAAAGATGGTCGGATGAACAAAAACCGTATGAGGAATATCCACAAAATTCTCTACACAATTAGTCACATTATTTTTAAATCGATTGATCAAACGAATGTGCGCGTACCCTTTGGCATCATAAAACGGTATGACGAAAGGCTTTGTCTGATGCGCTTCTACCTGATTGAGATTCACATAAATATACCCCTGCGACTCAACCACCGAATAGTCAACGGCCTTCTTACGGCCTCGCACGGAATCGACTTTTTCTGCGGGTATATCGACGACATCGCCTTTCCCAGAATAGGTCCATCCATGATAGGGACACTTGATACAGCCATTCACAACCGTGCCTCGGGAGAGTTGCGAAGAGCGATGAATACAGCGATCTTGTAACGCCCGAGCGATCCCGCTTGCATCACGAAATAGCACCACCCACTCTTCGAGTATTACAACGTGTATTGGTTTTTTTAAATCAAGATCCTTTGATTCGCAGGCAACATACCAAAAATTCTTGTCATCCATGAGAAGAATGCTACCCTTGGTTATATATTTAAGTAAACCCGTATTTTTCGAAATCCTGTTTGAGGTGATTATGAATGTTACAACTAGTAGATCCTTTCGCAAAAAGAACCTCAGATTGTATCCACAGAGTCATTTCGACAGTGAATGGGATCACTTTGTCTACCTACATCTAAACGACACCACTCGACACATCCATCTGCTCGGCACCATCATTGGACTCTGTCTCTTTCCGTGGGCAATGCGGGAACTTTTCTTAGAGTGGTCTCTCTGGCCCACCCTGGTTTATACTTTTTTTTTCTATGGATTCGGATTTACAAGTCACTACCTTTGCGAGGGCCAAGTTTCTGAAACATGGCGGCAATTTATGAAGGCCTATAAATTTGCGGTCCGCCTAAACTGGATCACGATCAAGGGCGCGTATGCCCAGGAAGAAGAGCACTTTAAACAAAGTTACCCAGAGACTCTTTGGATCTATCGGGCGGACGCACCGATTTTCCACTCCACTGCTGAGCCTCGTGATTTAAAAACTCAGTCTGATACTTTACTAAAATCTCACTCAAATGAGCTAAACCCTTAAGAAGTTCGTTGCCAGTGAATGCCGTGTGCTCGTAACCAATACCAATCTTCAAAAAGTCTGCCCCGAGTTCCTCTTTCAGAGACGAAAAACAAAAGGTCAGAGCCGTTGGACCAAAGGCATAGGGTCTGGAATTTAAGTGTGAAGCGTGATTATTAAAAAGACTACTTACACAGATACCGCCGCCCTTACGTTTGACATAATTCTGAGGAACACAATAGGCCAAAAAATAGAGTCCGCGCAGCAACATCCGATTCACAAATGTATTCTGATTCTCCACCACAAACCGAACAATCGGATAGGCATCAATGTGTTTATCCCGAGCGACTTTTATCTCTTCGGCAATTTGCGAAAGCGTCTTTTGATGGGCCCCATGAATGGAAATCGCACTCAGCACTTCCTTCTCTTTATGACGAATCACGATGGGCAGATTCACAATGGGCTCGGTGGCCTCCGCAAGCCTTGGACCAAAGAGTGTCGGAAAAATCAACCGGTGCGTATAAGGAGCCTCAATTTGCAAGAGGGCCGCTAACTTCACCATGAGAGCAGTCGCAGGAAATCGGAGATTCCGGCTTTTAAAGAAGGAGTTCATCGCACTGACATCAAGATTCAATTCGATGGGTAAATAAAAACGATGTTTCTGTAATTTAAGTAATTGATAACGCAAAAACCATTCTGAAAGAGTTAGTTTTCGAAGGACCATTGAGATTTTTTTCCTTTGTCTAAGAGTTGGATGAGCAAACTCGCAGAACGATCCTGTTCAATGAGAGTCTTTGGATCAAAACGCATATGCGGAAAGGCTTTGACATCATCATCTCGCAGAACAGTTAACACCAACATCGACAACGCAAAGTTGAAACCAGTTTTGATGCGACCAATGAGAGTTTTCGACTTTCTCTGAACCAAGAAAATGGCCACATCACTGACACCTTCTTTTTGGGGAATACACCCCCACAGAATATGAACACTGGGCAATTTGCAGCCCTGGGCTTTACCCCGCCAACGGGGGGAATTTCCATAATTGATACTAACAACACTGCCCCCGGAGAACATCGCGCTGTATTCAAAATGGCTTCCCAAAATAAACTTTGCGATCCGCGATCGCCAACCTTGCTCTGGAAATCGCCCTACAACATGCCATTGATACTGATCGCGATTTCGATTCTGTACATCGAATTGAAAATCAGCATCTAACTTATGAACGGTCTTAAAATGTTGCAAGTCAATGGCGCTCACCATCATCACATGGTGATGAACAAAGAGCCTTGGTTTTGCCAGAAAAAAACCAGTGACTTCTTCACCTTCCAGCCCCGGAGGATTGGGAACGGCATAGGGTGCTTCTGGCCCCGCGTAAACCCAAATGTATCCATATTTCTCTTCGACGGGATAAGCCTGGATTTTCACTTTAGGGGGATGTTTTTTGCAGGGAATTCCTTCTAAGGTGCCATCAGGACCAAACTCCCACTGATGAAAGTAACACTGCAAACGATCACCCACAACTCTGCCATTGGCGAGATCGGCCCCCATATGAGGACAAAAGGCGTCCATGACGGACAATAAACCTTGTTTATTACGAAAAATAACGATCCGTTGAGACCCTATCACGAAAGAATGGGCAACTTCAGTTTTAATTTTTTTGGAAGGAACTATTGGATACCAGCCTTCGGTGAGGACCTTGGGATTGTTGAAAAGCGCATACTCTTTGCTGGGCTGTGTGAAGTTATTACGAAACCGTTCCTCGCCGGTCCTTGGAATCTTGCGCCAATCCTTTTCAATCTCCATAGAACAACAAACCTTTCTCATTGTTGTTTTAAAGTCAATCCAAGGAACTCACCTTTGTCAATCAATCGGAAAGATGAACAAGGACACAGCGCGGTCCGTCTTTTTTTTTGGTTGCAAATAAAAAGAACCATTAAATAAACTTTGTAGAGTACCTACTGAAGTATCCTGTTCCGCGATGGCTCACACGATTTTGTAAGCCATCGACCCAATCTTTATTTCAGTTCGGCATTGACCATTAACTACAACTCCAACCGTTCGAGGGGCTAAATTATGGCAACAACTGATACCTTTGTCTTCAATGCATCGGATTGCTTTATTGAAGGCTGGTACTGGGTACTGCGTTCCAAGGATCTTAAGAAGTCTACCACTAAACACATTCAATTGTTGGGTCGAAATTTGGTTCTCTATCGGTCAGAGGCTGGCATTGCACGAGGCATGGATGCTTACTGTCCTCACATGGGAGCCCACCTGGCGGAAGGCAAAGTGGAAGGTGAGCATATTCGCTGTCTTTTTCACTTCTGGAGGTTCGATCATGAAGGAAATTGCATTGAAATTCCCTGCCAGTCTTCGACCAAGGGAGTTCCTAAGATCAGACCGTGGCCCGTCGAAGAAAAATATGGTTTGATTTGGATTTGGACCGGACCGACGCCACGCTGGAAAATCCCTTTTGTGCCAGAACTGGAAAATGCCGAGATTGATTTCAGACTTGGTGGAGCTTTCACTAAGAGTTGCCACCCCAACGTAATGATGATTAACGCGATTGATGCCCAGCACTTTCGCTCCGTCCACAACCTGCCCGTCAAACTGGATTTACAACCAAAAATCCATAATGAAAATCACATCGTGTTTAGTAACGCCACCACGGTGCCCCCATCGAGCATTTTCACGCGCTTTATTGCCAAATTCTACAAGGGTCCTCTGACTTATATATTAAGTTATTGGTACGGAAGCACGGGCTCCGTCACCATTGGCCCGGATTTTTTGCACTTTCACATTCTATTTGCATTGCGCCCCACTCAGGATGGTAAATCCGAGGGACAAACCGTTCTTCTCACGAAAAAGCGTTCTGGTTTTGGCGGAGAAGTCCTCAATTGGATACTTCTTCGCTTAACAGCCGTAGTTGGAAATTACTTTGCTAAAGGCGATACCCTGATTTTTGAAACGATTAAGTTTAACATGCGATTTCCAATCAAAGCTGATTCGGCCATTGTGAGTTTTGTCAAACATGCCGAAAAACAAAGAGTCTTGAGGTGGAGTCAATGGACGCACATTGATTCACTAGCCCAACCCAAGTTCGATAAAGGAGCTTCAATTCATGAGCAACCAACAACCCATTAAAACCATTCTGATCACTGGTTGCAGCTCTGGATTTGGAAGAGAGCTGGTCCGAAAATTTCTGCAGCGAGGCTGGACGGTACTGGCTACGTTACGCAATATGGACTCTCGAAAAACCATCTTTGATGCCGAATTGAAGCAGTTTCCGAATAAACTTTACTTGTTTGAGTTTGACGTCAACAATCAGCAACAACGTCAACAACTGAACCATTTCATCCGCGACCGTTTTTCGGGGAAGCTCGACGGACTCATTAACAATGCCGGCCAAGGTTTCTTTGGCGCACTCACCGATTTTTCGGACGACCAAGTACGTCAACAACTGGAAGTGAATTTTTTCTCCGCGGCCTTTCTCTGCCGCGATTTGCTCCCATTTCTGATCCCCGCTCAAGGACGCATCATCAACATCTCGTCTCTTTTAGGTTTCACCGGAATGCCCTTCTCTTCTGTTTATGCGGCCAGTAAGTTTGCTTTAGAAGGTCTCACGGAAGGTCTTTACTATGAGTTGCAACCCAAAGGGGTTCAAGTGGCCCTTGTGGAACCCGGTGGCTTTCGAACCAACTTTGCGACCAACACTGTTTGGGCCGCCCCCAGTGAAAATTCAAATTTCCTCTTTAAGGAAGAAGCCGAACGCTTCACGGCTATGCGCACCTACTTAGGGACCCGGCCTAATCCTCCCTCACTTTTGAAAGTCGTCAACGCCATTGTTGATTTGGCCATACTCAACAAAATGCCTTTACGAACCCAAGTTGGGAGCGACTCAAGATCTGCATACCTCGCTAAAAAACTCCTCCCTCAGTGGCTTTTTACGCGAATTCAATCCACCGCCATGAATAGAGTCATGGCCAAGGCAAAGAGGAAACTCAATGGAAATGACGATGCAGCAAAATCTACCCTTTGAAACTCGCTTGAACCTGCCCATTGGTGATGCGCCCAAACTGGATTCTATTCTCGAAAAGCGCGCCAATCTTGGGGAAGTCAGCATCATGCAACCTTTGGGTCCGGAAGAGATTATTTGGCATGCTGACTACTTTCAGCTCAACCAGACAAGCCTATTTCGAAATCTCGGTGAGGCCGGTCAGATTCGAATTCTCAGAATGCTCAACATGGAGGTATTGACCGAAATCTTTTTTATTGAGCGATGCGGAATGTACTACGCGGCCAAGATGGGACTTTTATCGGAATCCGCCAAAGAACGGGCCATGTTTGGTATAATGTCAGGAGATGAAGGTCTCCACTACCTGTGGGTTTCTTCCATCTGCGGGCCCATGGACCCAAACTCCTATAAGGATCAAGCGTTTTTGAAATTTCTTGATGATGTTTTATTGGAAGAAGACAAAAACATTCTCATTGCCGTCATCCAAGTTATTTTAGAAGGATGGGGACTGCGACACTATCGTAAACTCGCTGACTATAGCCAACACGCAAAGGCCACTGCAGCCTTGAAGCAAATCATCAAAGACGAGGCCTATCACCACGGAGCGGGTCTCATTTTGTTTGATACAGAAAAGCAAACTCCACCGAAAGACCAGCGTCTCACCGCTATCCTTAAAGAGTTTTTTGATATGATTCGCTGCGGTCCTCAAACTGTGTTGGCAAGCGTGGAAAGAGAAGTAGGAACACTCAATCAGAGCCAGAGGATGGAATTTTTTGAAAACATTCAGGGCTATGAAAGCGCACAGGATAATCTCACGTTCTTAAAAAACCTTGTGCAATCCACAAAGATCTCTAAATCGATTTTGTCTGTGCTCGAGGAGACCGATCGATTCACACCTTTTAATATGAGAGATTTTGCGGATTTTATTTAAGTTCCGATTTTCGAAATTGATTAACACATCCATTTATAGGTCGGAGTAGGAATGCCCATTGCTGGGCACCCCCTCCACGGATCCGTGCAGGCA
>CAZYOE010000147.1:0-11748 GCA_964648725.1 uncultured Pseudobdellovibrionaceae bacterium | reverse complement strand
TTCTATTTTTTTTCAACTCATGTTAACTAGTTTACTCCTTAACTTTTCATCGTGGGGACAGAAGCCTATGAATGATGAATCCTTAAAAAAATTCGTTAAACCCTCTCAAGAAGAACTGAAAAAGAAGCTTTCACCCGAGCAGTATTCCTGCAGTCAAGAAGAAGGCACCGAGCGACCGTTTCATAATAAGTACTGGGACAACAAGTCTGATGGTATTTATGTGGATGTTGTGAGTGGCGAACCGCTCTTTAGCTCACTCGATAAATATGATTCCGGTTCTGGCTGGCCGAGTTTT
Source organism: uncultured Pseudobdellovibrionaceae bacterium (assembly GCA_964648725.1). Classification (GTDB taxonomy): domain Bacteria; phylum Bdellovibrionota; class Bdellovibrionia; order Bdellovibrionales; family Bdellovibrionaceae; genus CAUJGP01. The sequence continues at coordinate 11,453 of CAZYOE010000147.1, read as the reverse complement.
ACCAAACCTCTCGATTTAAATAATCTTGGGTTAAAGAAAGACATGAAGCTCGGAGTTGAGCGCACGGAAGTTCGCTCCAAAGCGGCAGACTCACATTTAGGGCATGTGTTTGATGATGGCCCCCGCGAGGCTGGGGGTAAACGATTTTGCATCAATTCCGCCTCTCTGAACTTCATTCCTCTGGAAAAACTCAAGGAAAACAAGCTCGGCAAATTTTTGTTTTTGTTCGCCGCCAAAAAAGGCTGGAATACTGCAACTTTGGCTGGAGGATGTTTTTGGGGCGTTGAAGAACTGCTTCGCGAGCAACCTGGAATCATTGAAACCATGGTGGGTTACACAGGCGGCAAGGGCGAGGCGCCGTCTTATAGCATAGTCAAAACTGGCACCACTGGCCATGCGGAAGCTGTGCGAATTCTTTTTGATCCTAAAAAACTGAAATACGAAGACTTATTGTTATTGTTTTTTAAGCTTCACGACCCAACATCAGCCAACCAGCAGGGCAACGATATCGGAACACAGTACCGCTCCGCCATTTTTTTTGAATCCGATGAGCAACATAGCATCGCTGAAAAAGTTAAAGCCAAAGTCGAAAAATCAGGCGCTTGGAAAAAACCCATCGTCACTGAAATTACCAAAGCCACTCAATTCTGGAGCGCGGAAGAATACCATCAAAAGTATTTAGAGAAAAATCCTGGTGGTTATACTTGTCATTTTATTCGCGACATTAAGTTTTAGAACGTGCCTCCAAAAGACTTTTATGTCGTTGTTGGAGGCCTATTTTCTAAGTTTTATTCTCAAGGAATTTAATATTTGTTTCGGAGACGTTCACAGTATATGGCCGTTGCTGGCCTACCAGAATTCAACACTGATAGGCTGAATTTAGGCTGTTCATTCCACTTTGATTCATAAATGTTTAGCTCCCACTGGATGTAGCTCCATGGATAAACTTCAAAAATATCTTGAATGGGGGTGCTCCCATTCCCATAGCTCACCGAGCAGTTCTTGCGGTCTTCAAAACAAGCCAACTCACCAAAGCCCATCAAAGAGAAAGTGGTTTTACCCCACATGCGCTTATCATCCATATCTACCATATTAGCCACGAGTCCACATTCTGGATCAGTGGAACTGCAATCTGCTTTTTGATAGAGGTAGAAGTCAAATTGAGGTGTTTGGCCACTGATGCCCCCGTAGCAATGAAGAGCGTCGGCAGGGACTCCGCTCGTTAGACCTGCAACTTCAGCGGGAGAAAACAGCATCCCAACAAAACGGCGAGCCTTCACTGAATCCTGGGCCTCATTGCGCACACGATCTTGGTAGTAAATAAGTTCATGGGTAATAAGCGCGGCCTGGTCAACTGCGCCCATAGTTCTGAAGTAAAAGTCATCAACCAAGACCCTCTTTTCATTGACCCACTTGGCGATTTGTACAATCGAACAGTGCTCTGGAAGGAGAAAGTCATGGGAATCGTTGATCTTGTCGAGGTGAACATCAGATGGGAGCGGTTGTAAAATCTCTCTCACTCGCAGCAATTGTTCGGTATATTCAGGGGAAGGTTCAATGTAATTCGCTTGAATGCGATCAAGCTTATCTCCAATAACGGATAAAACCTGCGTTACTGACATTCCAGGAAATTCTGCCACCTGAGTTCCCCAAACAATTTTCGATTCATAAAGATCAAGGGAGTACGTTGTTGCGCCATTAGGACCCTGGCAATAAACTCCTCGACCACCGCCACTGGAATCTCCTCCCATGACCGCATGGCTTTGCCCTGCTATTAATAAATTCGAAACGAATACTAAAAAACTGGCTAAGAATGTTTTCATAATCTTTCCTTTATATTTAAAGTTAAAAGTCATCCACAACTTCCCAAGGCATTGAAAGCTTTGCACTCCGGATTGCTCACTAGGCTTTCAATACCTACGGGGGTGTTTATGCGAGCAATGTAGAGTTTATTATTCAGGCAAGATAGATTTGTTTTCTTATTTTTATAGGATATTTTTAAGTGATACTTAAATATAAATTCTAAACTAAGGGCTTTGGGATGAAGACTATTTTTCTCTTTGATTCCTATAAAGATTTTACTCGTGAATTTTTGGAAAACTCCTCTCATAAACAGCGCGGAAAGAGAATCCAACTGGCGAAGTTCCTTGAATGCCAGCCCGCTTTTATTTCACAGGTTCTCAATGGGAACTTGCACTTCTCCTTAGAGCAGGCTGAAGCTGCTAGCCGATATATGGGACTCTCCCCATTGGAAAAAAAATTCTTTCTTAATCTTCTCCAACTTGAAAGAGCAGGGACTTCACAACTAAAGGCTTTTCTTACCGGTGAGAACGCCCTGATTAAACAAGAAGCCGCCAAGCTTACGGAAAGACTTGTCACCAGAGACCATCTCACCGAAAAACAACAAGTTAAATATTATTCCCACTGGTATTTCGCAGCGATACACGTTCTTGTGACCATTCCAACTCTTCAAGATTCTGAGACTCTTGCTCAACGCCTAAACCTCGACCATCATATTGTCCGCGAGGCCCTGCAGTTTCTTGAACAAGTCGGTCTCATTGAATCAAAGAAAGGCCGCATCACCGCCACCAAAAAAACAAATTCACCTCGCCGGAAACTCGCCCTTGATAGGGCAACACCATACTAACTGGCGTCTTCGTGCTATTAGTTCATTATCAAAAGGTGTGCCTGATGATCTTCACTACTCTTCTGTGATTACCATTTCGAAAAAAGATGCGTTAAGAATCCGCGAGGAACTGATTGATAAAATCAAAGACCTGAAAACTGTCATAAAAGACTCCGTTGAAGAAAAGTTGTATTCCTTGAATTTGGATTTTTTTGAAGTATGAAATGCCTATTTGGAAGAGTAACAAACCTCTCAAATTCCCGCAAACTCAGTGACATCAGCTTTTACTTTTCCCAGGCGCGGCCAATCCAAAGGTCTTTCCAAGCAAGGAGGCCATTCTCCTCAAAAGAAATTTGACCGGTGGTTTGAAGATAGGATTTCGATCAAGAAAACGAGCCACTCCAGGTGAATATCGATAATAAGCCGCCACAAACCTTCGCCCATAGGAAGAGGACATTAAAACCTCACCTCTAAACAGTCTAAGTTTATCAACATAGTGCCAATCACTCCGCTCTTCAAAAACGGAGGTGGCAATAAAGCAGTGATTACGCTTGTACATTAACTCGCGAATGACAGTTTTAAAGATATCAGGGTTTCTTGCCTGCTTCTTATAAGCCTCTGCCTTTTTTACAATATCCAAAGTGATTGGGGTATAGGGCGCAAACTGAATGATCTTATTAGACGTCGCGACCATACGCGGTCGGTATTTTTCATTGGTATCGTAAACACGAAGCAAATCCCAATAAACTGAGGTAATGATCGTCAGTTCTTTGGTTGCCATTCTTTCTTTAAAAATTTCCGGTCGTAACCCATCTTCTGTAACTTCGAATACGGCTTCAAGAATTTTAATATACTTTTCATAGCTAACAATAGCCTCACCATAGGCCTTCTTTTTCATTAAATTTCGTCCACGCTTTAAGAGTGTGACCCGGCTCCGCCAGAGCTTCATCTTAGATTCTTCTTTAGACTTCTCACGTACTAAGGTCACAGAACTCTGGGATAAAAATGTTCGTACTTCCGCCAAGCAGTTGGCACAAAGCGCATTTGGAAGAGGCGTTCCAGCTCGCACAATATTAAATTTTTGGCGTAATCCTTGATCGACTGGCGATAAACTCGGTGAAGTCGATTGGCAACGCGGACAAATATGTTCAGCCATATTTCAAAGTTAACCGACCGTGACTTTCACTACAACATATTCATTGGATCTATATCGACCTGGACCTTAACTTGAGAGATCACCCATTTTTTATCACCCAAAATTTGCCGGACGAAGGTATTAATAACGATCGCCTTAGCCCCTTTTACTAAGACTTGATAACGGTGCTGGTTACGTAGTCGGGCAAGTGGGTACTCGCTCGGGCCCAAAATACAGAGTTCTCGGTAGGCGACAAATCGTTTCTGCAATTCGCGACCTCTTTCTGCCACTTGGATTGCCACCTGCTGAACTTTTTCGATGTCATTAGCGACTATTCGGACAACTACTATTTTACCAAAGGGCGGATAGAGCAGCTCCTCGCGGTTTTGCAGTTCTTGGGCTGCAAAATTTTGGTAGTCAGCGTTTTGAGCATACGTTATAGCGGGGTGCTGTGGTGTATATGTTTGAATAACAACCTTACCTGGCATTTCGCCAGCCTTCACATGCCTACCGGCTCGTCCACTGACTTGGGTGATGATCTGAAAGCCTCGTTCTGCCGCTCTGAAATCCGGCATGTGCAAACCAACGTCCGCATTAATAATTCCTACTAAGTTTAATGCTGGAAAATCTAAACCCTTGGCAATCATCTGCGTACCAATCAAAATATCAATTTCACCAGCTTCCATGCGCGCTACGAGTTCTTCGATATCTTCACGCGAAGTAATTTCGTCTCTATCCGCACGAGCCAATCTTTTCGTTGGAAACAATTGCGACAAATCGTATTCTATCTGTTCTGTCCCCAATCCCATTGAAACATACTCACTTTGATTACAATTGGTACAAATGGAAGCCAGCGATTGATGGTAATCACAATAATGACAAACTAAATGATGTTTACCATGAAGCGTAAGGCTGATGTCACAATTAGGGCATTCCAAAACAAAGCCGCACCCAGGACACTGCACGACATTGGCAAAGCCACGACGATTCAAAAAAATCGCGACTTGCTTTTCTTGCTCTAACTGCCGGTGCATTTCTTCCATGAGTTCCTCTGAAAGCCAGGCCGGCAGCTGCGACGGCTTCTCTTTTCGCCTCAATCGTTGATTTTTTAAATCAATGACTTGGACATCAGGCATCGCACGATCTTCGACCCGCCTTCGCAATCTATGAAGATGATAACGACCTTGAATGGCATTGTTCCAACTTTCAAGCGATGGAGTGGCAGAGCCCAGTAGTATGGGAATATTTTTAATCTGCGCCAATTTAACAGCCGCATCTCTGGCATGATATTTCAGATAATCTTCTTGCTTGAAACTGGGTTCGTGCTCTTCGTCGACGATAATGACTCCCAGATTCGGGATCGGACAAAATAAGGCAGACCTCGCCCCAATCAAAATTTGTTTATCACCATCGACCATTTGCCACCACTGATTGGTTTTTTCGCGGGGAGTGAGGTGAGAATGTATGGTTGCAACACGCTCACCAAAACGAGAAGTAAATCGATTTAATAATTGGGGTGTCAGAGAAATTTCGGGCACGATTACCAGTCCTTTTTGCCCTTTTTTTAAATACTCAGCAAGCACCCGCATGTAGATCTCAGTTTTTCCAGAACCAGTGACTCCAAAAATAAGGTGTGCGCCAAAACCTTCATGTAGAGTTACTGAACTCACTACTTCCCGCTGTTCCTCAGTGAGTTGAGGCGGCACATCAGCTTCCATCACTTTAATGACCGGCGATTTTTTTCGCGTTCGAGACCTAGCAGTAGCTTTTTCGAGAGGTGGTAAAACTGTAGCAGTAATTTCCCCCACAGGATAAATGTAGTAGTCCGCCAGCCATTCAAGCCACTTGAGATATTCATTATCAAGTGACGGCAATCCTAAACAGATTTTACTGATACTTTTAACTTCGAATGCGCCATCGGGGGCCGGTGCTGGCCCGATAATGATCCCTTGAGTTTGACGATTTGCAAGGGGGATAGTTACCCAGTCTCCTCGCTTTAAATTTTCTCGCTCCTCAATGGGAAGTGCTGTATCAGAATACGTCAAAGGTGCATAGAGGGGGGCATCGACAACAACCTGCCAATACCCTTCAATTAAGTCAGAATTCATCTAAACCTCTGATAGAACTCCTCAAGCAAATATTTGCTTGTCGAACGCTCGAAATCAGGAGTTCTCTTATCAACATTTTTTTGAAAAATTTGTTTCTGCGCGCTATCTGCGATCCGAACATTAGTTACTTGAACTTGGCCTTGAGCCGAGGTCTGCCCTGCTCCCCAGGAGAAATTGATTTCTTTTGGCCAACGGGCCCCTCGTGAAAAAGTCGTAGGTTTTTCGGCTCGAAATTCCTCTCCGGTGGAACTTCGTAATTTCAGAATATTGAACTGATCTTGTTCTACCCAAAAACCAGGCCCAACACCTTCACCTTTTGGCGTCGGCCCAAAAACATAAGCCACGCCCCCGCCAATTCTTCCTAAACGTAAAAAGGTTTCAGGTTGATATTGAAATCCCGCATTGCCAGGCAGACGCTTGAAATTTTGAGATCGAAAGATCTCGTCAGTCACGATTCCCTGCTGGACCAAGAATCTCATTAAGTTTTCTGCCGTCTTAATAAAGAAAATCTTTTCGAACAAAGTTCGACTAAGCTTTCGAGTTTGCAGATAACCACTCACCGAAGAAGTCTTTTGGCTATCAGAATAGAGACTCTGAAATACTATCTGATCCTTAAGGTCCTTATCCCCTTTCACAATCAGGCGCATTGAATTTTCACTCTCAAATAACCACTGTTCTTTAACTGAAACCGATTGCTCCGATGTCGACAGGGTCACTTCTTGTTCTACAAGCAAAGGTGTCTTTAATGAATTGTCGGCCACTCGATCTAAAATCATTCTCGCGCTGGGAATGTAAGCTTCTGCAAATAGAGCTGTAAAAGTCAGGAGTGTAATAAGTAGTTTAATCATTTTCCCTCTCATAGCCGATGAGATATCTCTTTGATATATTCCTTTACATCAACACCTAATTTCGGGTGCAGCAAGGCCATTTCAATATTCGCTTTCAAAAATCCGAGAGGATCACCCGCATCAAAACGTTTACTCTTAACTGGAATGGCCTTCATCCCATATTCTAATAACATTTGCGCCATTGCATCAGTTAATTGTATTTCACCATTTTTTCCTGGCTTGGTTGTTTCCAGGAATTGAAAGATTTTGGCATCGAACACATAGCGCCCGGGCAATGCCCATCGCGACGAAGTTTCTGTCGGCTTGGGTTTTTCAATTAAGCCCTTAACTTCGAACTCCTTTCCTTCAGTTTCTTGTAAATCCGCAATTCCATATTTTGAAACGTCGGAGTCAGTTACTGGCATCACGGCGATTGTTGATTGGCCTGTGCGATGAAACCCATCCACAAGTAACTGGATAACGGTGGGTTCACCATTATTTTGAACCATCACTTCATCGCCAAGCAATACCGCAAAGGGCTCTTCGCCAATTACTGGCTTCCCACAATGTACGGCATGCCCTAAACCTAGCGGTTGTTTTTGACGGATACTGATAATATTCGCCATGCTCTTAATGCGATTTAAACGCGCTAAAATTTCGGTTTTTCCATCTTTGGCGAGTTTATCTTCGAGTTCGTAGGAAACATCAAAAAAATCCTCAATGGCCGACTTACCTCTTCCTTGAATCAAAACGATATCTTCAATGCCAGCGAGAACGGCTTCTTCGACCACATAAAAAATTGAAGGGGAATCCACTATTGTTAACATTTCTTTAGGAATGCTTTTGGTTGCCGGCAAGAATCTTGTTCCCAACCCAGCTGCGGGTATCAGGGCCTTCGTCACTCGTTTAGTTGTTCCCATAGTTACCTCAATTCTAATGCTCTATATTTCAACCCTTTCTCATTTTGAGTCAAAATCTTATTTTTAGGCTGTATTCTAAGCAAGGAGAGTTAAACTATTAGTATCATTACTGAGCTTGTCATTTTCGGAGGGAATTATTTATGAATTTTAAGCCGACTAGGGCCAAAATCATCTTAAGCGGCCTTGTTTTTGGCATCGTTGTTTTTTCGCTATCTTTTCAGAATTGCAGCAATCAAGATTTTTCCAATACGCTCACTCAGCCATCCGCCTCCAAAGTTGATGCTTCAAATATGGATAAGATTCCTTTTGCATTTGATTTTCAACCCACCCAGATCGCCTACATGAGCTGTAGTCGCACCGGTGATAAAAGCCAATCCACTGGACAAGAAGCCAGTAAGACTCACTTGAGTGACCCTAATGTTTTTTTTGAATTTAAAATTGGTGCCTATGACAGTGGGGGATTAACTCTTCGCCAAGAATTCATTGACTATGTGAAAACAAATTTTACATTTAAGAGCGTGCTTAATGATGCTGAGATTCAAGATGCACTCACATATGGAACCGCCCACGGCGGAGCGGCCTTACAATTTGCCATTCGAAAATCAACTCCAATTGCAAACCAAGTTTCATATGTGGGAACGAACGAAGCACAACAAGATGTTTCCTACGCTTTATTTCCTCAAAATGTATTGCTCACAGTTAAAGAGTTTCTTCCCCAACTCACTTCGGTCTTTAAAAATCCTTCAGTGCGCCTGACTTCCCTCGGAAGCTCAAGCTTACAAAGTTATGCATTTGAAGCCGCTTTGCACGAAGAGAACTTAGATGCCTACAATGAACTCACGGCAGAACAAACGCGCAGGCAACTCGCTTCAACGGCGGCAACTCTCTCAACCTTGCTCGCTGTGACCTACTCGAACGACTTAAGGTTACCTGAAAACGTATCAAACCTCACTGAGGCTCGAAAGTCTGATTCAACAACGTCTGATAATCGGGTTTGGGGTAAGGGCTATAAAATGAACTTTACTTCAGATCCTAGAATGCGATGGAAACAAAATGTCATTGCTTCAATGACGGAGTATGACCTTTCTACTTTTGAACCGACCACCTCTAGCTGGAGCTGCCCTGCCTATTTGCGATTTTTAATTGTTTCGCCGCAAGACCGAAGTGCCCCAATAACAACAATGCGTTCCGGAAGTCCCTATACTTTTACGTTTACTGAAATTAATGAAGCTACCCTTAATGCAACGGAGTTAGCCAACTACACCAAAGTGCGTCGGAATCTCGCAAGTGCTGAGTGGATGATTGATTGGGCTAATGCCGCCGTTTCACCACGGAGCTCTAATCTTGATTGCTATGGAAACCGAGCATTTAACCCCGTGGACTATTCTGGCAATGGTTCACAATGTGGCCTGGATGCTAACAATTTTTATTTACATAAGGACTGCGCAGAGTTCTTAAGTATCTGCATCCGCAAGTAAACTAAAATTTCTTGGTCGTTGAACTTCAAAGCGGACCACACTAATATAAACTTATGGTTAAACAAATTTTGTTAGCTAGCGTTTGTTGTTTAGGTTCTCTTTCAACTCTTTCTCAAACGTCTATTGGAGCTATTTCGGGTGCCCTCGCGGGTGCTGGCCGTTCCGCTGCTGATATAGGAGAAAGCTATCTCTTAAATCCTGCGTCGGTGGCCCACCTTCGAGGAGCGGCCATTTTGTTTGGAACCAATTCCTTTCGGCCAGGCAGCCAGGAACTCGACCAACATGAAAGTTATGATGGATGGCACATGAGCCTCAATGAAAATAACCCCGACTCCATTTTGGGTTCTTCGATTTATCTAAGTCAGACCCACGCTAGTGCTTCAGATCGAAATCTATTAGAGGCGACTCAGTTTAATGATGCATGGTTTACCATCGGAAATTTTATAATGCCACGGCTCAGTGCTGGCTTGAGTTATCACTTCCATGAGTCCCAAACGGACTTAAGAGACTACCAGGAACACAATTTTGGAGTTGGCTTTTTATGGACCCCTCTGGAAAATCTCGGCGTTGGCTTCAGCATCCAAAACATGCGAACTCCTTTAAAAGAAATTCCCGAAAACCTTTCCTTAGGTTCCACAGGAGGTATTGGGCTCCTTTATTTTCACAAAGACTTTCTTCGACTTAGGCTTGATTACTCTAGAAAAATTCATAAGTTAGCAAGCCATTCCTATGCTGACTGGGCTTTTGGGTTGGAAAATTTTGTGACCCCTTGGCTGCTCGCTCGTGTGGGTATTGCTCAACAGGTAAGCGACGAAAGGGCAAAAACCCAGAAGTTTACTTTTGGACTGGGATTTGCTGGTCCTCGTTTTGGTATTCACTATGGATTTCAACAGCTTCAGATTGCTCAAACAGGAACGGAGCATAGTGTTGACTTCATGATTCCATTTTGATAGGTAGGTAGCTTCGATTTTATACAAAGGTGGTCACAATGGCTTCAAAAACATTTGCTACAGAACTTAAACGCAAAAAACGCGATGCTCGTATGGGTAGAAAGCGTAAAGCCGCCTTACGCGCAGAGGGCAGCACTAAATCTCCAAAAGCTCTTTTTGGCGACGATAAGAAGTAATTTGAGATTTTAATTTTGAGTTAAAAGTTTAAAAGCCTGTGGCATCACCACAGGCTTTTTTATTTCTTTAATAAAGTCTAGATGCCTCTAAACAATTCTTCCCAACGACGGTTTAATTTTGATTTAAAGGCTTCAGATACGAAGTGCTCGAAGCCCAATTCACGCGAGGCGTAGTTCCTCTACGTTGAGCGTGATTTGAGCGAAGGCAACGAAGTAGCTGATGCCTTTAAACAAAATCAAGCGCCTTGAGCGAGACCGTCGGGCACCCTTCCCTCTTCAATCGCTTTGGCAATCTTTAAATGTTCGGGATGACCGATCAAGCTTTTGACTTCGGTCCATGGCTGAGGATCGATGACTAACAAAGACTCTCGTTTTAATTTGGCGACCCTTTGAATAGAGTCCTCAATACGAGTCAACGTAAGTCGACCGCTGGCAACTGCTTTTTCCAGAGCATCAAGAGCGCGCGGAGGAATGGATGGGTCATTACAATAAAGTAATAAGTCGCCGCCAGCTTCAATGGCGCGAACCGCGATTTCTTCTACTTCATAATTCTTAGTTAAGGCCTTCATATCAAGATCGTCGGTAATTATGAGTCCACGAAAGCGCAAATCATCGCGCAAGAGTTTTTTATTGAAGACTTCTGAAAGTGAAGCGGGATATTGAGGATCGATATTCTTATAGAGAACGTGAGACATCATTACAAGATCTACCCGCGAACGAATGGCTTTCTTAAATGGAACTAACTCCATATTATTTAGACGATCTAATGACGCTTCTTCCACCGGTAGCTCTTCGTGACTGTCTAATACAGTATTGCCATGCCCTGGGAAGTGTTTCGCACAAGTGATAATCTCAGACTTCATATAACCACGAACTAAAGCAGAAGACATCTTCGCAACGATTTCTGGATCTGGCGAAAGAGCTCGGTCCCCAATGGCAGTATTGGTGGGATTGCTCAGAATATCCACACAGGGTGCAAAATCAAGATTGATCCCAACAGCTCTTAATTCTCGCCCCATAACCATGGCCATGTTAAAGGCCAGAGTAGGCGAATCGATTTCACCGAGTTTTTTGAGTGCTGGCCATTGGGTAAAGGGAGCTTTTAGGCGAGCAACCCGACCACCTTCCATATCCGTAGAAATAAAAAATGGTGTTTTTAGTGGTGTTTTATGCCGGAGCCTTTGAATGGATGAACTCAACTGATGAATCTGTTCTGGGGCTTTGCAGTTTCGC
>CAZYOE010000146.1:0-11841 GCA_964648725.1 uncultured Pseudobdellovibrionaceae bacterium | reverse complement strand
TGTTCTCTATCAATCATTATGTATCAATGGATTAGGGTGAAGACAGGCTATTCAATGGATTATGAAAACCAACCTCCCGACTCCTGTGAAGCTGAATTCCGAATGCTCTTACCCTTCGTGCAGCGAGTAGCTAATCGATACCAATCTGCCCCCGACATCGCTATTGCCTCTAACCGCATTTATCAAACCGTTGCTTCTAATATGGCGGACTGGGCTAAACAAGAGGGATTTACCAACGAAGATCAAGCTCTTGCCCATTTGTTTAAGGCAAAAATTCGTTACAAGCCTGGGCTGTTGTTTGACGATGAAATGCCCTTTTGCGACTATATGCGAATTCCACATCTTGCCAAGCAAAAGCATCGAACTATGGCCAGCCATGGTCCTCGCCCCCCTATCGTAGGTGGTGCCGTGATTGATGGCGGCAAGGACTCTTTCGATCGCCTCTCGAGGGTGGTAGAACCGCTCTTTGGATAAACCAAGGAGCCCCAATGAGAACCCAAACAAGAGGCACCGATTGTTGGTCAATTCTATTGGACTTGTTGCGCAGTGGGAATTGGGAGCAGGCAGATAAACTTTTAGAAAGTCAGGATCAATCGAATTTTGATGTTCGTAAGATGTTAATGTACCTCGAAGGCAAGAAGGCTTTACTTCAGCAAGATTACGCTTCCGCTTTGACTCTATATAAACAAGCTCAGACTGAATATGGCGACCACCACTTGCTAATTGCGGATCTGGCCAGTGTCTATTACCTCACACAACACTATGGGCAATGGAAGGCTTGCTTAGATGATGCTTTTGTTCGCTTTGATGACGAAGGTCAAGATTATAGCGAAAGCATCCAGGATCGCCTGAGAATTCTAATGGCTAAATTTAGTGAAGAGGCGGGTGAGTTACTGCAAGCAGAAAGATTCTTGCTGCAAAGTCTCAACAGTTCGAATCAGCAAATGGTTCGAAGGGCCCGCACTCATTTGTTACGGCTATGGTCACAGTATAAAATGAATTCCAAAGTTCAAGAGTATTACCTCAATCTGAAATTGACTAATCCCGAACTGCAAGATAACGAATACATCTTCGAGCACGCTCACGCCATGGCTTTAGCCGAAGCCGAGTTAAGTACCCCCGACTTGGCGATCAAGAGTCTGGCCCAACTTTCAAATTGTGACCCCAGCTCTAAAAGTCGCATTGCATTTGATCTTGCTGAAATCGAGTTCCGCCAAAAGGGGCAAGTGAGTGAAACCTTGTGGCAATGGATTTCGCTTATAGAGCCATCTCACCTCTATGAAGAAAAGCTGTTGAAGATCTGGCGTGGTGAGAGTCCTGCTGACTGGTATTTATGGTCCTCGAAAATGCCGCTGGGTAATTTTTTAAGTTTGCTGACGCTCCTCATGGCTTCGCCCGACTTCAAAGAATATGACCTGGCTTTCCACCAATGGAAACTGATCGTGTCTGCGATGCCAAAAAAAAATCAGGCGTTATGGACACAGATACTCCCAACAGCAAAAGTTCGTCCTGCGCGCCCTAGCGTTGCCTTAAGTGACGACGGTGAACTCAGAATCAACCAGGTACAAATTGCTCTATCCAGTAAGCCTTTATTAATAAACTTTATTCGTTTATTAGTTGAGTATCCAAAAATCAAAGATGAAAAAGCCTGCCAATTACTCTGGCAAAGCGAAGCTACAGAATCGTACCTGGCACGGTTGCGCCAGCTCAATGGGCGAATCAATAAGCTGGCTCTCCAAAATGCCGCCCCCGAGATTTGCTCTTACCGCCAGGGCGTTTTGCAACTCCTGGCTAATGTAGTTAATTAATCGAGTTTTGATTAAAAACTAATGCTTTAGATAGTACACTTCACGAAGTACCCATGGATCCGGGTTCACCTTAAGCCAGGCCTCCTGGCGAACAGCAAGTTTCAACTCGGCGCCTATTTCGCCCCCCCTGAAGATTGACATATTTTTTTTGATCGCCGCGATCACCATTAAAAAACAGGCCGCCCAAATTTTCTAAGCTGCCAATCAAACCTGAACCGGTCCAAAAGGGTGCATTTACAGTTACATACCCATACATTACCATTCCAAAAAAATGATACCAAAGACCGAAGCGATCATTATCAAAACCCTCACCTCTCCGAAAACTCCTAAGTCTGCGAGTGACTGGCAAAAGCTCGCGCTCTCGGTGCAGAAAGTGTTTCGATAAGACGTTTTCAATGGTTAACAAGGTCAAATATACATTGCCTTGATTCAAACGAAGGCTCAGTCGAAAGAGAATGGGAATGGAAATGGATATGCTGTTTTCGGAATGCTTCAGAATTTCTCCAATCAGAGCCGACTCTTTGCCAGTAATCATAAATCTCGAACTCGCACCAAAGGCCAATGCATAAAGAATTTTTGGATACAGCAGCTCTGGGTTTAAAATTTGATTGTGGTTCTCCAGAAATTCTTGGCTCCATTTGTGGCTCAAACCCACATGCGGATAGAGAAACTGCTTTTTATCAGCGGCCTCTTCACGAATGACTTCGATAAACATTCACACAACCGCTTTTTCACGGAAAGGCTCTTCACCACTATCTTCAAAGGGTTTTTCAGTGGTGGCGTTTTTGTGTTCCTGCATTAGAGCTTTGCGATTGGCTAGCGTACATTCCATTGGTACAAACTGACATTAGTCAGAATCGTCAGTATTTTGGGTTCCAAAATAAAGGTCTCCTCCAAGAAAAGTCCACTTTGTAACCACCGATTCTACCAATCCAATGGTCTGAACTAAAACTTCGTCGGCTTCTGGATCAACAGTTTTTACTTCGTTCTGCTGATAACGAATTAAATGTTGAGATTCATAGGCTGATAGATTTAGTGATATAAAAATAATAACGAGGATTACTTTAACTAAAGGTTTAGTTCATTTGAATCTCCCAACTGAAAAGTAAGAATACATGACTGTGCGGACGCTCCCCTTGAATACCTTTGAATATCTAAAAGCAATAAGTGGCATTTATCGTCACTCTTTTTGTCAGAACTCATCGATACTTGAGGTCCTTTTGTCAGACCCCAACAACATCCAGTTAGGCTAAATTCTCAGCATTTGAAGGGCTATAAGTCCAAGAACAGGAGATCTCAATGAAAAAGCATGCCTTAGCGGTCGTCTTCGGATTGATTGGAACAGTGATAGGAATTCAGAGCTTTGCCAGTCCCAAACCGGCAAACAAAGCCTCAATTACCGAACTCCCCAAGTCCCTTGATACAAGTGGTAACTACTACATTAACAGTATTGTGTTTGATAAAGAAAAACTCATTGTCGATATCAATGTGACTTTCAAAAGTCTTTGCGAAGACTCGTCCATTAAAGTCTATAACGAATACCCTACAAACCAAGTCGTACTTGGTGTTTATAATAATCAAAAAGAATGCCCCCAAAATATAACCAGAACTGTAAAAATGAAACTCTTGGAATTTGGCTTAGTGGGTAGCGATAAAAGTGCAACTGTGACTTTCGGTTTTGAATCAGAACCCCAAAAGGATGAGTATGGGAGAGGAAAATTTGTTCCTCAGTTCACCTTGGAAGTACCACCGACCAAAAAACGATTTCAGCGCTTCACCACAGAATACAGAGTCGATCTTCAGGAGCGCACTGATTTAGCTGTTCAGTTGAGTGAACAGGGGCAGCCTCAAATGGTGCTGATCAATGTGGATGACAATGGTTGCAGCAGTAGATCGAAGTACCAGATCTCGCTTGGGTGCACACGACGAGGAACAATATCCTTCGCTGGTGAGCTTGCCGACATTTCAAATACCATCGATGATATAAAGTATGAATCGAACACTTCAGTCCTCGCGGTTAAGGAGGCTTTTCAGGCTCGAATGTTTGATCATCACGAATCAAAACTCGAACTAGTCTTTAGGAAAAACATTTTAACTCGAGTTATTTTAACTAACTTAAGGGATGATACTTACTTGTCATCCATTGTTCGCAGAGTTGCGGAAGATGAATAACGCAACCCCAAATTACTTATCAACTAAATTGACTGGCCAGACTGTGGATTCGTTTCCCCGTTTCGATCAGTCTTTTGGACTTCATCAAAGCAGGTCTCCTCTATTGCATAGGCCATTAACCCCTGAGCATAAGTGGCGGCGTTCGCAGGATTAAAGCTAATGGGTGATTCCACATCTCCTCTAAAACATTGAAAATCCATTTTTAATGTTTCATCTCTTTCTACGCAAGAGAGCAAAACGGGTTTGAGTGGTTTCTTAGTGGTCAAAAGCACCCAACAGTTTTTAGAACTCGGTGCTGGCATCTTAATTTCTTCGACAGCATCACTGGGAATCGCAGAAAGATTTACGAAGTTTGTTTGTAATCGACAAAACGGTACAGGAGGAATTGATTTTGGTGACTTGCACAACGCTTTGTCATCTGTAGATTTTGAACTGCTTGTTAAGAAAACTATCGATTCCGGTTTTGGTCCACTAGGTTCGGTGAGCATTGCACTGGCGACAGTGACCCGATCCGAATGAACAAAGTAGGATTGATTATTCAATTTCGCTAGTTTTAATGGACGACAATCGTGGGTCTTAAAGGCGATCGGTTTTGTCTGTTTGAGACCCCTGTTCAAGCATGCTGCAAAAACGGATGAATTGTTGATGAAAAATAAAAATGCTAGATAAAATGCGACTTTCACGGAATCGGCCTTTCCTTTGTCCATACTATTTATTTATTCAGGCGCCGCCAAATATGCAAACGAAAGACTCTGCCCATTCGACCATTTTTTACTTTCCCATATCAAGTTGGGTTCCTAAAAAGAATTTTATTCAGACTCTTCATAAGTTGATGGTTAAAGTCCAGTTGATATTTGTCAGTTGCACAGTCCTTTGGTCTCGGAGTGCTGAAAAACCAGTCTCTTGGTCTGTTTTTATGAGGCCGATATTTACTAAGTAACCTTTATTCAAGACTTCATTTCAGTGTACGACGTTCAACAATCACTGATTGGGAATTGGAGCCGAATGGAGCCTGATGCTTTCAATGTTTTTGGCCTTAGCAAAGACCACCAGATCAAAAAATTTGGTTCTTCGAAGACACTTAGAGCAATTTCGGCTTGTCTTATTATGGTTCTCTTTTTAGTTTCTCCGAGGGCCTATTCCGTCAGTAAAAATGATTTACATTGGGACACGAAAGAAACTATCAAAGGTCATCGGCGAGGATTGATGTCAGGGTTATTCTAATTATTACCAATATATTACCACATTGGTAATATATTGGTATTTATATGAAATACGAACTGACTCTTTTTCGAAATCGACAAAATCCGGAAATCACCACAACGATGTTGATGGGTCTGCTTTCAGGGTATAGCGATGCTCGAAAGAAAATTAACTCAATGGTTAAGCAAGGGTATCTAAAACCCATCAAACAGGGTGTCTACCTCATTGCTGAAGACTATCAATTGCTCCCCTATTCGAAAGAGCTTTTGGCCAATTTAATCTATGGACCCTCTTATATTTCGCTAGAAACTGCTCTTTCAAACTATGGGTTCATTCCTGAACGTGTTTCGATCACCACGTCTATCTGTTTTAATCGAGGTCGATTTTTTTCGACCTTGGTGGGTGACTTTGAATATCATCATCTGAAAGACACAATTTATGCCCCCGGAGTTCAGCTCAAAGAGGTTCACAAGGATACTTTCTGTCAGTACGCGACTCCCGAAAAAGCCCTTTTGGACTTTATCTATCTTCGAGATAAAAAGGGAGTTTTCAAGAGAGCAGACGAGTACTTCGAATACATCATGGATTCTTATCGCTTCGATTTGGAAATGATAACTAAGGTTGTTTCGCCGAAAAAATTACAGCAGCTCGCAAACCTTTACCCCTTTATGAAAATCTCTTGGTTTGCCAATGAACTTACGAGGAAATTACTCCAATGAATGAAGCTATCGAACAGATGCTCGCACGCTACAGCCCTCAATCGCAGGATGATTACGAAAACGCCCTCAAAGAAATTTTGCAGGAGATCATTTTGCTGGGCTTGGACCGAAATGACTTCTTTTCCTCCGCCGCCTTCTATGGCGGTACAGCATTGCGTATATTGCATGGTCTCGATCGATTCTCCGAAGATCTCAATTTCACGCTCTTAAAACGCGA
The DNA here is from genome assembly GCA_964648725.1 of uncultured Pseudobdellovibrionaceae bacterium. Classification (GTDB taxonomy): domain Bacteria; phylum Bdellovibrionota; class Bdellovibrionia; order Bdellovibrionales; family Bdellovibrionaceae; genus CAUJGP01. Next base: position 5,722 of record CAZYOE010000146.1, on the reverse strand, counting down.
TCCAAAATTTAAACTCGACAAATATTTTTCTGGTCTAGAACGGGAACTTAAAGCGTTTGGTTTTGATTTTACACTTCAGAGAGTCGCTAAAAAAGAAGAGGGAACGACAGAGTCCGCCTTTTTGAAATCGAATACTCAACTGTTATTTTTAAAAATTAAAGGAACAAAAAGTTTGGGCGATCATATTCAAAAAGATCAAGTTCTAAAAATTAAATTTGAAATTGACGTGGATCCAGCCACAAGTTTTGATAAAGAGATCAAGACTCTATTGATGCCTTCGCCCTTCACCGTCCAAGCCTTAACTTTACCCTCATTGTTCGCGGGTAAAATGCACGCAGTGCTCTTGCGACAATGGAAAACACGTATCAAGGGCCGTGATTTTTATGATGTTCAGTGGTATCTGGCGCGCGGAATTCCCTTGAAAAGAAAATACCTCGAAGAAAAAATGCGCGCCTCTGGGGCCTTGAGTGAGCCTCTGACTCAAAAACTCCTCATCCGTCTTTTTGAAAAGCGCGTTGACACCATAGATTGGGAGCAGGCAAAGCAAGATGTTAGAGTTTTTCTCAAAGACAAAACCCAAATTAAACTTTGGTCATCCCGGTTTTTCAAAGAAATCATTCAGACGATCAAACTCGAATAGACCTGGGGAAAGCGAGAGGCGACCGGAGCCAAGGAGCAAGGTCGTCAATAGTGTGACCAAAACTTCAATGGATATGTTTCGCTTTTGACGGCGGATCACAAGATGCCACTCAAACCCTTGACAAGTTTCGCAAATGGAATTCAAATTCAACCTCTTTTTGAGTGTTTTTAAATTTCTTCCTAAGAGGAAATACTAATGTTTATGGTTAACAATAAAATAAGTTTAGCTCTGATTTTATCTTTACTTTTCGGGTCAACTCTTACAAATGCAAACGAATCAAGCACAGTCCGGGTCAGCGGTCCCGATGGTTTTAAAATCTACAGCTTTCAAAACCATAATTTAGATGAAGGTGAAATTGTAAAATTGCATCACAAGGGCATGGCGAAAGGTGTGAAGTTCCTCACGGCATAATTTAACAATGTCGACCATTTTAAATGTTCCAGGTGCAGCTTTAATTTAATATCTCTTATTAAGGAACAATAAGAAAGCTTTCCGGGCAAATATTATGTTGTGGCACTGAAAATTAATAGGCGATGGCGGTTCCTAAGTTTAAAGACTGTCTGCAGGCGGCAGCCCTATCCAGCTTTAGAGTTGGTTTAATCCAAGTCACCTCGTGGTCTCGAAAATGTTCATAGTCAGATTTTGCTTTGGACAATTCAAAATACCGACCCAGCCCACGCTCGTTCATTAATCCATAAACGCGAAACTGTTTATAAAAATCCGTTTTATTTTCATAAAGCTGATTGATAAAATTGATGAGTTCCAACTCATTTTGCTCGAAATAGCCAAACTTCGCTAATAAGATTGCCGCGAACATGCGGTCTTCGGATTCAGTTTTTAAGGGAGAACTCTGTGCCTTAAAGACATCCACCATATGCGATTTTAGAGCTTTCCAACTACTAAATTCTGTCAGTTTAGGAATCAAGTGATTGAATGAATCCAAGAATCTATTTTTATGTTCTCATTCAAAGAGAACATAGAATTCATAAATGAGGCGAGTATTGCGATAGATATCTTTTTTCCAAATATGCGGCACAAGACTGTCACTAGCCTTCTTATGAAGGTTGTCAGCTTCAAAAAAACGCAATGCAAATTCTTCCGCAGATTCTGAAGCATCGAACCTGCTTTCGCGGAAATCCATCGCACCATAGAGGAGTTTTTGTTCCTCTAAATTTAATCCTGATGTTATTTTTAATCGGTCAATGATTTTTTGCGTGAACTCGCCAATGAACTTAAGCTTCCACTTTGGAGCATCATACATAAACAATCGGCGTTTTCTTTCCAATGAACTAAGTGCAATCGAGAAGGAGCTATCTCCCGTCACTAAAGGCGGCAGATCCGCTTCGAGAATCAATTGTTGCAAGACCTCATGAGGAAAAGCAGACACGAGTTTCACTTCCAGATTTTCGGGAAGATTTAGGTCCTGAAAATAATTATTATTCTTTACGAACAGAACGTAGCTTTCATGGGGATTTTTCTGCGCCAGGCGAATTAAGCCGTTGGCATAGTTCAATGACGATTTCGCTGCGTTTGAATAGGCCACTGCCAACTTTTTTCCAGTAAGACTCAAAGGCGTGTCGGCTCCCGAATTGGCCCAATGTTCTATTTCGCTGAGTGTTTGTACCCGTGAATGCTTTGGTAGAGACACTCTGTAAATTCCTGCAGCTTCAGTTCCACTCTGAAAGACTAGCCAAGGTTTTTTATCTGACTTTTCTTCCAAAGAATCCTGCGTGAATTCTACCACGGGATAGTACTCTCGGCTGGACTCAAATTCATAAAAACTAAAGGCCACTTTACCAGTCTCACGGGCAAGCTCCATACTTGGAACATTATTGGCCGCGAACTGCAGGCTGAGATCTGCCTGAGGAATCACTCTTAACAACTCCTTCGGCACAGGCCCACTCCTCAAGGTCTCTTCGTCCACCGATAGAAAAATCACATTCACATCTTTATATGACTGGATTTGATCCATTCGTTGAGGGTCAAGTTCTGGAATCATGAGCTTTACAATTTCTGAGGATGGCCGAACCCCATTGCGATGTTCCTTAAATTTAGTGGTCACCAATAGGGTTACCTTCAAATCAGGATACTTTTCCTTGAAATTGAGGGCCGCAATCACGTTGGCCGCCACATCACCAAAACCTCCCGTGGTATCCTGGTCTGAGGCTAAGGGCACTCCACTAATAATATTAATCGAACGGAGCTTAGAAGAGAGTTCCCTGGATAAACTAATTGTTGTCTGTTCAAAGGGATCCTCTGAGGTATCATTCGCAGCGCCAATCACGGCCCAAGCTGCAAAGCTCGAAAGCTGAAAAAACAAAAACAGAATGACGGCTGTCCACATTTTAAACATTTAATGGCCTCAGTTCGCGTTATATTTTCTCATCCCAAAGGGAACGGGTTCACGAAATAGAAGAGAGCAATAACAGGACCAACGATTAAGAATTTTAAAAGGCATTTCCCTTCCCCAAAGCCTACCCCAGAGCGGTTAATCCAATGGGGCCGCAGTAAGGGGAATTTTGTCGCCCGATTTATTGAAGCCCTTATTGAAGGTCGTGGGGAACATAAAGAACAGGCTTATCGCTCCGTCCTTGGCTGTTTACGCTTAAGTGACAAGTACGGAGAAGCCCGGCTCAATCGCGCCTGTGAGATAGCCTTAAATCTGGAAAGTTATAAGTACCAAACCATCAAAAACATTCTCAGCAACAATATGGACATAGTCCAAGGAGATTACCAAAACAATATTAATTTAAACGAGCAATTTACCGGCCCGGAAAATGTCCGGGGGCCAGAGTTCTATCATTAGAGAAAAATTAAGGAGATAAATAATACTTATTGAACAAACGATCGAAAAAATGCGAATGATGAAAATGAATAAAATGGCCGAGAGTCTGAAGGAAAGGATGAATCGGCCAGACCACCAGTAGCCGGGAGGATTTCAGGGAAAATTCATTATTGCTTAAGGTCAATAAACAATTTTAATGTATTTTGTAATTGCCAAGAACAGAGTTTTATAGATTCGCCAATATTACTGACCTCCGCTAGTCGCAAAATATTGATGGCAAAGTTTCTTAAAATGGCCATGGCGTGAGCTCCATTCCCAGTTCGTATTCGAGAGTGGTCCTCTTTAAATATAACATCACGAACATAGTGAACCTTGTTTTCAATATGCCAATGTTCACGATTAATCTTTAGCAGTCTTTCGGCGTTTGCTTCGTGATTTCTAAGACTAGTAATTCCATAGCAGGTTTCTGTTGATTGCATCTGGCCCCTAAGATTTAACCTTTGTCTTTCAATTTTAAAGATTTGCTTGAGACCAGGAAAGTTTCTTTGAATGGGGTTTCCTGGAAATAGAGTTAATTTTCTTATATCGATTCGTCCATGCCCCTTTTCAGTCTGTTCAAAAGTTTGTTGAAGGGGCTTAAACAGGGGGATCTCCAAGGCCTCTTTAATGTCCTTGAGTAAGCCTTTTTGATTTTCCTTCACTGTAAAAACATAGTGGCTTTTTTTTTAGTAATTAATTGGGCCGTCTCTTCCTGGCAGTGGAGAGCATCCGCAGAAATAATTGTATTTTCTATCGGTAGTTTTTCAAGAAGCTCTCTAGCTTCAGTGATTTCCCATTTTTTCTCTGGAATTTTAGATTGGGCAACAACGACACCTGTTTCATGAATGACGGCTGAGAGAAGGTGTTCTCGCTCATCAATGCTAGTCCGTTTAAAAGTTCCTCGTAGAGCCTTCCCATCCACTGAAATAATTTGATACTTGAGAGAATCCTGTGTAAAAAGCCACTTTGTAATTTACTGATCGAGTTCTTGGGTATTAAGACCAATTAAGAAGCGCCTAACGGTTGACTGACTTGGAATTTTCCAGAGTTTTATTTTTTCCCTAAATTCTTCAGGTAAAGTTGCAAGCCATTTGGCAATATCTTTGAATCCAGTCGCTCCAGATAGGACCGCCAGAATGCATTCAACAAAGAGGCCCTCTTTGCGGTGCCTTAGTCCGTGACGTGATCGGCTGTCTGTGAGAGCCTGAGCCAGTGATAAAAGTCCTGTGGGCCCAAACATTTTCAGCACACTCGTATTGATCAGAGGACTTCCCTTGACCCGCTCTGATTCTTTCATAAATATGGGGTGCGTGATGGGACTTCCAAGAATTTGTTTTGCTCTAGGAACTAACTCTTTCATAAAGATCCTCTTTGGTTGATCGTGATAATTGTCGTTTTCTTTGAACTTTGAAAAACACTTCGTCGCTCCTATTTCTAGCCAGTTATCCGCTCTGTAAACGACACCAGTAAATTTCTTGGCATCAACAAAAGTTTCTGCCATTAAAATCGGATGACCATACTTTTCTATCCAATCGTTGTTGAGACGATCTAAATTTAAAGACATTACTTAGATCCAAGGTTGGGTTGGCGGTATCTTGGGAGAATTAAAAACCGCCAAATGTTTACAATGAACTTGAGGCGACTCTTTTTTGTTCTTCACTCCACCCAATCCATTGATCACGGCTGGAAAGTTTCAAAGCAGCATCGGCCCAGGAAAGACACGCAATCCACTCCCCACCAACTGTAGCCACATACTCCATCCGCTTGCCTAAAAGCTTGGAATCGCCAAGATAATGGTGCTCCTGAAATAACCGTTTCCACTGTTCTCTCTCCGTGGCTTCCAGTGGACGAATAATGATTCTATCGAAAAATGGCCTGTCGAAGTTTTTTGTTGTTACAAAGGAGTAGATTTTTTAAACATCTGTAAAGAGTTTAGTCAGCTTTTGGCTGTTCAATATTCGAAAAATACAATGGCATGAATGTCGCATATAGAATTATATGTGAGACAGAAGTGGAGGCAAACATACAGAGTAAAATTGCCTACCAACCCTCATGCACCCTAAACTCAGCCGAGGAAATATGTTGGTATGAAAGGTTTAGCTCTCTATTACTTATTGATTATAGTGCTAATCATTCCCTTCAGCAAAGTGAAAGCTGATACCCTCTGCCTTTTGGCAATGAATCAGCGCTTTATCAAAGAAGAAGAGGGTCTCTAACTTTGAGTGGGGTGACGCAAAAAGTGTTACTTTTTAAGTGGC
>CAZYOE010000145.1:0-11901 GCA_964648725.1 uncultured Pseudobdellovibrionaceae bacterium | reverse complement strand
CCCAATCAACTAAAAACAACCAAAGACGTGACCCTTTTTCAGCAGAATCTATCTACGAGCATTTAGTTTATAAGAATGTGTGGCATTCAAGTCACAGTATCAAGATCACCTGATAAAAAAAGATCTTGAGCTATTCTTATGTTCGGCTCATCCTTTCAAAAAAGGGAGCGTTTACATGAAGTCTGCCACTAGAATAATAGTTTCTAAATTTTTTTTACTCACTCTAGTTCTGACAAACCTAAGTTGTAGTCACATTGGCATGAAGTACACTGCCGACTATCAATCAGATCTCTCCGGTCCCGGCCAAGTTGTGGCTGAAAAGTCATATCCAGTTCGATGGCTTGCCATTCTATGCGGTGGTACATTTTGGGCCTATGGTGGAGCTTGTTGGGGTTACTTAGCTTACCCCACTGACTCAATGATCACCGAAATTAAACAAAATGCATTAGGCAAACTTGGCTCCCAGGCTCCTGATTATCAACTCTCAAAAGAGTCTCTCGACCCCTACCAATGGAAGTTTTTTTACGAAAATGCGAGAGTCATAAATGGTGACGATTATCAGAAAATAAAGAATCAAGAACAACAAGCTGCCAATAATAGCACAAGATCCTATGCCCATGAAACTAAGAGCTTTGATATAAAGAGTTTCGAATCAAATATTGTTTCGAAACCTTCTGAGAAAGAACTACTATATTCAGAAGCGGATGATTTCCCGATGGGGTGGCCAGAAAAGTGGTATTTTGAGAGCCCGGAATACCGATATTGGACAATCGTTGGGGATATCAAAGAAAATCAATCAACAGCAATGGCTTCTTCAGCCACAAAGATTCAAGAGATTCTAAGCAGAGAGTTTCCACAAAAAAATTATAAGGAAACTCCGAACTTTGAGACCACTCATAACCATGTCAAAAAAATAAATGGAAAGTATCAATCTTGGAGAATTGTTCGCGTGTTACATCGTGACGTGACACGCTTGACGCGCTAATAATTGGGAATTGAAATCCCTTTTGATCTTCTTAGCTCTGCCAATATTGGACGTCCTATCGAAGACCCTTGCAAGTCACAGTAGTTAAAATTTCCCCTGCGAGTGTTGAGGTGACACCCGCAGAGGAAAGCGCCTAAAAGTCAGTGGCAGTTAGCAAAGCATCTATTAAACCGTTGCCCTGTTGATCTTTTGGTAAATTCAAATCCCGAAATTTTAGTTGACTGGCATTGCGCGAAACGCGAATTGCTTCCACGCCTGCAACTATTGCTGATGAGAAGCTAGTCCCGCTGTAAATTCCAATGTCGCCGGTTTGACCAGGAATAGGAATGTTCTCGCCAGGCGCAACTATATCGATACGCTCATCAATGGGTGAAAACTCAGATAGAATTGAGTTCAAATCAACTGAACCGACTCCCAGTACCATTGGATCTGATCCAGGATAAGACATCGTACCATTGGCTCCGGAACCTCGGCGATTCCCCGCCGGTGCAACTATGGTAATTCCCTTTGACTTTAACTCATCGAGAATTCCATGCAGCATCGGTGATTCGACATAGCTACCCAACGAAACATTGATCACCTTCGCCCGTTCTCCACAGTAAATCAAAGCCTTTGCTACACTCGCTGTCGTAGCACCTTGTTTTTCATCATAAGCTTTTGCAATCCAAAGTTTAGCCCCTGGAGCTACTCCGGTAAAGCTGTCTTTCAAAGGTGAAAGGTGTTGTCCTGCGATGAGCATCGCCACCCAAGTGCCCAACGGAATGGGTCCAGAATCCGAATAATCTTCTGGATGAGCTTCATCAACAAAATTTCGTCCCCCGAGAATTACCCCTTGGAGATAGGGATTTGATTTGTCCACACCTGTATCGACAAGACAAATCGAAACTCCTTCTCCATTTCCATTTGGTAGCTCATGAGCTTTATCTCCATGAATCATTTCGAGAGGCCATACCACTGTACTGAGGACTCCCGCAAAATTGGAAAATTCCAAGGCCGACACCTTCTCAGGCACTGGTAAATAAAATTTATGATTCACCTCCATGGGCAGCCCACTCGCTGAAAGCTTATGAACCTGTTCAGGTGATAAGCTCAAAACCTCTAGTTTTTCCGGCAGCCTTACCCCTGGCTGTGAGACCACATAATCCATTGCCAAAAGCTTTGAAGACATCAGCAATAAGAACAAATTGAGTGTTAGTTTATTTTTCATTTTCCCCTCCCCTATTTTGGCTAACCTACAAAGTGGGCTCAGCTTGTTCAAAAGCTCGATGGTGAAATCGAGTGAAACCATATTCGGTGTTCCAGAGATAAACATCATCTTTCCTTAAAATGAACTTTGGTTCTTCTAGATTGTCCCCGATCAATTTCCGCAATCGTCTCACAGTCACGTAAATTTTATTGTCATCGTGAAGCGGATGATAACCTCCGCCCCAAAGTGTATGGAAGATTTCCTCTTTTGTTAAACCTTGCTTCACTGACCAAATTTTTTCAAGGAGCTTTTGGAGAAGAGGATAATCAGAAACCACACATTGCTGCTGCTCGGGATTAATCATCACCGTGCGACTTTCTGACTGGATCCATTTAAAACTAGCTCGACCTTTAGCTTCTTGAATTCGATCTTTAAGCAGCATAAGTTGTTTCAAACTTTTAGTCGGCACACTCAAAGGAAGAATTGACTCCGCAATTAAGAGCGACTTTTCGGCCTTCGTCATATCATTATTCATGAGAGAAAGTTCAATCTGAATCAGATGTGCTTTCACTGTCATGTAGAAATGGCGCTCACGATTCGAAATCACCAACGCGCGATCAAGATAAGTAAAAGCCAGCCTTGAATCCCGTAAAGCATTCGCAGTTTGAGCTAGCCATAAATAAGCGACAACTTCATTTTCATGGGCGGACTGATCGGATTCAACTGTATAATTTAAAGCCATTTTAAAGTTTTCGAAGGCATTCCCATAACCGCTTCTAAAAAACTCTATGATTCCCAGTCCAATCAGATTTTTGGCCGCTAAGATTGGGTCACCACATCCATTTAATGAATCCTGAAAACAAGCGATCGCACACTCCCACTGTTGTTCCTCAGCATAAATACGACCCATCAAATGAGCGAACAATTTGTTAGACTCTTCGGCGGACCGAGATCGCAATCTGGCTTTGAGCGATTCTAAATCTTTCTCTAACTCGAGCTCGTCGAAAGCACGCCAAGCAAATTGAATTTCTAATAATTCATCATCTGCATTAACAGCAATCAACCTCAAGCACTCTTGAAAATTGAAAAGCTTGCTCTGAGCCATTAGCAAAGACTCAAGCTCCATATCTCCCCCCTGTGAACTCACTAGAGAACACTTCGGGGTAAAAAGACAAATGAAATATGGTGAAATGAACTATAAGTTTTTCTTATCGGACATGATTTCCTGTGAAATAGAGACTCTATTTTATGGAACCTAGTTACCACTTTCTAAAAATAGAGTTGAACGGAAATTTTTTAGAAATTCTGGCAACGCCAAATCACCCATGTGTCCTCCCGACTCATAAATTCTTTTTGAAAAAGGCACCGAACTCCAAATTTGTTGTCCTTCTGGAAACGTTAAAAAGTCGTTACTTGAATGAAAGAGGTAAAAGCGAGGCAATAAATTAGTTTTCTGCGATCGTTCTTTGATCTTTTGCACTGCCCATAAAACCTGACTTTCTCGATGAAGATCCGAAACGGTGGAATGCCTCCGTTGAGCAATCGGCGATAAAACTTTTTGGTTAATATACTCCTCAATCGTGGTTGGCATAGTCATATACTTGTTATAGTTCTCACCATTGATGATATCACCCACAAATGCCGAATCCAAAAGACTGTCCCGGAATCCTTTACCCATAATCCAAGCCAAAGCCTCTTCTTTCAATGGAAAGGCTGATTGCCAATCCATGGGCGTTACGAAAGGACGATTGCCATTTGTCACATCTAAAAACCTACCAGTTACAAAACTCAAAAGGCTGGCCTGTTTCTCTCGAGGAAACTCTTTTGCGTATGCAACATAAGAATCCACCTTCTGAATTGCTTTTTCGCGATCTAGTGGTGGATTAATCATCGTCACAAATTTAAATTTAAAAAACTGATTAACTTGATCTTCCAGCGCAAGAAAAGCAACGTCAAGGCCTCCGTAAGAGTAGCCCACAAGCCCATAGGCTCTTGGATTGATATCTTGCTTGCGCATGAGTTTGTTACGTATCACAGATATCAACCGATAGAGATCGCGCCCATCATAAGGAAGGTACCCTACGCGACCTTTGTAACTGGCAGCCAGTGCAAAACTCATGTGGGTGGTTGAAGGTAATGTCACCACTGAAAATCCCTGACTGGCAACTTGTTCTGCCACAAAAAGAGTTGTCGGCGAACTCGCCGTCCCGCCAGTCCCAGGTGATATGAAAACCAAAGGTGCATTGGGATTATCTTGAAGCTTGTATCGATAAACTATTTCATTTAACTCACCCACTTGAGGCAATTTGCTTCTCTCTGGATAAAGGGTTAATTTATCCTCCAAAAATTCGACACCTTCTGTTGGATGGACAAATAACCCAGGGATAGACTGTAAAAATGAACGTTTTTGAATTTCAACGTACATATTCTTTGGAGAAATTCTTTCGATCTGATCAGAAATAACTCCTAGTGAATATACTGGGTCTCCTACTTTTTCATAGTGCTCAACGTCTTCTTCTTTGAGACATTCGTTCTTAGACAAAGCAACGAGCTTAGTAAGTTGTTCGAACTGATCCAGTCCCTCTTTGGTTGACAAATTTAATTCACCAAAAACCTGACCACCATTTCGAATTGCACCTAAAGAATCATGAATATTACCTGCGACTCTCAAAACCGGAGCGACAGGATGAATGTAACCTTCGGCGTGAAAAGGGATCTCGGCTGCTTTTGCAGCAAACTGATCAACCGTATTCGAGCCAATAATAGGAAGCACTAAATAAGCGCCACAGCCCATATCCCATTGTTTTAGCACATCTCCGAAAGAACGTACTTTGGGAGGCTTTAAAAAATCGACTTCATAACTGAGGGAGTTTGAAACCTGCTTATCGAAACCCATCAAGTTAACAACTCCAGAGTCATTGACAGGGCGAGAGGAAAGCGTAGTCGCAGTATCAAACATACCACCCAAACCAAACACTAAATTCAATAGCGACCGCGCTAAAGAGCGCCCAGAGTCTTCAAAATTACCTGTAAATAAATTGCTCAAACTGCCAATAATTGCTTCATCTAGATTAGAAAAAACATTGGAGACGCGCTGAAAAACCCACCGAACGGAGCTCAATGCAGGCTCCGTTGTGTAAGTATCGGCTACGGGTTTAAATAAATAATAGACTCGACCATTAAACCGAGACATCATTTTATTCCATCCCACATCCTCATCATCGGCCCCTTCCGAGCCTAATCCCTGCAGTGGTACCACATAAAATTGGTTAGTACCTTCGATCCCCAACTCCTGATATTTTCCTGAATTGCCGCCATTGGTGTTCAACTCATGAATAAATTTTTTCAATTCGACTTCTGAAGTAAAAAGTATTGAATTTCCTGCCTTTTGCTGAACAGTATTGCCGTCTTTACTGGCTCTTTTAGGATTAGCGGCAGAGGGCGAACTAAAGAGGTCCTTGGAAAAGGCAAACTCCGATTCAGCAAAACTCAGACTTGCACTTAGAGGAACTGCCAGCAAAAATGCGAACATCATTTGCCGTACTTTCAGCAATGAGTGCATGAGCAACCATGAAATATTAAACTTATTGTATTTATAACTGTTTTTTATATATCTTGCCATAGCGCAAAGGCGTCCTATTCTTCACCTTTAAACTTCTATTGCATAAGAAATGCCATGTTTCTCAAAAGAATACGGATTCCCATCAGTCAATGTCTGGTGGGCTCAAACTAAACCTATTCGTTATGGTAATAGGTTAAATTCGATAGGAAGTTTTTAAATACGGGTAAAATTGCAGTAGGAGGTATTTCTAATATCATCAAAGAGGAAGTCGATGATCGTGCCGTAGATTTACTGTATGCTCTGCCGTAGTTCTTCTAAGCCAGTACCAAATGAGGAGCGGCAACAAAAAAATCATCAAAAATTCCAAGTGATTTTCATGTTCAAATTGATTTGAAGTCTCACTCACTACCTTAACCGTTCCGCATCCCCCTCCCAGTTTTGAGCCATCAGCGACTGAGCTCACAGAGGACTCTCCGGCTAGACTCGATTGGGAAACATTGTTACCAGTTGTCGGAGATGCTGTGCTGGTAGGTTGCGTTGCTACGTTGCCTGCCGCTTTGACGATCTTAATGTCAGAGCAGGAATAATAATAAGTTGGTGCACTGGGATTTTCTTCCATACTCTGGATCATCTGTAAGGTGCAATTATCACATCCCACATCTGGGAGCTTAAAAGTTGCAGTGTAGTTATGGACTCCCGAGGTATTTTGATCATCAACATAAGTCGCAAAATTCTGAAAGCTGACATCATTGTTGCTTGAAATCGCAAATAGAAATCGCCCCGGATGATTAATCGTTTCAGTCCACTGAACAGTAATGTTATCGCCGGCATTATAAGTCACTACAGTTGTGGTGCTCTTAGCAATCGGCCCACAGGGTCCTGTCTTATTTCCACCATTGCTCGCTGGATCTCGCGGTTGCGGGGTCGTCAACTTGGCATGCCCATGAGCTTTTGGTAAATTCAAAAAGAATACTTTCAGGCCAGTTAAACTCATATTAGTTCCCCGATGCTACTTGATGACTCAACTCTAAACATTTTTTTCGAACCTCCGTGAGCCCTTGTTCTAAAGATTCAAAATGTCCTTGAATGGGAAATGTGCCATGGACATTGGGTAACGCCAAATAACAAAAATAGTCAGAATTCTCGATATCAGCCTGGTCGCAACTTTGCCCTAAGCATTCTTTTGCTAACTCGGAACTATCGAGCACGATAGAAAGCCCCTGAGGACAAATTTGAGTCCCCTCAATAGTAATACATTCATAATTCGCAGCTGCTTGGGATTCATGATTCTGAGCAGAGTAGTTACGATGATCACAAAAATAACGTTGAGAATCATTACAGATACTTTCTGTCAATGATGATCCGTACTGACCGATCAAACTTTTTTGCAAATGATCAAGGGGCTGGTATGCGGCTTCCGCCAACTTGACGTTATCCTGAGATACCTGCCAGTATTGATTTGCGCAATTAGTGTAAAAGACAGTAATCACTGACACCAGTACGAATAACGTAGAAAAGGGAATCCTTAGTTTATACGCCATAGATTAAGTTTAGAGACAACCTAAGGAACCCACAAGACGAAATATCTTCAAATCCTATTTTGAGACTAAGATCATAACTCGTCGTTTATGGATAACCTCCATTGTCAATTACCCGTTTTACTGGCACTCTTTATGAATGAATTTAAAACACCTATTGTTTATTTGTTTATCTCTATTTTCAGGAGACCTTTTGTTAGCAGCCACTGTAACCAACATCAATGGCAAAAACATTAAGCTTTCCTTGGACCTTGACGATCAATTATTGGTTGGAAAAAATTTATATTTATTGAATTCCGAAAACAAAAAAATTGGTATTATTAAAGTCACCGCTACTACTAATGATGCTGCATCGGCGTTCCTCCTAAAAGGAAATGCTAACGTCGGTGCGACAGCGAGGTCTTTCCCTTCAAGAATCTCCGCACCCTCGAACATCCACCTAGCTAAGAACCACTTCAATATTACTCTTGGATTTAACTCAAACTCCCTCAAGGCCTTTGATCGACAAGGTAATCCCATTAATGTTAGTGGCCAGAGCTTGAACTTTGGATTCAGCTATGAATCCCATCTCGATGCAGGTTTTAAAGCGCGCTATGGATTCGAGTATAATGACTTTTCTGTCTCAGGGGGAGATGCGACTCTTAAACGAGACCTGAAAGTCGGCTATCTCGGATTACGGAGTGATATCAACTATTACCTTAACCCTAGTCTGTTCGCAGGACTTGGTCTTTCCTTTATGTATCCCATGAGCAAAAGTTCAACGAATCTTTTTTCAAAAGATGATATAAACTCGAATCTCGCTGTGATTTTCGATTTTGGCTACTGGATCCAAATTAATTCTGGTGCTATTCCTCTGACGTTACAGTACTACTATTTCCTTGCCAATCGAGATGTCAGCACCAGTATGCTTGGTCTGCAAACCGGTTTTTCTTGGTAAGATTTATAAGAGCTTCGAACTGATAGCGATGGCTCTGTTAATTTAGCCATTTGGCGATATGCTGAAGGCACAGAACACAATATCGTTATTGGATCACTGAACTGGAATGCACAAGCACAAATCGGATGTTTGCAAATCAATGATACTGAGCCAATGGATTTAGTTTTGCGAGATTGTTATTGAGAATAGTTCGTAAATTAAAATCTACAAATAAAAAAGCCCTGATCAAAAATCAGGGCTTTTTCTTTATTTATCGTTAAACAAAAATAATTAATGTTTAGCGGCTTTTTTAGCTTTCTTAGAAGCGGCAGCAACTTCTTCATCCGCATCTTCAACATCCTCACCAGTTTCACGTTCACTAGTGATCAACAATTGTCCGATACCTTTAGAGGCTAAAATTTTCTCACGAAGATCTTTCATGATTTCAGGGTGCTCATGCAAGAATGTTTTTGCCTGGTCGCGCCCTTGACCCATTCGTTCGCCATTCACGCTAAACCATGCGCCAGACTTATCAACTAAGTTAGCCGCTACAGCGAGATCAAGAACATCGCCTTCAGCAGAAATACCTTCACCATACATAAGGTCGAATTCCACTTTTGCAAAAGGAGGCGCCATTTTGTTTTTCACCACTTTAACAGCGGTACGGCTACCAACCACATCTTCACCTTGTTTGATGGAGCCAACACGGCGAACGTCCAAACGCACAGACGCGTAGAACTTCAAAGCGTTACCACCCGTTGTTGTTTCTGGGTTACCAAACATCACACCAATTTTCATACGAATTTGATTGATGAAGATCACCAAAGTTTTACTACGATTGATGGCAGCCGTTAGTTTACGAAGTGCTTGAGACATCAAACGAGCTTGTAAACCCATGTGACTATCACCCATGTCACCTTCAAGTTCCGCACGCGGAACGAGAGCCGCTACGGAGTCCACAACCAGCACATCAACAGCGCCTGAGCGAACTAGAGTCTCGGTGATTTCAAGTGCTTGCTCACCAGTGTCAGGCTGAGAGATCAAAAGATCCTCAGTGTTCACACCAAGCTTGCGAGCATAACCCACATCAAGAGCGTGTTCTGCATCAACAAACGCAACAACTCCGCCTTTTTTCTGAGCTTCCGCAATTACAGATAATGCCAAGGTGGTTTTACCAGAGCTTTCAGGGCCATAGATTTCTACGATACGACCGCGTGGCAATCCGCCAATTCCCAAGCCAACATCAAGGCTCAATGATCCGGTGCTGATAACATCAACATCCTTAGAAAGACTCTCGTTAGCTCCGAGTCTCATGATAGAGCCCTTACCAAACTGTTTCTCGATAGTAGAAACAGCGAGATCCAACGCTTTGGCTTTCTCAGTGTTTAAATTCGACATGCACTTCTCCTTAGTTATAAATTTTGAAGACCTTCGATCATCATTTCCAAAGTGCGCTCGCAGCTCTGAGATTGAATGGCCAGTCGATCCCCTATTAATTGTAATCGTTCAACTCTTTCAAACCCTGGGCCACCCACCGCAACAAATACAAGACCCACTGGCTTTTCTAGAGTACCGCCCGACGGCCCTGCAACTCCTGTGATCGCCGCAGCAACATCCACCTTTAATAACCGGCGAATGCCTGCCAGCATCTCCTTTGCTGTTGGGCTACTTACGGCGCCATGATTGTCTAACGTAGTTCTATCAACCTGCAAGACTTCTTGCTTAACGGCATTGGAATAACTGACCACAGAGCCGAGAAAATACTGCGACACGCCAGGAAATTGGGTGGTCCATGAGGACAAAAGCCCCCCTGTGCAACTTTCTGCAAAGCCACATGTTAGATTCTTCTGACGCAGTAAATCAATATACTTTAAAATCAACTCTTTTTGTTTATCTGTCATTCTCGCCACTCACCCAATGAAAGTAAACTCACTACGAAATAAATCTTAACATTAACCAAGGTTTTGGATCTGAACACCTAACCATGCTGTATGATGAAGCATTAACTGCAACACAACATTGCCCAAAATACCAGCAACAAGATCATCAGCCACAACACCAAACCCACCGGGAACCTTTTTATCAAAATAACTAATGGGGAATGGCTTCAGCACATCAAAAAATCGAAAGACCAAAAAACCGATAACGAAGGACTGCCAGGTGACTGGAAGCCAAGTCATCGTCACTAGCATACCCGCAAGTTCATCAATCACAATCTCTTTAGAATCATGTTTTTCACTCTGCTGCTCATAGCGTTCTGCAGCCACAATCGCTAAAATAGTCAAAGCCATGGTGGCCGCCATATAAACAAACACTCCCAATTTCATGAGCAAAAAACAGAGAGGTAGGGTTACCAAACTACCCCAAGTTCCGGGAGCTTTGGGAATTCGCCCGACGCCGAATAAAGTTGCCAACTGAATCAACATGAATGCTCCTTTGAGAAACTTGCAAACACTTCCTTATGTGATACAACGAGACGGAAGGATTTCCAATGACCAACAACTCAACGGATCAGGTATTTCGCAACTGCCTCAATAAACTCATAGACCTACTCAGTCGACGCGATTACAGCGTCAAAGAACTGCGCCAAAAGCTAACAAAAAAAGATTTCGAGGAGGCAATCATTGAGCGAGCCCTGCAGTGGGCCCAAGACCGCCGCTATATTCGCCCCCCTGAAGAACTTAGCCAAATGCTCTCGCAGCAACTCCTACAGAGAGGAAAAGGGCGACACTATATTCAACAGTATTTAAAAAAACGCGGGCTCCCTCCCATTGAGGTGTTTGACAAAGACACTGAACTGCATAAAGCTTTGGAGTTCGCTCATCAAAGAGCGAAAAGAAGTGCTACATTAGACCGTGCCGCTCGCGAAAAAATTGGTCGGCAACTAATAACGCGGGGATTCCCTCTCGAAATAGTAAGGACTGTCATCTATGAAAAACTTAGAAACAATGAAGAGCTCTGAAGTAAGAGCCCGATTTATCGAATATTTTAAAAAGAATCAGCACACGGCCGTGAGCAGTTCTTCTTTGATTCCTGACAAAGATCCAACATTGCTCTTCACCAACGCCGGAATGAACCAGTTTAAAAATCTTTTTTTGGGACTGGAAAAACGAGACTATGTGCGCGCGGCTTCATCACAGAAGTGTGTTCGCGCAGGTGGAAAACATAATGACCTTGAGAACGTTGGTTTCACTGCTCGTCACCATACTTTTTTTGAAATGCTTGGTAATTTCTCTTTTGGTGATTACTTTAAAAAAGAAGCCATTCATTTTGCCTGGGAACTTTTGACAAAAGATTTGGGAATTCCTAAAGAGCGTCTTTATGTCACGGTTTTTGAAAAAGATGACGAAGCCGCCGACATCTGGCACAAACAAGAAAGCATTCCGCGCGATCGCATTTTCCGCTTCGGTGAAAAGGACAACTTTTGGAGAATGGGAGAAACAGGTCCTTGCGGTCCATGTACAGAAATATTTTATGACCACGGTGAAAAGGCCGGACCAGAAACCGATGCCTATAAAGGCATTCTCAGTGGTGGTGATCGCTATGTAGAAATCTGGAACTTAGTGATGATGCAGTTCTTTGAAAAAGAACCTGGCGTCATGGAGCCACTTCCAAAACCATCCGTTGATACTGGAGCAGGCTTAGAGCGCCTCTCTGCTGTTATGCAAGGCAAGATCAATAACTATGATACAGATTTATTTCTTCCATTGATTG
>CAZYOE010000144.1:0-12044 GCA_964648725.1 uncultured Pseudobdellovibrionaceae bacterium | reverse complement strand
GGGCAGTTTAGAAGCGGTAAGGCCTGAATCAGAGGCCTTTTCCTGAACAGCTTTAAAAAAAATGCAGGCAGAAAAGAAGCTTGTGGATGAATTTGCATGGCCTTGAATCGATTAATCTAGCGTACATTTAAATCGCTTTAAGTTGCCGACCTTTAGGGAGGAAGCAGGATACTCTTTCAAATCTACTTTGGCTATACCCTAAAAAGGCGGTACATTTTTAGGGTATGTTCAAAAGACTTGTTAAACTATCAAAAACTCACAGCTTTTTTCTTTTTGGTCCCCGTTCTACTGGGAAGACGACACTTCTTCGCGAGCCGTTTAAAAAGTCCAATGTATTGTGGATTAATTTGCTGGATACCAGAATGGAAGCGCAACTGCGGCGAAATCCAGAATCTTTAGAAAGCCTTATTGAAACCGCCGGCCAAATACCGTTTGTCATCATCGATCAAGTTCAAAAGAACCCAATTATTCTCGATGTGGTTCAGCGGCTCA
Organism: uncultured Pseudobdellovibrionaceae bacterium; assembly: GCA_964648725.1. Classification (GTDB taxonomy): domain Bacteria; phylum Bdellovibrionota; class Bdellovibrionia; order Bdellovibrionales; family Bdellovibrionaceae; genus CAUJGP01. The sequence continues at coordinate 11,552 of CAZYOE010000144.1, read as the reverse complement.
TGGTAGAATCAAAACAAAAATTCATATTAACTGGATCCAGTGCTCGAAAGTTACGACGGGGGAGCGCCAATCTATGGGGCGAATTCGTGTTCTAAAGCCCGGAGGGGAGCAAGGATTCTATTGAGTAACAAACGAGAGTTTGAATATTATTCGAACTGCGAAAGAGTCATCTTAGGATTTCTCCGAGAGAATTATAGTGAGGATGCTGATTTCAAGATTGTAGAGACGGTCCTCTTCATTCTTAAAAACTCATCAATAAGTTTGTTGGCACTCCCTTCTATTCCCTACTTTTCCAATATTTGGTACGAAGGGTTGCCTCCTGGCGCCAGACTTGTTCGTGAAGAAGAAGATTACACTAAGCCAATGCAAGCGTGGAAGTACGCTACAGAATACAAGACATCATATTGAGAATTGAAGACCAAATTCAGGAAACCCCAGATGATCTTAAATTTTGGGATAGAGCCCCATTCTAAACTTTTTATGTTTAGATCTGGTGTACCCGCTAGCTGAATATTTGGATCTTGTTTGAACATCATCGGTCGGTTGATGTGAATCTCTGCTGTTTGAAAGAGCAGTAGTGCTCCGCCCTCGCTGCTTAGAAAAAACTAAAACATCTTGTCTAATTATTTTCGCAGGCGACAGTAGTTGATTTGAATTCCTTCACGGAGAAAGATCTTTTCAAAAGTGGTAATAAAGTTAGTCTCAGCAATGTGAGACTGGTGCAAATCCAGTGTTTGAAACTCAATGGTGTATGGAGTCTTAGCGATTTCTTGCAGTGCCCATAGAAAATATTCGCGAGAATCAGTTTTAAACTCAATAAATGAGCCTGGGCGCTGTAATTCATGAAGGCGTTTTAAGAAGGTCTCGCAGACGATTCGATTCTTGAATTTTTTTGGTCGTTCCCAAGGATCTGGAAAATGAATGTAAACATTATTTATTTCGTTTGGGGTAAAGGCTAAGTCCACGTTATGGGCGTGATAGCGCATGATTCGAGCGTTTTTAGCACCACCATCCAAGGCTCTGCGAATTGACTGAATCAGTGGCTTATATTTCAGCTCAAATCCCACCAAACATCTGTCGGGATTAGAAATGGAATGATTAGCGAAGTGATGGCCATTTCCAGTACCGAACTCTAAATCAATGGGTGTAGAATCCTCAACTTTGAAAACTTCAGTGCGCCAGTGGCCTTTGAAGTTGGTCGCACGCTCTTCATTAAAAGAGTATTGAGCAAATTCTCCATCAATGGCCGTGATGTAATAAGTCGGTTTGGGGATGGTTCTTGTAAGGCTTAGCTGTGGGCGTTTTTCGTTCATAGCCCTTCTTCTTCTACCAAGGGTTTTTTCGTCAAGCTATTAGCACTAATAATAGCTCTTTTTTCAAATTCACAGCTTCTAATTGGGCAATCAGAAAGGTCACATTGATCGCAATAAGATTTGAGGCAAGGGTCGACGTGAAAAGCGATTTCTCCTTCAAGATGATATTCGGTAACAACCCTATGTTCAAAAAGGGTGGTTTGATGATGGGCTTCACTTACATCCCAAAACTCAGGAACCACCACGTGGGCATCAATATGGTGAAAACGACCAGCACGAATCATGCGAGTTTGGTGGATGTCAATAATCCCAGGAAAACGGTTTTTTTCCAAAACGACGGCGAGTCTTTTTAGAGACTCTTCATCATGCTCATCTAACAGTCCGCCAACGGCAGTTCTAACGACTCCATATCCACTGTATAAGAGGTAAACCGCCATAAGTAAGGCTACAGACGCGTCAATCCAAATTAGGTTTGTAATCCAAACAAAACCGAGACCAAAGAGTGAACCCACTGTTGTCCAAATATCTGATAAGACATGAGTGCCACTGGAAATAAGGGCAGTGGAGTGGTGTTTTTTACCGATATTTTTAAGGTAAAGCCCGAGTCCTAAGTTTAAAAGGGTTGCAATAATTGAATATAGAAATCCAGATTCAAAATTTGAAATAGCTTGCCCTTTAATCAGTGCTTGCACTGCTTCAGCAATGATCATGACTCCCGCAAAACAAACGAGGCCACCTTCGAAGGCCGCTGAGAAATATTCTAGTTTACCATGCCCATAGGGATGCTGATCGTCGGCAGGCTCGATGCTATTGTGAATGATCCATAGGGCCACAATGCTGGCAATGACATTAACAATACTTTCAAGGGCATCTGATAAAACCGCTTGCGAATTAGTTTGAAAGTAAGCGAGAGTTTTAAAAGCTAAAACAAAGAAACTTACAATGACAGAGGCACGAGAGGCCCACTTGAGTTTTTTCTCAATGTTTTCATTACTCGATAAATTTAATGATTGCATCCTTGTGTTTTAACAGCAGTGAGAAGCAGGGAAAAGAACTTATTGTGCTTTTTTGACTGGCTGTTGCATGAACTCCGGGTGTTCTGCGAGATCAAAATAGCAAACTTTATTGCGACCAGATCGTTTTGCATCATAAAGAGCCCAATCTGCCACTCTCACCAATTGTTTAGCATCAATATCGGGCGAATTCGGGTCTGTGATTGAGAAACCAATGCTGGTTGTTAAGTTCATTTCATCGGGACCATTTTGAAAAAGGTATTGCTCAATGCGAACGCGGAGACGTTCGCAGAATGCTAAGGTAGAGCTTCGGTCAATTTCAGTGAGTACGATAAGAAACTCATCGCCCCCATAGCGAGCGGCAATATCAACATTTCGGATGGAACCCTTGATCAGCTTTCCAACTTCTGAAAGAACAAAACTCCCAAAAAGGTGATCGTGCCCATCATTGACACTTTTAAAATGGTCCATATCCATCATTACCACGCAGACCGTGCGATTATAACGCTTTCCGCGTGCAATTTCGTATTCGAGGCGCGTATACAGGGAGCGCATATTAAGAAGCCCCGTCAAATCGTCTGTATCCACCATCTCTTTTAAGCGAGCATTGGTTCTTAAGAGTTGATCATTAAGGTCTTTGATTCGAAGCTGGGCGCGAACTCGAGCCAAAAGTTCTTTAGGATCGAAGGGCTTAGAAATATAATCATCGGCACCAGCATCCAATCCTGCAATGACTTCTTCGGGTGCGTTATTTCCAGAAATCATAATTATTGAAAAGTGCTCTGGATGAGTTCGAAAACGTTTCACCGCATCCATTCCATTCAATTGCGGCATATTTACATCAAGAACGATTAAATGGGGGTGCCAGGTTTCAATAATTTCGAAGGCTTCAACAGCGGAGTATGTGAAATGCACCTGGTACCCGTAAGTCTCTAGGGCAAGTTTAATGACGTCGACGACTTCGTGATCGTCATCGACCACTAAAATTCGGCTTTGATTAGTGCTTGGAGTAGAGTGAAGCATAATAAGTTCATTTTCACAGAAAAAATCCAGAAATGAGAGTATAAAAACGTCTGGCACGACGAGGTCTCTCTTTTAGTCCAGACTTCAGTAGCAACGATTTTGACAAAAAGCCTGTATTTTATCTTTACAAGGATTTCAAAGTAGTGCAGTTGAGAATGTCTAAATAAAATCTTGGAGGAAGGTCGATGGCACAAGACTGGTCTGTTGGTAAAAGCGCCGAACTTTATGGAATTAACCAATGGGGACAAGGGTATTTTAAGATCAATGAAAAAGGAAATGTTGCAATCTATCCCTTTCAGAACACTCAACGCCAAATTGATCTTTTTGAGCTGACCGAAGATTTAAGGGACAGAGGGATCAGAGTCCCTATAATGATTCGTTTCCCTGATATTATTCGGGCTAGAATCGAACTCATTAATAAATGTTTTACCACGGCCATTCAGGATCACGGTTATAAAGGCAATTATCGGGGGGTTTATCCGATAAAAGTGAATCAACAGCACCAGCTCGTAGAGGAGCTTGTTCGCTACGGTCACGGCTACGGCCTGGGCTTAGAATGTGGAAGTAAGCCTGAACTATTGGTGGTCTTAGCTATGGCCACCACTGAAGAGTCACTTATCATTTGTAATGGCTTTAAAGACGCTGAATACATCGAAACCGCCATTCTTTCGCAAAAACTAGGACGCAATACTATTATCGTCGTCGATCGTTTTGATGAACTTCAACTTATCATTTCTGCGGCTAAAAAGTTGCAGGCTCGACCAAAGATTGGCTTCCGTTCAAAACTCAATACTCAAGGTGCAGGAAAATGGGTCGATTCTTCAGGGGCTCGGTCTAAGTTCGGCTTAACATCCATTGAGATTGTTGAAGGTATCGAATTGCTGCAAAAAGAAGGCTTCCTTGATTGTTTGGAGCTGATGCATTTTCACATCGGTTCTCAAATTCCTTCGATACAAGCGATTAAGTCATCCCTTAAAGAGGGTGGTCGCTTCTTTACGGAAATTTACCACATGGGTGCCATCGGGTTGAAATACATCGATGTCGGTGGGGGCTTAGGTGTCGATTATGATGGTACCGGCAGCAGCGATAGCTCCATGAATTACAGCGAGCAAGAGTATGCCAATGATATCATTTCGGTTCTTCAGGCGATGTGTGATGAAAAGAAAGTCCCACACCCAAGTATTGTCACTGAATCAGGTCGTTTCTTAGTGGCGCACCACTCGGTGCTCGTGTTTAACGTGACTGGTGTTAATGATTTACACCGTTACGAACTGCCTCGTCCGATAAAAAAAGATGATCCTCAGCTATTGCAGGATCTTCAGTACATTTACGAGAAAGTAAATAGCGATAATTTAAATGAGTGTTTCAACGATTTAGTGCAAATTAAGCAAGAAGCCCTACAGTTGTTTGTTTATGGCGTTTTAAGTTTAAAGCATCGGGCCGAAGCCGAAGCGATGTCTTGGGCTATTGCCACTAAAATGATTGCTATCGCCAAGACTAACCCGAATGAATTTGAAGATATTTTTCGGGACCTCGAACAAGAAATTTGCGATACTTACTTTTGCAATTTCTCTGTGTTTCAATCAGTTCCGGATTCCTGGGCTGTTGGACAGCTATTCCCGGTTATGCCGTTGCATCGCCTTTTGGAAAAACCAGAGCGTATGGCAACCCTTGCGGATCTGACTTGTGATTCTGATGGAAAAATTGAAAAGTTCATAGATGTAGAAACTGGTGGTTATCGCAAAACCCTCAATATGCATACCTTCAATGGCAAAGAGAACTACTATGTTGGCGTATTCTTAACGGGCGCTTACCAGGAAATCCTTGGTGACCTTCATAACTTATTTGGTGACACCGATGCCGTCCATGTTTCTTTGACTGAAGGTGGATACACGATCGACCAATATGTTCCAGGAGATACGGTCACTGAAGTTTTGAGTTACGTGCAATACTCACGCAGTAGTTTGATTGAACAAGTTCGTCAGGCTACCGAACAAAGTATTATGAAAGGAAGCTTAACCAAACAAGAGGCTAAACTTCTTATTAAGCATTATGAAGAGGGGTTGTCGGGATATACATATCTCGAAGAAGCCGAATAACCTGTACCGGCTGCTAAATTGCTTTTTTATTTTTCGTTGGCATCCGTTTCGGCTTGTGCGGCCTAGTTTTATTAGTCCTCGGCGCCTCGGCGTTGCCGCCTTTACTAAAAGTATTTTTGCGAGCCGGATTGCTTGATCTTGCTGATGCTAGCACTCTTTAGATTCTGCTGAAAAAGAGCCAAATTCAAGGCGCCAAGCTTCAGAGCGAACGAGGCTTAATTCCCCTATGTTGAGTGTGAGATAAAGTGAAGGCACCCGAATGAAATGCTCCAAAGGCGCGAGGCTCACGAGGGACGAAGTTGGGCTTTTTCAACGGAATCTACCCAACTAAAAAACGAATCTCTCATAAGTTTCCATCCGAGACTTTAGAATTATGCTCGTTAGCATTTGGTCCAGTTGGTTTCTTTTTTACCGAAGTAGATTTATGCGTCCCCTTCTTCACTGATGTAGGGGGGCTTGTCGCCCTTGCCATCATTGACTTTTTTAACTTTTGTTGCACTTCCAGTTGAACTTTAAGGAGACTTGTAATGTACTTTTTTTGAGCTTGATTAATTGAGGTTCCATGCTCATCAACCCAAGTTACTTCAATATTGCTTAATCCTTTGTCGCTCACTTCATACTTATAGGTGATCGAAGTATTACTTTCAGTTTCACAACCTGTGTGAATAATTGCAATGTGATGGCCATTATTAAAATTTGATTTATTTTTTAAGATTTTTTTTGAAATTGTCTCAGACATTTTCTTAAAACAGTCTTTGTCATTAAAGGTCTTGGGCGTTTGACTACCTAATCCTTCAAAAGCCTTATCATAGGCAATGTCATTTACGATTTTTAGGGCTCCAGAAGAGGTTTCTGAATTTCCCTTGGCAAATTCCGCCTGCAATGTAGCCAACATATCTTCCCAAAATTCTGGATGATCTTTGTAGTTCTTCATCCAGGCTCTCAGAGCAGTTTTAAATTCACTACTGCGATTTTGTGCTAAATATTCGACGCCCTTCCTTAATTGCTCCAGGGATTCTGGTGATAAACCTCCCCAATTTGCTAGGTTTGTTAAACTACCAGTGAGTTCTGTGGCAAGTGCTTCCCAATAATTTTGGACTGGCGCAAACCGATCAAGACCTGAATAGTTAATATCCATTTGCCTTTGCTCTTTGCTGATATTCATATTCAGGTTATATTGCTTTCCAAGTTTTTCAATTAACCCCGGACCATCATCAGTACTTAAGATTTCACTGGTGATATTATTGATGGCTGTCATTTGCGCATCATTATTGGTTCTGTAATAACTGCTAAATCCATTAGCCATCACATTACCATAACCAACAGCGGAACCAGGGTTTACTACGGTTACTTGCGAAAAAACTTTTGTTGCTACTACCGTAGCTGTGACTAAACTTAAAACAAATATTTTACTCAACATCCCCCCTCAACCCACTCGATGAATTATACATAATGTAGATTCCGCTGAAAAAGTCCAACTTCTGCGTTACCTTCGCTTCATCTCTCACTCAACGTAGGGGAACTACGCCTCGTTCGATCTGAGGCTTGGCGCCTTGAATTTGGTTCTTTTTCAGCAGAACCTAATGTAGGGCTGGAGCCCCTGCAATTCTCTATATTACTTATTAATGGCCTATTTCTCGATACTGATCTTGTGATGCTTATAAATCAAATTTTATTTGATCAGAGAAGTTTTAGAAAGTGGGGAGGACTTGAAGATGGGAGCATAGCGGCATAATTCAACCCACCGCCCGAGTTAAAGAATATACTAACAGTTGAAGAAACCGAGTTTTCTAAGTAAGCAAAAGAAAAGTTTGAAGAAAGGTTTTTCCGTTGCGGTGTGGAATTGTGAGGTGAAGCGAAGCCACCCTAGAGTTTTGCCCCTTTCAGCAGAATCTATTTATTAATAGAAACCTTTAAGAAAAATCAGCTTGCTAAGTGTTGAAGTCAAAGAAAATGCAATGGCCTTGTATAAGACTTCATAATTGAGTTTGTTTATCTCGCGAAAAATCTTACTAAACCTTAAATGTCACGAAAATGAGTGTTGCTTAATTGTGACTCATTTGGTCGTACCGATCTTGTTTGATAGGCTTTAATGTTGGTGTTACGAGTTAGGTGAAAGCCAAGAGAACAGTCTTCGAGGCTACAAAACAGGGAGGAAATTTATGAAAACGTTTGCAAAATTAGCATTAGCTTTAGTTGGTGCCATTGTGATTTCTCAAGCTGCTCACGCAGGAGCTGAAGAGCGAGAAGTTCAAGTTGGATTTAGTGATGCCTTTATTCCGAGTGGATTTGATAGCAATAGCGATTCTTTCGTTGTCGCTAGCGGCCTTTTCCCAAATGGTTGCTATCGCTGGAAAGAGTCTGATGTTCGACATCCCTCGACTAACGTCCATGAAATTCGAGCTTCTGCAACTGTGAGTCAAGGAATGTGCTTAATGGTACTCGTTCCTTTTACAAAAGAGATTCATCTTGGTAAGTTGTCGATCGGTAACCATGCTGTTAGACTTATCAATGGAGACGGCACTTATATTGAAAAACAACTCAATATCGAAGAGTAAAGTGCCGATAGGGTTGCAGTGGGATTCGGAGGGAGGATCTCACTGCGATTCCCCTTTTTAATGAAGGGGATGGGTGAGGGGAAAGAATGAACAAAGTCGTTTTTTTATTAGGTTTTATTTGCATTTTAGGCTGTCAAAAGAATTTAGAATTGACCAGTTATCGTTGGTCTGCCCGTAAGAAGCTGCCCAAGCCAGAAATTCAATCAAACTTATTTGGGAACGCCGAAACAACCGTAAAAGTTTTTGATGAGATTATAGAGCGCTCCACACAAAGAGTGGGTGGTGCTATTGTCGATTCCTCTTTCTTGCAGAAGGTTTCCAGTACCGATGGAAAACTTCAATATCTGAACGCACAATTTGAAGATCAAGATTTTTCTCATTTGGCAACTCAGGCGGAAAAGCTTCGAACGCTTCGCTACTCAGCCCTGGAGACGGTAAAGAGAAAGTATTTAGATCTTAAAAATGCGAGTTATGTTTTTGAACCTGAGGTTATTATCAGCGGTAGCAGTGAAAAACCACGACTTCAGTTTCAGTTTGAATATATCCCTCACGACAGCAGTGCTGTTTATTCAATGCGTGTAAGCCCTGCTTATGCCATTGAGTCGATAAGGAGAGTTGAACATTGCTTTCAAGAAAGTCGATCCTTAGTATTTCCGGAAGGACCTCGCTTAAGTGACCTCATGGAAATGATGCTTAAGCCTCTCATTGGCGATGGTTCTTTAACAAGTCCTCGTATTTTTGTGAACAGCGAAGATGGGCAAAAAGTAGTTGCCGAAAACGGCGAGTTTCTGTTTGGCCCAGAAGATCCTCGTTTTGACCACGTTCAGGCCTTCTTTTTTGCTCAAAAGACTCTGAGTTATGCCGAAATCCATTGGGATTTAAATTTGCCTTTTCCAATTAAAATTGGTCTCCGCGCTGGATATCCTCAAAAAAATAACACCGCCTATTATTACAAGGGTTTAGTTCGGTTAGGTGAAGGTGATGGCGTTAGTTATAAAAATATCCCTCGCGATCCATCCATTGTTAGCCATGAAGTCGCTCATGCAATTATTGATTCCTTAAGTGGTATGGGAACCGAAGGGGAAACGGCTTCTATGAATGAAGCTTTTGCCGACTATCTAACGGCTACCATGTGGGAAAATCCAGAGTTAGGACATACCGCATTTATGAAACGTCCATTCACTAGAACGGTTAATAATAAAATTAATTTCGCAGAAAAAAATGGCGGACTGTACCATGATAGCGGAATTTTGAGTGGAACGCTTTGGGATATGGAACACAAACTTGGTGCAAAGAAAACCCAAATGCTAGCTCTTAAAACTATAGTGCGTCTTGGTGCGCAACCCAAATTTTCTGATTTGCGCCTAGCCATGATGGATGCCATGGTTTCTGCGAGCTTTTCATCTGAAGATTCCGGGGTGGTTACCTCGATTCTTGATGAGCGCGGATGGCCAAGTTTATAACAACTGCGCCGTGACATCAATTGTTCACCTCAATAAGCAATGTTAATTCCTTGGTTGCGGAGGTGTCGCTTGAAACATGTCTGGTTGTGGAGTTTCCTCTTTTTCCTGACGGTTCTAAATTCGTCGACCTACGCCTTTGTACCCAATGATTCCAGCCCCGTTATTTGGGGTAAATGGAAGTTTGTTGGCTATATATATGGTGGCGTTTTTCAAGATCCTCCAAATCCAAATTTAATACTTACCTTTGAATTTTTGACTGACGGCACCGATTTACTTCACTGGCATCGATCTAATGAACAAGGGTTTTGCGAAAGAAAAGGCCACTACGCCTATGATGGCGAATACTTAATCGATCAGGTTTATTGGATTAATCCTGACAATGCTTTTGAATGTAATCATGATCCCGACATGGTTTTAGGTAAAAAGCAAATTACGCCATTACGAAGATCTGAAGAAAGACTCTACATGGATCTGCCGCTATCCGAGCAAACATTAACTTATGTTTGGGCTCGTGATAATCAAGGTATGCAACATCCCGTTAAATAAAAAGTGTTAATTTAGAGAGAATCTTTGAACTCATATAAAAGGTCGAGACGGACCCCAGCCTTACCATTAATGCCATCAGTGGAGTTATTCGGAGAAATTAAGTCTAGCTGAGTAGTACCCCGAAGCTTTGTGCTATCGTTAAGTTTCAGATCAGCATTGAGATCCAAACCATACCGACCATTACAGAAATTTGGATCATTGATTCCATAATCACTAGAGTTACAATTACGGTACCTAACGGAACCATCTAAATTTTGTGAAGCTCTGTTGGCCTCATTTCCAAAGATAGTCTGATCACTATTTTGCGGCGGGGGATTTTTGAGTGGCGATGTTTGATGGGCATTATCCGAGTAAAAAGAATTAACAGGTAAGCTTAAATCCAATTTTGGTTCCGCGCTTTCAAGATACACCAATTCATTATCTCTAATTACACCATTGACGGTTATAGCACTTAAGGGTGCTTTTGCGAGTTCACCTAACTTTTTAGGTTTCCCGTAGATAAACTTATAACATTTTTCATTAACCAAGACACGAAGACTCAAACCTATTGGGCTGTGATAGGAATTCACTTTAGCCGAATGGCCGCAGATCAACGGCCATTGTCCTTTGAAATGGATTGTTTTTGCCGTATCGACTTCAATTTTAAAAGTCGCTTGTGAAAGCTTTTTAATTTGGTCAACATTAAGTGCAATCAAATTCTCGTCAATCGCAAAAACAGAAGAGGAAATAATACATACTAGGGCCAAGAAAGTTAATTTAAAATTTATCGGTCTCATAGTTTTATATTCCTCTTGAGTAAGTTTTTGTCACTGAACTTTCCAGGCGGTTTTGATTCGCGATAAGTTTCTATGAGCGGCACCTAAAATTCGATCAGCTTCATCTGAAATGGCACGATCAGAAATTTTACCAACTTATTTTAAAGCTAGTCAATTGTGCAAAAAGAGGGCCGCGCCCTCAGCTCAGTGTGAGGACTCTAACTCTGATTTAAATAGATAAAAATTATTTATGAACAAAAAATGAGGCCAAAAATGTCACTTTTCTTTCATTGATTGGCTTTTATACCATTGGCCTTAAAATTGAATGGTTTGGAGTATGGTCAAAATCAAGGTACTCCTAGCAGTTCTGCTTTTATCCATAGTCATGGGGCTAAACAAAGCTAATGGAGAAGAGGTGATTTCCTGCCGTTGATTGTTTGTAGGCGAAGAGTCAACAGCGACCACTGATTTCACCCTCTTGAGCCAGCTTTACCACCTCGTGCAGGGAGCTGGTTACGTTAATCATATGGGACAATCGTCCGCAAAAGCGGTGAGGATTCTAAAGCCACTCGAAATGGTTTATTTGCCCTTACGAGCATTAATGCCCTTTCCAGCCCCCGAACGAATTGGCCCGACGGCACCCATTTTTCTGAGACAATGGAAGGACCCGAACTTCCAACTGACAGAGTCAGAACGGCAAATATTAAAACAGTATAACGCCGAGACCATTGCCTCTCTACCAATTAGTGGGGTGTAGTCACGTGCCAATACCAACTATTTGT
>CAZYOE010000143.1:11552-12166 GCA_964648725.1 uncultured Pseudobdellovibrionaceae bacterium | reverse complement strand
ACTCTGACTTGTTGATAAACTTCCACTTTAACTACTTTTGGACCTCTTGCGGCGATATTGTAGAGCTTATTAGCTTTTTCGATAGTGGGTCTTACTAACGACATATATCTGCCGTCATTAAAAGTTACTTTAATAACGAATGGCCCACTAGAAAATTTCATGTCATTATTTCCCAAAGACTACGATGTCTGGGAGTTTGAATGCGTTAGAATCAATTGATCATCGAAGTAGAATTCGGCCTTAACAAGATTATCTGTGCCCTTATCAATGGATTCGCAAGCCTTGGTAAAGAGTACCATTCCAAGGGTGCGATTCGGCCTCGATACCTGTTTTTCGGTTTTGTCGGCAAAGACGAGCTTAATGTGGTAATGCTGTTCTTTTGTCATAATAACACATCCTAAGAATTGTCATCCTGGGAAGTGATATTGACTGCATCATTATATTCAAGATTAGAGTTGGTGATAGACTCCTTAGCGTCTTGCCACGCTTCGGCTTCAGTGTCACCAATCCCAACCACTTTTACTGTGAATTCAAATTCCATAGTTTTTTACCCCTGCCATTTGATGTCTGGGAGTTTCGCCCACTCCTTGTTGAGAGTAGTGATTTCTTTTTTC
>CAZYOE010000143.1:0-11542 GCA_964648725.1 uncultured Pseudobdellovibrionaceae bacterium | reverse complement strand
ACTCTTGTGTTTCGCCATCATAAATAGCATAACTATACTCGTTCGTAAGAAATACAATGTGTGACGTTTTCATGTTATAATCCTATGTCTGGAAGTGTCATCCACTTTTTGTTGAGAGTGGTGATTTCTTTTTTATATGCTGATATTCCTTTTTCCCCAATATACAATTTGCCTATACCATAGTCTTCATCTGGGCAAGGAAGATAACCAACATATCCTCTCATATTGAAGTAGAGCTGATCAAAGAATTTCCCACGAAAAAACACATCATATCGTGGAGTTGTCTCGCAAATCTGCATGCCGCGACGTGTTTCAACAAGCGTGATTGCTTTCATTACCCAACCTCACAAAGAAAGACGATGGTTTCTGGGCCGAAAGTCACGGGTTTATCATTTGCTTGGTTGATGGCAGTGTTGCCAGATATCTTTTCATATTCCAATCCTTCATATGCAAAAATGTCTCCTGCCTTTAACTCACCAAATTCGTACTTGAATCCAGCTTCCATGTTTACCCGTGTCACAATTCGCATGTCATAAAAGGAAAGAAAATCACAAGCTGGGACTTGATAAAATCACTTCCTCAAGTTGAGTGAAGTCACAAAAAAAAGCCCCGTGCCCCCCTCCAGGAGGACACAGGGCCGCGTTGAAAGGGGCTCGAAACGGTACTGGAGTCAATTCTCCATCGGGTTGGTTTTCGGCATACCTACCGTTATTGCTTCAGGACTATGCCTCGCCGTTGGGCTTTAACACCTGAAGTTTGGGAAGTTAGCTCAATCGCCTACTTCCGTACCGTTGAATTCGTAGTCAAGCGGTTTGACTTCCACTTGTGCAGTGTCAGCATCAAAAATTTGTGCCGACAAATCTGCTGGTTCTCGCTGGAGAGTTAAGTTAATAAGGTCAATCGCTTCCTTAACCTTTTGTTTAATATTCTCGTCATTTTCAAAATCCATCTGAAGCGATAAACCGCTAACTGTTACTGTAACCAATTGACTCTCCTTTCAGCGTCTAGTCCCTGCAAATTTATTTACTTGTTTTCGGGTTGCCTGGGCTTCCTTGTCTGCATGTGATATGTTACTGCCAAAAACAAAAGCAGAATGAATGACCCAATGCCAATACTGTTGTTGTCAAGAAATTGCCAGAATGTCATAACTCATTCCTCCTTTTCAGTGTCAGTGCTTCAACTACTACTAACGATTTTGTTTGTCTGGGAATGCGGGAAGAGGGACTCGAACCCTCACGGGATTTCTCCCAACGGATTTTAAGTCCGTAGCTTCTACCAGTTTAGCCATTCCCGCTTATCAATCCGCCAGAGTGGAGTTGAACCACTGACCTGTGGTTTATAAGACCACCGCTCTAAACCACCTGAGCTACTGGCGGAAAAAATATTGTTGGCAAGCAAAGGAATTGAAACGCTATTTCATAAATATATTGTATATATGTATTTCATAAAGGTTATATTCCATGATAATTATTTGTGACGGTTGTGGCATTAAATTCAAAAAATTTCCTAAAGATATTAAAAAATGCAAACAGCATTTTTGCACAATTGACTGCTATAAAAAAACAAGGCAAAGAATAGTTTTCAGTTGCCAAAATTGTAACAAACAATGCTCTCAAACGCAAGGCGAATATCAAGATTCAAAAAATCATTTTTGTAGCAAATCTTGTTCAGCTACTTTCAATAACTTGTATTCTCCAAAAAGAAAACGCACTAAAAAATGCAAAATTTGTGAAAACCTGATACTTAAGACTCGCACCTATTGCAGTGCTTGTATTGAGAGCGGAAAACACCTGCCTGGGGACAAAATAGATGAAACTCGCACTATTGAATACTTCCAAAAAAAACGTAAAGATTCAGGACGCTATTCACAACTTAGAGAGCACGCACGAAAAATCATGAAAAATGAACCGCAAATATGCGAAATATGTGGTTATAATATACATGTTGAAGTTTGTCATATTAAAAGAATTAGAGACTTTCCTAAGACAGCTACTCTTGCTGAAGTTAACAGCCGTGATAACTTAAGACTGCTTTGTCGTAATCACCATTGGGAATTTGATCACGGACTTTTAAATGGATCGGCTGGGACTCGAACCCAGAACTCCGAGCTTAAAAGGCTCGTACTCTAACCAGTTGAGTTACCGATCCAAATGTTGTGACAATCTGGGGGAGTGATTCCCCTTCAACGCCTAAACCTATTATACCCTATCTATTATCAATAATCCATTAATTCTGTAGTGGGGCGATTTTTCCCGTCTGGCTCAACAACATATGTATCAGTCACATATTCCACATCAACAACAGCTAACGCTTCGCACAACTTTTTGTATGCTGCTTTGGGGTCAACAGCATCAACTGTTACCGTTATATTGCAAAAAGTAACATTCATACTTTGCCCTTTCGTACTGAATCGACGCCAGCCTTATAAGCCTCTTCTAAGGCTTTTTTAATTCCCATAACACTTACGTTATGGAAATCCAAACGGTCTGACTTCTGTTCTTCAAGTGTTCCCACGAAAAGGTGACGACGAGCAATCTCCAGAAGAATATCGTATTTCGTACTTCGAATCTTTTCAGTATTGTTGTTCATGATTCCCAAATCAAATTTCTTACTTCTGGGTTATTGCTTTTCGCCTGCAAATGTTTGACAGCATCCATTAAACTGACGGAATACTTTTCACCGTCCGGTGGAGTACCATAAAATTGAATGATATCCTCAATGCTCAATCCGAAGGGAGCCAGAATCATTTTGCAAGATTCTTTGTTATTGGCAACAATATAACTTTCGTTAAACTTGGCACAGGAAAATCCGCGAGGGACTTCTCCGAAAGTCTGCATTCTCGTGACAAAACCAAGGCCGAAATCTTCCGTAATACTCTTGGTGGCGTTAATCTCGATCTCTGCCGTTGCCGCTGCAACTTGACAAACGTGCTCATGCAACAGCTTTCGCATAAAAGGCACAACTTGCTGGCCGAATTTGTAATTCCGAGCGGGAATCGAAATGAATGTACGAGGGCGTGCCATAACTGTCTCCTTGGTTTGATTTTAACGGACGGTTGAGTTGATAGAGAAAAAGAATTATTTGAGGTCTGGGACTAGGGCAGACTGTTAAAGTCTATGGTATCATCCATGACATTAACAAATACTGCTTCCCGTAATACTTCAACTGATTCATGATCGTAACATTGAATGCCTACAGATGTTAACAATTCTTCGCATTTTTTGCGAGATAAACGTTTAACCTTTTTCTTTGTTACGCCGTATTTTAATACGTGCATTAAAGCATCCATGAAAGGTTAATAATAATAAATTACATCTGGGAAAGGTCAACGAGTCAACGAGTAAAATCATTTAGTCCTCTCAGCATGAGTGACCATCCAGGACCAGGAGGGTCAGCTCAGTGTTGAACCAGGTTAGTACAAAAAGATTTGTTGTCCATCTTAAATCATTGCAATACAAGGACTTACAACAGTCGTTTTTAATCTTATTTCCGGGTGTTCGCTTGGTCACCGGGAGGTTCACTCGGTATAATACGGGGCTACACTCATCCTGAGAGAAGACTAATTCAATTAAAAAAGCCTGGATGTGCTGGCTTCAATGGAGATCGGGACGAATCCCAAACCCTCGACCAACGCTCCAGGCTCTAGCAGACCCTACGTATTCACACGCCTACGCAGTCAAAACGTAGTTACGTAGACCTCTTGGGGTGTTGACTTCACCTTGCGATCTCTGTCCGCTAGCAAATTAGTAATGCTTGACAACTTTGACGATACTGAATTTCCCTGCTGGGTGTGATTCAGCAAATTTGTCAGCATCTTCTTTTGTTACAAAATGATGTTTGAAAGAGCGTATATTGTCCACATATAACTCAACACAGTAATTTTCAGACATTAAACACTCCTAGTCTCTTACTGCCCCAATGATTTTGTTGAGGACTTGGGCATCTGCATCGCCGCGACTGGCAATGTTCAGTGTTTGACTCTTACCAAAAGCAGAAACACAAATATTATTACTGGGAGCTTCTACGTTACGGTAAACCTGAAAGAAACCAGCCGCAACAGGGGTTTGACCTATTCCTGCTGCAACAGTCGAATGGTCGATAAGGGGATCAAACATAATCCCCATTTCAAGACCCATTCGCTCTACTACAATATATTTGCCCCAATCCATGTTTGCCCCTTTTCAAAACTGTCCATCATCCAAGTCAACTTCATCTTCGGGGACATCATAGGCATTCTGGGGGATTTCTTTTAAATTCGCAAAATTCAGTGTCCCAAAGACGGATGGGGTCATACCCAATGAAATCGCGGCCAATTCCGCGTTCTCATTCAGGTTCACAATACAACCCTGAATGATTTCCAGAAGTCTCTCAACAGAGACATCTGAAAAATACTTACGATTTTGAATATACTTAGCTGCCAGAATAGTGGGACCATACGAATTGATTGCGGTCATGACCAGTTGAATACGGGGAAACTGGTCAGTACGATACATTTTCCCCTCAAATGTGTCTTGATCGTTTCCTTTCTTTGTTTCGGAAAGAATTTGAGCCGTAACGAAAGACGCTCCAAGCCATGACAATCCAGCCATCGAATTCTCCTTGTGTTATTATTCAGTGTTGCAAATATTCTGTCTGGGGCCTTAAGCAAACAAATGAGTATGGGTCGTAGCATCAACGCCCCTTGAGGCTCCGCTCAATTACCACCAGTACCCTAAAGCCTATAAGCTGGGATATCACTCAGCCGCATCTTTAGGCATCTGTATCCCCTTGCGGGGTCATACTCATTTGTTTGCCAGACTTTGCAGTACGGAATTTGACGACATCAACGGTTGTAATGCCTGACAAAAATCCGTTACCGACTTCGGACTGGGGGTTTCAATCCCAACCGCTTTCATGACCTTACGGGCTGACCGATGCAGTGAAGCAAAATCGGTAATGGCAAACGTTTCATCGCAAAGTACATCATCATCCGATGAAGTGACGGTAATCTGCACATAGGCATTATAATTCCGTGTCGCCCTTACCTTGCCATTCTGCGTTTCGAATTCGATGATTGTTGCTTGCATGTCATTCCTCCTTCCAGTTTAATGGCAGCTCTGGGAGAGGACACCAATACAACACCTCTTCACCATACCCTCGCCACTGACCATCCTCGTTTTGGAAAATGTAGTTACCGTCTTCCGTGTGATCGTATCGTCCAATTTCAAATTGCCCTTGATAGGTCCAATCAAATCTACGCCAGAAAAATAAAACATTTTCACCTGGGGACGGTAACTTGTCAGATATTTTGATTAAATCCATAGATCACCAATGGTACTTCTTTTTCTTTCGGCCTCGTTTGCCCTCTCCTCGGGCATGCACTTGGATATATGCAACCCATGAGCCGCTGGGAAGTCCTGACTCCCGATCTTCTGTGGGCATGTATGTTGGCTGAAGTCTTGTTTTGTTAAATTTGCTATCAAGCTTAATCATTGACTTTAAATTGCTTAATACTGCATTGATAAACTCACAAGAGCCTGTGATACGGATGCTATCTTCGGCAAATTTGGCTCCTGTATGTTTGTAAGGAATTGGCTTGACGACAGTTGCAGGGTCTGTTACTGGCAGATTTTGCCAGAGATTCAACACTTGCTTTTTGGGTAGACCCTTGACTACCTGATTTTCGCCCTCGCACTCATCAAACTCTTCATCAACTTCAACGCCAACATTCTCATCCATTCTGCAGCCCCTTGATTAGTGATTTTGTTGCCATACTCTATAAAAAAATTGTGATTCCTGGGGGTCGTCATATTTCTGTCCAAACCGACGCAAGACGACTATGAGACACAACCACTCAAACTGAGAAAGGCGGAGGACCAAGAAAAAAGGCCAAGAGTAACCCTTGACCTCTTCTCTTTTAACATTTGTCTAATTTTCTAATCTTTTTTTGATTTTTTATGTCTTTCGCCAATTTTGATTGGAAGAACTTTCGGTAGTTTGTAGGTTGATAATTGTCTCGACTAGCGACCAGGATCTTCTCAACGGAATTTCGAGGTCATTAGTTTTTCTCATGACTTCGGCACCCCATTGGGGCTCCATCACAAGAAACGCACTAGTTGTCATTGACTCTTGTCAACCCGTAAGGTACTCATCAATTTGCCCATACTGAAGAAGAAAGTCAAATTGCTTTAACCGTCTTCAACGTATAAACTTACTTTCCCTTACTCTACCGACTTTTCAAACAACCATTACTGACTACTAAACATTAAAAATCATGTTCTATCAACCAAATAATTTAATTTAATACCTGGGACCAATTAATCCCATATTTCAGTGTTGCTGAACAAAAAAAAGACCCATCAGATTGCTCTGACGGGTCGAAGGTTTGTAAGTGGTTGTGGCAGCGAAACTTACGCCTCGACAGCTTCGCCTACGGGAGCTTCCTCGCCGTTCTTTTCGGCTTTCGCCCGCTTGGCGGCAAGCCGCTGTGCCTTGTACGCCTCCGCGACCTCCTTGGCGTTGGGCAGTCCGGGGGTATTCAGAATCGAGTCATACGCCGCAAGCTCAGCCTTGTTGAGGTCGAAAAGGCGACGATACGGCTTTTCCATCAACTTGAATGCGAGGCGAATCGCACAATCGGGAAATTCCGCCTTGATCGTATTCGCCATCGCGATCTCGTCGGAGGTCATCGTGGCCTCCAACCGCTTGATCTGCTCCTCCAGATTGTGGCCACCCTGCCCCTTACCCTTGCTTCCATCCTTCTTCGCTTTGTTTGCCTTTGCCATCTTACTATCTCCTGTTGGTTTGCAACTCTTTTAGGCGAGCCGCTGGCCTAATTTACTTACTTGCAGCTTACGTTAGCTGCGTTACAATTAGAAAATAGCTTTTTCTGGTGCCTGGGACATTCTCCAAGCCCCGATATTAAGCCAAAAACGCCACATGCCCCAACCCATGCCAGTCCAACCAAAAGATAATAATAAAAATTACCCATCTTACCATAGCTCGAATTAATTACATATATAGAACGCAAAAAGGGCGACTATTAAAAATCGCCCTAAAAAAATCATTTTACAAAGGTTAATGATGTGTTCTTATATGGTCTTTTACAAGAGCTACCATTCTATACTGAATTTGAAAACGGGAATGGACAAATATTGATCCCCAGGAATTATTCCCAACAAACTTTGAATAAAACATTTTATAATGCAAAGATCTCATTTTTGAGGAAGGAATTTTTATAAAATCTGAAAATAACCACATTAGGGGTTATTTTTTAACAACCACCTTTTTTCTCAAAAACAAGCGATCCAAATTCAGCAACTCGAAACTTAAAAACCGGAGCCTTTTGTAATAATTCAATTCCTTCCTGCAACTTCTCTGCTAATGCTTCCGAACTTACATCAGTAAAGAAACCATCTCCATTCGCTTGAATGGCTTCCGCTGCTTGTAATGTTGGACCGAATTGGTGCAGAGCAGTTACAATAATCATAACACGATTTATAAATGTTTGATTATTTAACTTATAAATGTAACTGTCCGTATCTTCGTCTTCTAAATCACCTTTTGTCCAAGATAATAAATGACGAGCAATAATCATCCCACCAAACCAATTAATCGGCGGCATGTGATCCTCTAAAGACATTTAAAAATTACTCCAATTCAGTGTCAGAAACTTCAGTGTCAGAATCCACAATCGAATCAGTGTCAGGATTTAAAATGATTTTGCGACCCATCTTGTATCGCAAACCATTGCTCTCACTCGATTTATGCAACATAATCTCAATAGGATTGGTTTTAATAACCACGCCAGTGCCGACAAATTGATTGTCTTTGTAAATCCATTTGGCGGTCACTTCTTCACCAATGGCCGGTACTTTTGCTGGTGTTTGCGTTGTCATGCCCCTAAACTGACTTTCGGTGCCAACTGGGAGCAATAGAATTACTTTAAAACGCTTAAAATAAGAAAACCATATCTATTCCCCAAAAATAGATTCCAATAGCCTATAATTAAACTGTGAGCTAAATAGACATATCCTTAACGACAGTATTTGTCCATACAGGGCTTTAAAACGATTTCATACTTCCTTAATAGTATAGACTGAAGCTTGTTATGTAATTCTTGGATATAGAAATTAGTATTCTCCCAGAAAGGGTCATTTCTATCTTCGATAATATGCTGTTGAAGCCAACTAACAGCTTCAAGCGACCTGCCTAATAAAAGGGCAGTTTTTAATATAACGGGAAAATCTGGTACATTTTTTCTTTCTTCAAAGGATTGTATAAGCTCCTCAGCACTCATTATCAAATCCTTTAAAGTATTACGACGAACCTGCACATCGTCAGAAACTGTCAACTCTGCCCACTCATGAACCCTCTTCTTGATGCGTTTCTTTTGACTTTCAGTCAACATAATAACATTCACTCGCTCTTTTTCGATTCTCATTAACCAACTCTCAGCTTGAGTGCCATTACCAAACCAGGGCCGCCAAAATTTTGAACAACATGTTGTTCCTGGGCAGATAAAAAAAATGTCACTTCCCGGCGTTAAACAATTTAACAACCTACAAGGAAGTGACATCTTTTTGACGTTAAGATAAAAATGCGGTAATAAAATTATAACTTTAAAAAGATTCTATTCGTCTTCCTCGTAAGCAAATGTTTCTTCCACCGCTTCTTCTACAACTTCAGTAACTGATTCTAATTCACCAATACCACTTAATCTTAACTTCGCTTGACTCTTCTTCTCCTTAACAGGATCTCGCCTGTTAATTACTATATAAGCATATAATTCATCTAAATTATGTAAATAACGAGTCTCTATACACATCCCAAACTGATGCAAACATAACCCAAAACAATTATTGTTATCCATCTCTGTACGCTGTAACGTAGCAATACTAGAAAACAACCGTAATCCTAATATCTCATCAGAAGATAAATCCCCAAAAACTTTCTTACTCTTCTTCCCCACAAAAGATTGCCATTGCTCAGGAGGCAGTGCTGCTTCCATCAAATGACTAAACTGACGAGCATTTACAGGAATCCCACACAAAACCTCCCCCGCATTCAGTGCTACAAATTCATTATCTACTATTCTTCCCCATGTTAACAACTGATTGGGACGCCAAACACAATCCTCCTCTTCATAAAACTTGTGGATTTCAGTGCTGCCTTGAGTATATTCAACAACCTTTTCAGTGTTGAAAGTACCAACTATCCCCTCCAATTGCTCAGCAGGAATCTGATTCAATAGAATATCTATCGTGGTCTTGCTTAAAGCATTCTCCCCACGATTAGGATTAACATACAACGGACTGGTTATATAACCAGTGTTGAGAATCCCACTCGACCACGCTTTGTATTTACCAGTGCTGTCAATCTCTTTAGAAATGTACTTTCGACCGTCTCGACGATGCTTTAATCGCGGTGGTTGAACCTTGAATTCCTTCTTACCCCTGATTCGAATTAAGTGGTTTTCGGATAATGCTCGTTCCATTCTATTTGGATGATAACATTGATGACAATCAATTACCTTGTGAGGCTCCGCTGGAATAGGCATGAAACCTTACCACTTCTGATATAAACTTTTAAGCAGCCAAATAAATAGATATGAAGATTATTTGTCCGTCGCAATTCCATACAACAGACACAATAGGCCACAAACCTACTGCTAATCTTGTTGCCCTATCTAGCTGCTCAAAGTCACAACCCCAAATACATCCATGTATCTACGCCCAAACCACTTGTTCAGGCGGTTATTTTTAAGATCTGTTCAAGCGTCTATTTACTTCTTCGCTTCCCCTGCCAGACCTCTCGATTGGAAAATATACCCTAACCCATATACCAACGTCAATGACAAAATGAAGAAATTACCAACTTTTTTTTCGAACAACTTCCAAAAAGATATGACGGGTTTACGCCACCCATCTGAGCTAAAGGAATACTTAAAAAGGCTTGTTCATCATCAACACATACGGGTTTCAGTGTTGGAAATCACTAGTTTCAGTGCTGAGAAAGATTGTGATTCTATAACCAAAAACACTTCTCTCAGCCCAGGAAAAAAATGACATCAAAAAAACGCTAAAAAAAAATATAAACCCCGTAATCAACTATACTTATGTTATTTAATGTCCCTATACAATTGGTCGAAAGTAAAACGATTAAAATTGCGATAAGCAGCCCAAGGAATTATTACATCTCTTTTGTGAAATATTTCAATAAATGTAAAATTATGTAAGTAATTGTATGTACTATACTTAACATCTGATAAACAATCATGTAAAGACTTCATTTATTAACCCTGTAAAAAAAGAAGCTGGGTCGAACCCACAAAAACAAAGCATTAATATCCAGAGTATTCAATTTATAAAATCATATAAATCCGTCCTGCCACTCGTTATTTTATAACGCAAGGATCTCATTTTGTCCCATTACAAAAAGTTTAGAAAACGTTTTTTGAGCTATTGCATTTGTTACAATAACCCAAAAAATCTTAGAAAAATCAATATCCTCCTCATTTAAAATGTTGTTAAAATCACGATATATTTGCCACTTAAAGTCAACAACACTCCGATGCAAACACTTCATTTCTTAATACCCCATTCCGTAGTATTAATAGCAACAGTAATAGGAATAATAGAATAGACAGTATGGCTTCCAAAAGCTACCCATTCTTTCCACAAAAATTCCTTATCAACAGTCCAAAACCCGTTACTACTGCCGAATAACGGCTTAAAAGACTTCATGTTTCATTCTCTAAGTTTCTAATGCGTCTTTCAATAGATCACTCATTCCTATAGTAACAGGAATGTTCATTAACCTAAACATGGTATACACAATAGGATTTTCATAAGTTACCCAAATGTGCCACAAAAAATCCTTCTCATACCAATACCACTTGTAACCCTTTGATTTTAAAAGATTTAAAGCAGACTTCATGTGTTAAGCCTTAAACTGGTCTTAAAGGAAAGAGCAAAAAGAAAGTAAAAATCACCCATGTCAAGCTGTGTATAGATATACGTGTAGCAATTTGATTCAATCCCACTATGACCCGATCCTGCATATATTCGTGTATCTACAACCAGTTTTTTTATGGTGTTCATAAAAACCATCCAAGACTAGACTTAATCCAGTCGTTCACTGAAAAGAAATTCCTCCTAGAAGAAGAGGAAAAAGTAAGCACACATGTTAAGTTAAAATACGTATACATGTGTCTCTTGAGCGGCCAGTCGATATTAGTGTTCAAATAATAGCTTGTGTTTGTGTTTGTAACCATTGGTTTTAACGAATTCATATATCACCCTCTAAGTAGGCTGAGCAGACTAACCTTGAAAAAGTGAAGAAACAAAGAGAAACTCATATTAATATGTTTTCGAATGTAAGCCTTGATCTCCATTTCCTCGAAAGCGTTAAAAATCAAGGTTATGACTATGCGTACCTGCGTTTTAACCATCGAATTCATACTTACTTGTCCCACATTGTGATTTCAGTGTTGTAAACACACTTTATCAACGGGGCCGAAGGACGTTAAAGGTAGTTTAAGGACGTTAAAGGTAGTTTAAGG
>CAZYOE010000142.1:0-12260 GCA_964648725.1 uncultured Pseudobdellovibrionaceae bacterium | reverse complement strand
ATCGGCTAGGCGCTTACGCCCTTCTTCCACGATTATTTTTACTTTAAGGATGCTTGTTTCAAGGAGATCTGAGATCTCCTTAGAGGCGTTACCACTCATTTGAGCAAGCCCACCAACTTCTTCAGCTACCACCGAAAATCCACGACCATGTTCTCCTGCACGTGCGGCCTCGACGCTGGCGTTGAAGGAGAGAAGTTTGGTTTGGAAAACAATTTCATTAATAACTTTTGTTTTATTACCAATTTCAGCAATGAGAGAAACAATCTGGCCAATCTCCTGATTGGTTTGTTCCACACTAGTGACGATCATATTCTGTTGGTTTTTGATTTCCTGTATGGTGTGAATAACAGCATCGAGGGCTTGTTTTCCAGAGGAGACAGATTGATTTGTCTCTTGTGCCCTGGCTTGCAGAAAATAAGAGTTTTCAGCAGTCTTGCCAACCATAGCTCGAATTTCCTCAAGGCTGGCCGCCGTTTGTTGAGTGGCAGACGCTTGTTGTGAATTAGCAGTTGAAAGTGCTATAGCAGAACTATTTACAGAGTTTGTAGCGGTTTCAAGGTGGATGGCATTATCTCCGAGACTGCTAACGACGCTCTCAAGTGGAAGTGTACGACGGAAAATCACATAAAGGCTTCCAAGCACTATACTGAACTCAATGAGAGACAATAGAATCGTTTGTAATAAAAGTTCGTGCTCTTCGGCAACGATTCTTTTTTCGGAGTCCTGCTGTTGGGCGGTGGCCGTTTGCTCTAAAGATTGCAGTTTTTCGGCAAGTTTCTCGGCGTAGCCATCAAATCCAGTCGCATCTCTTTTCATAATTGCATTGCCCGCGGCTTGACCTCCTTCTTTATAGGCGCCAACCATCTCGACACCGATTTTTAAAAAGATTTTTGCATCTCTTTCTAGAGCTTCCGCAATTGCTCGAAGATCAGGAGCGGCAGTTTTTATATGGTTAAGACTCAGCGATAGACTATCAAGATTCTTCTTAGCGTCATCAATGCCACCATCATCACCGGTAACGGCGGCATCAGTCAAAAACTGCTGAATCTGAATGACAAAATATTTGCTATTGAGTGCTTCCGACCTCACTTGAACTAAGCCGGCGCTTTCTTTTGAATGGGCTTCGATCGAATTCAGAAAGTAAATAATTACTAAGGCTATGGAAACTACGGTGATTGAAAGTATTCCTGCTGAAAGTATCAGTAAGTTTCTTAACTTCATAAATCTTTACCTCTCGCGGACTAGACACTCATTATATATTTGAAGAAACTGTCACACATTTAGATCTTGGCTCAAGAAATATTGAACTGAAACAGGGATTGTGGACTATTACAATATTATTGCACTTGAGTTACAGCTAAATACAAATCGTTTATGACGACCTGTCCTTTTGTCTAAAAGGTTGGAAACGAAATATTTTCAGTATCACAGCTAGACTAAAGTCGTATGCTATATAATTTGAAAGAATTTATACAAAGGTGGTTATATGCAAATCTAGTCACATCAGTGAAAGTTCCTTCAGGATACGTTCTAAACGAACTCCACGGGACCCTTTGATCGTGATGAGAGGTTTACTTGAGAGAAGAGTTTTGATTTGTTGAATGGCTTGGCAATCAACATCTTTATAGGTATAAAGGGTCGCTTTTGACTGTCCGGACGAGCGCGAAAATCCTTTGCGAAATTCGTCACCATAATTACCAATAAAAATAACTTCGCTGAAATTCACGGAGCTGGCGAGTTCGCCGAGTTCTTCATGCAGTTTCTCCGAGTGGCTGCCGAGTTCGCGCATTTCACCAAAAATGCCAACAAGAGGACGACTCAATTTTATGAGTTTTAAATTTTCAATGAGAGCTTTTTGACTGTCAGGATTAGCATTGTAACCATCAAACAAAAAATCAGCACCTTGAGGATGGGTGATCCGTTGATTTCGGCCCCAGGTTGTTTTGCAAGAAGGCAGGGCACTCCAAATCTGGTCTGGCGAAAGTCCTACTGCCAGTGCGGCACTAGCAGCAAACATGAGATTGGTTAAATTTTGTTTTCCAAAAACAGGGACTGAGGTCTGCCCTTTAATTCCATGAATTGATCCACTTAGCTTAATATGATCAAAATCGATAGACACAATATTAAAATAAACATCAGCGGTTGAGTCGATGGAGCTAAATGAAATAGACTTAGTTGGATCTTGGGTAAATCGGCCCTGCATTGACTTTGTCCAGTCGTTATCAAGATTGAAGAGTCCGATGCTTAATTGTTTGTTGGGCGTATTGTAAATCTCTTCTTTTGCTGCTGCCACAGCAGCTATAGACCCAAGTCCTTCCAGATGGGCCCTTCCTACCATAGTAACACCTACGATATTCGGTTCTGCAATTTCGACAAGAGTTTTGATTTCTCCAGGATGATTCATGCCCATTTCACAAATCGCAACTTCATGATCTGGCATCAAACCAAGCAGGGTCAGAGGCAGTCCCCAGTGATTGTTAAAGCTGCCTTGATTATAATGAACCTTTTTGTAGTTCGAAAGAATTTGTGCCGTAAACTCTTTGGTTGTTGTCTTACCATTACTTCCTGTGATGGCGATGATAGGTTTGTTCCACTGTTCTCGGCGGAACTGTCCAAGCTTTTGAAGTGCGATCAAAGTATCATTTACTAAAATAATTGTGATTTTGCCTTTGAGAGCCGAAAATTTTTCCTCTAACCTATGCACTAAAAGTCCAGTGGCGCCAGCGGAAACGGCCTCCTCTAAATAATTATGGGCATCGTAGACATCCCCTTTAAGGGCCACAAAAAGCTGGTTATTAAGAGGTTTTCGAGTATCT
This sequence comes from uncultured Pseudobdellovibrionaceae bacterium, assembly GCA_964648725.1. Lineage (GTDB taxonomy): Bacteria > Bdellovibrionota > Bdellovibrionia > Bdellovibrionales > Bdellovibrionaceae > CAUJGP01. The sequence continues at coordinate 9,444 of CAZYOE010000142.1, read as the reverse complement.
GTGCCCACAGATATAAATGAATCATATTTATCAGAGAGACATTTACCACCCGTAGCCGTAATAATCTCACTGAGAAGTAAGTCTAACTTCATAAGAGTAGCTTCCTTGCTGTTTCGAAATCAGAAAAGAAAAATTTTTCTTTTCCAATAATTTGGTAATCTTCGTGGCCTTTGCCGGCGATTAGTATCGCGTCACCAGGTTTAGTGTTTGCAATGGCAAGAGCGATGGCTTTAGCACGATCCGCTTCAATCAGGGGACTTGTGAGCATCGGATCAAAACCCGCTTTAATATCATTGATAATTTGGAGAGGATCTTCCGTTCGCGGATTGTCGGAGGTGACAATAATAGTATCGGAAAGCTTTTGAGCGACTTGTGCCATGAGTGGTCGTTTTCCTTTATCGCGATCGCCACCACACCCAAAGACACAAATAATTTTACCAGACGTTTGATTTTCACGACGGACTTTCTGCAAGGACAGCAAAACATTTTCTAAGGCATCCGGGCTGTGCGCATAATCAACCAAAACAGCAAAGCCTTTATTGTTCGGGACCAGCTGAAGGCGACCAGGAATTCCACCGAAAGTTTGAATGGTGTTTTCAAGTTGGCTGAGGGTGAGTCCGCCAGCCATACCCGTGGCAATGGCGGCCATAACATTATAGATGTTGTGTGTGCCAATCAAGGGACTCTTGATGAGGGTTGAACCTAGTGGAGTATGTAAGATAAACTCTGTTCCCGAAAAGGTCATGTTTTTTAATTCAAAACTGAAGTCAGTATTCTTTGCTCCATAGGTCCAAACTTTGGCTCTTTTACAAGGAATAATTTTTTTACCCCATGGATCATCAGCGTTAATGATGGCAAAGACGCTTTTCTTCTTCGACTGATCGAGCACTTCTGTAACAAACTTCTGTTTAATTTCATAGTACTCCTCCATGGTTGAATGATAGTCGAGGTGATCGCGGGTGAGATTAGTAAAAACTCCAACATCAAATTCAATTCCAGCAATGCGTTTTTGATCTAGCGAATGGCTCGAAACTTCAATGGCCAGAGTATCAGCACCAGCTTCCAAAAACTCATGGAGCCGCTGCTGAAGTTCAATGGGATGGGGAGTTGTCATTTCTGTTGGCCAAATCCTGTTGCCAAGGTGATGGTTAATGGTGCCAATCACTCCCGTTGGCCGTTTGAGACTATTAAAAAAATGTTCAACCAGATAAGTAAAAGAAGTTTTGCCATTGGTGCCAGTAACTCCAATACAGAAAAGTTTTTCGGAGGGGTATTCGAAGTGCATGGCGGCTATAAGTGGAGCAATTGCCCGTGCATTTGTGGTGCTAAAAATTGTGCCTTTAAAATCACTGGGTACCTTATCAAGGTCTTCAACTAATAGTGCGTTGGCTCCGCTGGCGATGGCAGCAGGAATATAGAGGTGTCCATCATTAGCAACCCCCTTTTCGGCTATAAAAAGAAAATCTTTTTGGACTTTTTTTGAATTATTAGTGATCCCTAAGATGGGAGAGGGGTGGCTGGCTGATTGTACTAGTGTGACCAAAGATTGAAGTTTTTGAATATCCATTGGACGCGCCTCCTCATTGAATGTAATTGGCGCAATAAAAAAGGGCAAGCCGCATGGCCTGCCCTTTAGAAGTAGCACTTATAGCATTTCCATTTAGTTCGTAGCCCATCGTTGGCAGCGTCGTCCGAGGCACCCCTTCGCAGAGGGGAAACCCCACCTCGTGTGTGCCTTGGTCTACTTTCTAAATGAAAATGGTATTATTTTTGCATCCAACTAGGGATTGCTAGTTCCAGCTGCAGGATTGTTGTTTCCAGCGCCAGGGGCCAATCCAACTGAAGATGTTGGAAGACTAGGTGTCTCCTCATTGGCAGCACCGGTTGGAAGCACAGCAGTTGCCTTTTCAACAGCTGCTTTAACAGTGTTGTCTGCGGCAACTCTTGCTGCGGCAGAAGCAACTCGGCTTTCAAGATTTTGTTTAAGATCATCAGTAGAGCCACGTCCTTCAAAAACAGGGATCTGAGCTTGCTGCTGAGTCATGTAATCTTGAGGGAATGCTCCCAATTTTGCGAGGTAATTGGAAATGCTGCCATTTCCAGTCTGAATGATATCGCGCAGAGTGAAAAGAGGAGCATATTGGGATGCCTTCTTTTCAGCTTCAAAAATGATCTGAGTCAGAGTTGCTGCGGTGATATCATTTTTCGATTTGTTATCGATGACCATTACTTCTTCGTTGGTGCGAATCATTTTTGCGATATCATCGAGTGTAACATAACAACTTTGTTGCGTGTCATAGAGTTTTCTATTTTGGTAACGCTTGATGATTTTTACCTTTGGATTAGGTTTATTAACCATCAAGCTTAGACCTGTATCTGTTTGGTTAATCAAAGTGCCTCCCATCTTTCTGGCAGAAGGTTACCCTTCTTTTTTTAACCATTATGTGGGCTCAAACCCCCCGAAAAAACTTACTACCCTTCGGCGCCTGAGCATTCATTGACGAGGGAACCTACCGTTGCCGCCACATGTTGTCAAGAAACCCACCCCCAGCGAATAATGCTCTGCAAAACTTATGGGGTTTTGAAATAGGTTTAAAACCAGTGAGTAATACTTAACAAGAAAAACTAGAAAAAAGTCCTAAAGAAAAAGTCCAGTATGCCGATGAGTTCCTTAGACGAATTTTACACAGTGGGACGAAAGGTCGGTTCGCTTGGATCGAAGAAAAGAAGAAGCAAATCATAAGACTTTTGAAGTGCTTTCTATTCTAGCCTGTTTTTTATTCATCATTGGTTTGCTGGTGTGGGGTTTTGATTTACCTGAGCCAACCACCCCTGAACAAAGAGCCAGACAATATGCAAAGATTTTAGGCTATTCAGTATGGCAGTTAGATATCAAACACGCACTTAAGAGCGAGCCGACAGGACTTAAAAAGGGGCGGGGTCTGGCGAGTGCTATCGAAGATATAGGTACTATTAGTCATGACCCTTGGGGAAACCCTTATTTTTATAGCATTCGAAGAGATCAACAGCTTCTGTTTATATGGTCCAACGGACCAAACGGGAAAAATGAAAGCATTCAGTCAATACCTACCTTTCATGGTGATGACCTCGGCTTTATTCTCGATCTCAAAATGAAACAATAGGCATCCTAAAAAATGAACTAAATTTATTCAAGCTTTTTAGCTTGGATGCCGATCTGATGTTATATGAAAAAGAAAACAACCCATTTTGCGAAGTGTAGCCTACCAAAGGAATGTTGGGCTGTTTTTTTAATCCTTGCTGTTGGCTGTTCGAGCACTGGGAAAAATAACAGTGAAGCCACTTATCATGAAGCATCGATGAATGATCTTAATCGAGCACCTGCAAAATTTTCGCTTCCTGGTGAAGAGGATGATCTCAAACAAGACCCTAAACACCCGGCAAATATGCATGCTAATGCTGACTACTATTTCGCGATGGGTGAGACATACGCATTAGAAGGAAACTCCCGTAAGGCCCTTGAGGCCTATAAAACAGTTTTGCTTTATGATCCGGACTCACCAACTGTTAATCTTCGTTTGGCGGTTGAATCTGTAAAAGTGGGGATGGTTTCGGAAGCCATTAGCTATTGCGAGTCCGCAATTAAGCTTGATGAAAAAAGAGTTGATACTCACATGTTACTCGGAGGACTGTACTCGTCGATGAAAGCTTATGATGGAGCGATTAAAGAGTATGAAAAAGTAATCGCTCTTGATCCTAACAATAGCGAAGCACCACTCTACTTGGGTGCGGTTTACGCTGAACGAAAGCAGTACAAAAAGGCTTTGGCCTATTTTGCCAAATTGGCAAAGGATGAAGACTATAATAATCGCTACTTAGTTGAATACTATTCGGGTCGTGTTTATCAGGAAATGAAGCTCATGCGAGAAGCTGAAGGTGCCTATAAGCGTGCTCTTGAGCTTAAACCAGATTTTTATGATGCCTTGCTTGCAATGGGCGGAATTTTGGAAATTCAGGGCAAAAAAGAACAAGAAATTAATTTGTACGTAAAGTTTCAGAGAGAGAATGGGCCGAATGCAGCATTGGCCGAATCATTGGCGCAAATTTTTCTCAGCCGCCAAGATTACGATCGAGCCTTGGAGCAACTAGGTCTGCTTGAGGAATTAGGTGAAGATGTCTTATCAGTAAAAGTTAAAATAGCACTTATTTACGTCGAAAAGAAAAACTACCCCGAAGCCGTTGCCAAGTTGGAAGAGACTCTCGTTATGGCCCCTGAATCAGATAAGGTCAGATTTTACTTGGCGGCCTTATTTGAAGAGATGAAAGAAAACGAAAAGGCCTTGAAATACTTCCAAGAAGTTCCTGCAGATAGCAACTTCTACAGTGAAAGTGTCATTCATTCTGCGTTTATTCTTAAACAAAAAGGTAACTTGTCAGCAGCTTCAGCTGTGTTGGAAAAGGGCCTAGACCAAAAACCAGAGAATCCGCAAATGTTTTCTTTGTATGCGGCAATTATGGACGCGAGAAATGAGTTTGAAAAAGCGTTAGGGCGGTTAGAGCAGGGACTTGAGAGATTCCCAAATCAGCCACAGCTCCTTTTTTATTATGGCACCCTCAATGATAAATTGGGGAAAAAAGAAGTAATGCTTCAAACCATGAAAAAAGTCATTGAGATTGATCCCAAGTATACTCAGGCCTTTAATTATCTTGCGTATACCTACGCCGAAGAAGCTTCAAATTTGTCAGAGGCGGAGTCTCTCGCACGCAAGGCTCATCAATTGTCACCAGAGGATCCATTTATTATGGATACACTCGGTTGGGTTCTTTATAAACAAGGTCGAGTTAGGGAGGCTATTCCATGGCTTGAGTCGGCACAAAGCCAACAGCCTTCCGAAAGTATCATTGCAGATCACTTAGGAGATGCCTATATTCAGCACCGGCTTCCCGAAAAAGCAAAGTTGATGTATCAAAGAGCCATGGAGCTTGAGCAAGATAGGGAAAAACAAAAGAAAATAGAGAGCAAGTTAACCTCCATTGATGCACTAAATACGGATCCTCGACTTCCAGCTTCTGTGCTTGCGCCAATCACAACACCTCAACATTAAGTGGTCGTAGCCCTAGTTCCTGGGCAAAATCTTCTGGGAATTAATTTTTAGTTGCCTTAAAGCCACCTATCTTGGAAATTAGGGGCATGAATATCACAGCAAAAATTTTAATCATGATGTCAGTGCTAATAACAAGTTGCCAAAGTTTAAAAAAAGAAGCGCCAGTCATTCTGACTCCAGGAACTCCTCAGATTGGGCAATGGGAAGCGAAAGCAATGATTAAGAGCCTTGAAACAGGCGAGGCAAGTGTCGTTTCACTAGACGTGATTGGACAAAAGCCCAACCCAATGCGAATGGAAGTGACGACCAGCCTGGGAATTGCCCTGGCTTCAATCGTAATGAAATCCGATGAAGTCGAATACCTAGTGCCTAAACAAAAAAAATATTATCATGGCCCCGTTTCCGAAAGTGCGTTAATGCCAGTTTTAAAAATTAAGGTAGATCCAAAAGTTATTTCTGCCGCTTTTTTCGAAGACTCATATCCTAATTGGGACTGTAAGGCGGATAATGGAATATTGTCTGTGTGCCAGACTCCAGAGGGCGTCCAACTAAAATGGGATCGAGAAGATCCTGGAAGCAAAAGAATCTCCATTTCAAGTTCAAAATTTGACGTTCAAGTTCAAATTAAAAAGTATACTTCTAAAACCGAGTTTCCAGTGAGCGCATTGGAGCTGAAGGTGCCTGATTCTTATAAGCAGTATAAATTAAAATAGTTTATATGCCGCGCTACGGCTAATGGGCAACGCGTCGAAACCTAGAGGAAGGTCTAGGTCAGTGATGTTCATAAATTCTCCATTTCCTTAAGGATTATTCTTTGGGCATACTTAATTGAGAGTATGTCTTCAACGGGAGAGACTCATAAAGTCCTTAAGATCAAGGAGAGATTCATGGCGAGCCGTTTCGATTTTAATTCTATAGTTTCAAGTTGGCAAAAAGAGAGTCCAATTTCCAAGTCAAGTTGGAGTGGTACTTTTGATGAATATCTCGACCTCGTAAAGGCGAACCCTAAAGTCACTCGTAATGCCTTTCAACGCATGTACGATATGATTATAGAGGCTGGCAAAGAAGACTACGTTGATTTTAAAAAACAAGTTGTTCGCTATAAATTTTTCGACGACGCCAAAAATAATGGAAAAGATGCAGTCTTCGGACTGGATGTTCCATTAATGAAACTAGTGAACGTATTAAGGGCTGCTGCCCTCGGATATGGGACAGAGAAACGGGTTATTTTACTTCATGGACCCGTTGGAAGCGCGAAGTCTACAATTTGTCGACTAATTAAAAAGGGTGTTGAATCTTACTCGCGATCAGAGACAGGAGCTCTTTATACCTTTGAGTGGGTCGACGACAAAGGTGAACTCGATGGACTTCTCGGCAAAGGTGTAAAAGTATTTGCAAGCCCGATGCATGAAGAACCTCTTCTGTTAATACCTGAAGAGCTTAGGGGCCAAATTTGTGATTCTCTCAATAAAGGGCAAGAGGGTAGCTTTCGTGTAACCATTGATGGTGAACTGTGTCCGCCAAGTCGCTATATCTTTAAAGCTCTTATGGATCGTTATAATGGTGACCTTAAGAAAGTACTTTCTCATGTAAGAGTTAAAAGACTCTTCTTGAGCGAATCTGATCGCATCGGAATTGGAACTTTCCAACCAAAAGATGAAAAGAACCAAGATTCCACAGAACTCACTGGCGACATCAATTATCGAAAGATCGCTGAATATGGTTCTGACTCAGATCCACGTGCCTTTAACTTTGATGGTGAATTCAACGTCGCGAACCGTGGCGTGATCGAGTTCGTCGAGGTGTTAAAGCTTGATGTGGCGTTCTTGTACGATCTTCTTGGAGCCTCCCAAGAACACCGAATAAAACCTAAAAAGTTTGCGCAAACTCACATTGATGAAGTTATCATTGGTCACACCAATGAACCTGAATATCGCCGACTTCAGGATAATGAATTCATGGAAGCACTTCGCGACAGAACAGTAAAGATAGACATTCCGTATATCACACGCTGGAAAGACGAAATCAACATTTACAAAAAAGATTTTAACTCTACAAAAATGCGTGGAATAAGCATTGCTCCACACACCATTGAGATGGCGGCCATGTGGGCCTTGATGACTCGATTGGAAAAACCTAAAAAAGCCAACCTTACCCGTTTGCAAAAACTAAAGCTCTACAACGGTAAAACATTGCCGAATTATACTGAAGACAACGTGAAAGAACTTCGCAAGGAAGCGATTCGTGAGGGTTTGGACGGTATTTCTCCACGATACATTCAGGACAAACTTTCGAATTCTATAGTTGCTGCCCAACAAAACAATAAAGGTTCAGTAAACCCATTTATGGTGATGAACGAACTGGAATCTGGTCTTAAGCATCATTCGTTATTATCTAATGAAGAGCTTAAAAACGAATATCGTGAACTCCTCAGTGTCGTTAAACAAGAATACGAAGAGATCATCAAAGCTGAAGTTCAACGAGCAATTAGTGCCGATGAATCAGCTCTGGCGAGACTTTGCGGGAATTACATCGATAACGTAAAGGCCTATACTCAGAAGGAAAAAGTAAGAAATCAGTTCACCGGTCAAGATGAAGAACCAAATGAACCACTCATGCGTTCAATTGAAGAAAAAATAGATATTCCTGAAAGCAGAAAAGATGATTTCCGCCGAGAGATCATGAATTATATCGGTGCCTTGGCTATTGAGGGCAAGAAATTCGACTATAAGATGAACGAACGTCTTCACAAAGCTCTAGAACTGAAACTTTTTGAAGATCAAAAAGACAGTATCAAGCTGACTTCATTGGTTTCGTCAGTGACAGATAAGAGCACTCAAGAAAAAATTGATATCGTTAAAACTCGATTGATCAAGGATTTCGGCTATGACGAAATCTCAGCAACTGATGTCCTACACTATGTTGCGAGCATCTTTGCTCGCGGAGATGTGAAGAATAAATAATGGCCATAAAAGAAGATCAAAATCGCTTTCGCGATATCATTAAGGGGAAGGTCAAAGAAGACCTCAAAAAGTATGTCAGTCATGGAGAAATGATTGGCAAACGGGAGAACGAATTTGTCAAAATTCCTCTTCCTCATATTGATATTCCTACCTTTCGCTACGGACCTAAACAACGGGGTGGTGTCGGACAAGGTGATGGCAAACCAGGGGATGGCCTTGGTGATCCGGGCGATGGAAGTGGCCAAGGACAAGCTGGGAGTGATCCTGGCGAGCACCTTTTAGAAGTAGAATTGAGTATCGATGAGCTGGCTGACATCCTCGGTGAAAAACTCGAATTGCCGAGAATTCTTCCCAAAGGGAACAAAAATATTGATAGCGTTAAGACCAAATACACGGGCTTAGCGCCCGTAGGTCCAGAGTCACTGAGACATTTTAAATCATCCTATAAAAATGCTCTCAAACGCTATGTTTCTTCTGGGCTCTATGATTCCGAAGATCCTGTGATTATTCCTATTAGGCGGGATTTGGAATATCGCACGTTCAAAAAAGTTGAGAAACCTCAAACAAAAGCTGTTGTTATCTATATGATGGACGTTTCTGGATCAATGGGTGACGAGCAAAAAGAAATAGTTAGAATCGAAAGTTTTTGGATAAATGCCTGGTTGAAAAAACACTACAAAGGTTTAGAAACTCGATTCATCATTCACGATGCTGCGGCAAAAGAAGTGGATGAAGAAACCTTTTTCAGAACTAGTGAATCTGGTGGAACACTCATTAGTTCAGCCTACAAACTTTGCCAGCAGATTATCGAGACAGATTATCCTGTAAATGAATGGAACATATATCCCTTTCATTTTAGTGATGGAGACAACTGGAGCAGTGAAGACACCCGCTTATGTCTTCGAATTCTCACAGAATTCTTTTTACCAAAGGCCAACGTTTTTTGTTATGGCCAGGTGGAAAGCAAATATGGCAGCGGCCAATTTCTCAAAGACTTACAGAAAGAGTATGGGGAAGATGAGCGTATCATCCTCAGCCAAATTGAAAATCGAGAGAAAATTTTAGATTCCATCAGGGACTTTCTCGGGAAAGGAAAGTAAGCTTGGCAAACTTGACACCCGAATTAGAAAAAGCGCGGCAAAGAATTTCAAAGGTCGCAAAGGACTTAGGTCTTGATTATTTTGAAACGATTTTTGAAATCATCACTTACGATCAAATTAATCAATTTGCCGCCTATGGTGGTTTTCCAGTGCGCTATCCCCACTGGAAGTTCGGGATGGAATACGAGCATTTGTCCAAAAGCTACGAATACGGACTTTCTAAAATTTACGAAATGGTGAGTAACACAGATCCTTGTTACGCCTACCTCATGCAAGGCAATTTATTTATTGATCAGA
>CAZYOE010000141.1:0-12339 GCA_964648725.1 uncultured Pseudobdellovibrionaceae bacterium | reverse complement strand
ATCACCTCTGATTGCTTTGAAGCCCAGGCCCCAATTTGACTAAGGCGCGCTCGACTTGCAAAGTAGGCGTCAGATTCTTCAGTCGATAGTTTTTCAACCACGCCCGTGACCCTCACCTGTTTTTCTAAATCTTTCCAGTGAAAACACAAGGACGCCTTCGGCAAGAAAGCGAGGTCTCGGCCTTTTTTACCGTGGTAGTTCGTGAAAAACACGAAGCCTTCGGGGTCATAGTCTTTCAAAAGGACAATTCTGACATCAGGAAAGCCATCCTCCCCCACCGTGGCCAAGGCCATGGCGTTGGGATAGTTTGTTTCTTTTTTCTGCGCCTTAAGAAACCACTCTCCAAAGAGTTGGTAAGGATCAAGCGTGTCTTTTTTTGAGTTAGTCATACAACACCTCAATAGTGATGAAGGCGTTATAACTCTGGGAAACAGGCCTGGCAATGTGGAGTACCGCCTTACGAAACAAATTAGGGCTTGCCAACTCAAGTGGGATGCAAGTATCGGAATCAAGCTCCTAATTTGTCGCTTTATGGTAGTCTAGCTATTTTTTCTTTGTTTTAGGTTGAGCACAAGTTGCACCATATTGCATCTGAAGCCTTTCAAGCTTCCCAGTGTCAGTGATTAATTGTTGTTGTAACTTAGTCTGATCTCCCTGCATTAGAACAGTTTGAGTTTGAATCATGTTTTGTTGGCTCCGAAGTTGCTGACAATTGCCTTTTTTTTGTTCTTGGCATTTTCGGCCTAACTCGATTATAGCCTTCTGATTTTTCTCTACCTGCTTCGCTATTTCAGTAACCTTCTTATGGTGGCGATCACCATCCACAGTCAAAGCTTCGATTTCTAGTTCTATTTTTTTACAAGTTTCATTTTTGCCTTCAACTTTCGCCTGAACTTGGGCCGCCATATATGCCGAATTAACACAAACCAAGAATAGGATTTTATAAATCATAATTAACTCCTTTAATAAGAAAAGGGCTGGTGATTACCAGCCCCTGACTCTTTAACCTGATATTCCGATGTTAATATTAAGGCGTAGTATCAACATAGAAAATCATATTTTGTGCAGATAAGAAATGCTGAAGGTCTCCACCACCAACTTGTTTACCCGCAAGTGCATCCTTAGCTGCAGCAATACACGCAGCATCAGTGCTATTCATCTGCCCCGACTGTTTTAAGTCAACCAATAGACGAGTTGCTGTTATTTTCCTGAAAGTAAGAACTGAACGGCGTGAAGCTTCACAGAAAGTACTGCTGCTCATTCCGGTATTGATTGTCATTTTCTGTTTTTCTTCATCCTCAATAGTTGCTGTACCTCCATCTGGAGAGTACTTCAAAATATTTGTGATAAATGCGTTCTTTGGTTTACCACGATCAGAATCCCTTGCAAAATCAGCAAGATTTGTTGCAGACCAATCGAAACGGTACTCTCTCATACAAGCTGAAGAACCCGAGTTTGCATGCAGCCAATAGGATTCAGCAAAACAGCGATAACCCAATAATTTTTTCGCATCAGTATCAGCAGAGGTACCGCTATCACTAAAATCACACTTCTTGTTTTGGCCAAGAAGAGTTTCAGGAGCTCCAACCCACTTTCCTTCCGCCCATTGATAGGGGCTTGCATAGTCAGGTGAACCAGGTAAATCTGCAAATTGACCACCAATATGATCACATTTAACATTTATGGCAGGAGTTGTTGTTCCACCATCACCATCATGATCAAAATTCGAGTAAACGCACGAATTAGACCAAAAACCTTGACCAAATTTAGCGGTTACATCAGTCGGAGTGCATTCGCCCTGTGGCATCGAGCTCCAGTTGGTCGCATTAACTGGCTTCAGAGTATCAGCATTAATACAGCCGCCTCCTTGAACTCCAACATTCCAGACTTTTACCCCTGATGGCGTACCAGTCTCACCCCAATTTCCAGTGTACTCAGCTGACTTACATGCCCAACCTTCATAAGGACCACCAGAAACTCCTGGGATAGTTGTAGGACGGCAATCTTGATATTCATGATTTGAAGTTGCGCCGCGATACATCCAATCCTTATCAAAGGGCGAACTACAAGCTGCACCACCATCTCCACAAAATCCAGTGGGCATTGTGTAATCATACGGTCCTTCTAGGATTTGGGTAGAACCAACCATTGGAAAAGTTCCGATATTGATATGAGCATGAAAACGGGCTTCAGCACTTGTAAAACCAGATTTACTTCCACAAGCTCCTATGCCTTCATCGACACTTCCACCCCAGATTGACAGTGCGTATCGGTCACTGCCTTCAGTTCCCGAGCCATCGGGACAGCTTGTCTCGCTGGTGCAACTTGAACCTGGAGTAAACTCTTTACCCGTATAACGAACAAGCGAGAGCGGAAAACCGATGCAAGGTCCATCATTTTGCTCACCGCAAGCACCAACTGTTTGATAACCAGTAGGTACCTGGCCATCAAACTCCTTCATGTACCAAACACCTGTTGGATCAAATGCAACAGAAACTGAATCTGAAGATCCAATTGCTGTCTGAATCTGAGAAACAGGAATCTTTACTTTTCCATCAGATCCCAAAGTGATTGCTCCTAATTGCACACTATCATTAAGAACAATTGAAGAGGACTCACTTTCATTTCCATTTAAATCTTTAGAAGAAGAGTCAACAAACACAACTGTACCAACTTGACTCTGGTCCGTTTTATCACGGAAAATGGCTGTTACAGCAGAGCCTTTAGCTCCTGGAAGCGTAACACTGAAGTTTCCGTTGGCATCTAAGGTAGCACTGGCAATTGCTGGTGGTACCGTAAATGCAATTGCATAGATTTCAAGATCAGTAACACTAGTGGCAGCAAATGCATTCACACCTTTAGGCGCTGATGAAATTTTGCTTAACGCACCAGTTCCTGAATCACTCAACGCAAGTGCCCCAGCAATTGTCATATCTGACGATGCTGTACTACTTGAACTACTACTTTTTTTAGTGCAACCAACAGCCAGCATCGCCGACATGAAAGCTACTACTAATAACTTCATTTTCGTACCCATTTTACTTTCCTCCTTAAAAGTCGATTAGACTTTTTTTGTTTATTTTAGATCCATCTATCAAAGCCACAGTATAGTTCGGAGGCTTTAGCGAAAAACTTTAGTTCAAATAAACACCATCCAAAGTTGATCCGTTGCCTCCGTGCAACAGTGAGGACTTCTAGCAATTCTATGTCCCAGAACATAATAGCGAGAATCTCACATTGACTCCTTTTTGAGTAAAAATTGAGTCAACAGAATCTATTTTGTATCAAAATTGCTTATGGAGCCAATAAAAGTTCTTAAAGATTTTTCTTTTGTCGGGTACAGAAAAAGTCTGCATTAGGACTAAGGTCTAGTTAGATTCCGCTGAAAAAGTCCAACTTCTGCGTTGCCTTCACTTCATCTCTCACTCAACGTAGGGGAACTACGCCTCGTTCGATCTGAAGCTTGGCGCCTTGAATTTGGCTCTTTTTCAGCAGAATCTAGTTATGTGGTCTATTTTAATTGTATCGCTTTGGCCCCGCAATAAACAAATACTGTTGTTTCGGCCAAAAGTTAACCAAATCGAAATCCACAAATCCCTGTCAAAAACAAAGCACACCTTTTGCAATGAGTGCTTCCTATGTTAAAACACAGCTCAGTGGCATTAGTATCAGTCTTAATGGCATCACTCTTTGGGAGCCCAATGAAGGCCTTTGCCGCGCCCAGCTGCATAGCTGCTTTAAAGGGCGATTTGGGTTCGCAAATCAATCGCTACATTCCACCAGCGCAAAATCCATATCCTATCATTACCAGAAAGGGATTTGTCCCACGGAATGCTGTTATGGGACTAGTGAGTATGAAACCAGTGCTGGTACACTCCGTATTTTCACCCTTGAGAGACATCGAAGTGCAAATGACCTCACCTCGAGGCGTCACCGTCGACAAAAAAATGCTTGAGAAACTTGGTAGCTTTACGCTCAAACTCTTTCAGACCTACCTCCAATCTTACGAAAAATTGGGTTTCGAATTTCCAAAAAGTTTTCCTTCACGCTTTAATTTTCTTTATCATGGCTCCAGAGGCAAAAACCCGATGCTTTTGGGTCAGAAGCGATGGCGGATTCAAATCCCATTGGATGCCAGAGAAGAATTTAACGCCAATATCATGCTCAAGAACACGTACATGAACTTTTTGCCGAGTACAACAGCGATTGATGCGAATCGCACGGCCCTATTTGGATTCGCGCTTCGCCATGAGATGGGGCACACTTTGGTCGCTTATTGGTTTCCCCACGAGAACAGATTTCCTCATTTTAGAGCTTTTAACGAAGGCATCGCTGACTTTCTGAGTTGGTACACTTCTGACAACAGAGTCCGAACTCAAAAGATCATTGAAGAACGAAGGGATGGCTTTTATGATTTCAATGAATCTGTCCAATTTGCTGATGGACGAAAGATTCATGAAGGTGGCTCAGTGGTCACTCAGTTCTGGCTAAAACTCCATTCCCTCTGGACTCAAGATCTGAAGCGATCCGAGACCGAATTCACAGAGTCCTTTATAAAAACCATGAATACACTAGAACCGATAGTGCATACCTATCAGGGACGCTTTCACCTTTATCACTTTTTCATTGTGGCCTATCAACAAATGGTAGTAGAAGCCAAAGTGCCAGTACCCATTTTAGATTCTTTATTCACCGACTTGAAAATTACTGAACTGGAAGGATTTCAAACTGAACTTGTTAATGATGCCACAAAACGAATGGCCGTGGCCCCACTCTTACCTCCAGCAATCTATGGTCAAAATGATGACCTCTTGAATTTTGGTGAGCCCTATAAAGTTCCTGGGAGGGCTTTACTGTTTCACGAAAATCCAAAGGATTGGCATTCAGGAAAAGTTTTTGACCGCCTCAATTCAAAGCTTTGGATCGATCCGAATGGGGTCGTTTTTATGATTGAAGCTAAATTCAATCGTGTTGACAAAGGTACCTATGAAATCTCTTTTGAACTCTTTCCCCTGCCGATTCTTTCGTGGTCGCAAATAATTTTTCCAAGTTCATTGATCACTGGCCCCTTGCTTACAGTAAAAACAAGTGATGGCACATTGAAATACAAGATTTATGACAGAGACCAGAATCACAGTGCCAAGGATTTTTCTGCTACGGCCCTCAACTGGTTTATGAAGGGTGTTGGCGGTCAAGAAACTAAGTAGGGACTGTTCGGTAAATCCATTTTTGTGATTTTCCATAACTTTTACTTATAGCTTCGTTACTCCTCCTCGCTTTAGCGCCTCAGGCTAGAGCTTCGTCGGAGTGCCTTGCTATAAATAAAACTAATGAAAAATCATCAAAAAGCGATTTACCGAACAGCCCCTAAGTAGATTCTTCTGAAAAAGTGCCAAATTCAAAGCGGCAAGCTTCAAATCGAACGAGGCGTAGTTTCTCTCTAACCCTAGATCACATTTTTACGCAAGGTTGTGCTTGGGCTCCCAAGTCTTTGCGAGTAAAATGGAGTTGACTCCAAATTAATCGCGAGTAAAATGGAGTTGACTCCAAATTAATCGCGAGGTGCTACATTGTATAAAGCCCGTTATTTACAACCCGTCATTGAGGAGTTCTTGGGTAAACGTATGGTGTTCCTGGGTGGACCACGGCAAGTGGGTAAGACTACTTTGTGTTTAAGTTTTCTCAAAAGCCCCGATACTCGCAATCCTTCCTATTTGAATTGGGATGACTTTCAATCAAGATCTTTACTAAGACAAGGACACCTACCTCATACTCCTTTAGTCGTTATCGATGAAGTACATAAATACAAATTATGGCGGCAGCTGATTAAGGGCTTTTATGACAAAAACAAAGGGCACCAGAACTATTTGGTCACGGGCTCAGCCCGACTAGATCATTATCGACGCGGTGGAGATTCGCTATTGGGTCGCTATCGATACCTGCGTTTGCATCCACTGTCAGTGAGTGAACTCGGAATTACAAATGAGAGTGATTTGAAAATCCTTTTGGACTTGGGTGGATTTCCAGAACCTTTTTTTTCTCAATCAAAAAAAGAGCGAAATTTGTGGAGCAAGGAACGGCTATACCGAGTGATTAATGATGATATAGCAGACCTTGAAAACTTAAAGGATTTTACTCGTATTGAGTTACTTGCCGAAACCCTTGAAACTCGTGTTGGTTCACAATTATCAATTAAATCGTTCGAAGAAGATTTGTCGGCAAGTCAAAAAACGATAGCCTCGTGGATCGAAATCCTTGATCGTGTTTATTTTTCCTTTCGTATTTCGCCTTATGGCCCACCAAAGATCAGAGCTATTAAGAAGGCTCAAAAATTATACCTCTGGGATTGGAGTGATGTAAGTTCCGATGGGGCACGGTTCGAAAATCTTGTAGCATGCCACCTTTTAAAGTACTGCCACTTTTTAGAGGATACTGAGGGCGAACGGATGGAGTTACGTTATTTGCGTGATGTCGACGAACGCGAAGTGGACTTTGTTGTTTTAAAAAATAAGGCCCCTTTATTTGCAGTTGAATGTAAGACCGGAGAACGACAGGTTTCTCCCGCGATTCACTATTACCAAGCCCGTACAAAGATCCCTAAGTTCTACCAGGTTCATCTAGGCAAGGCAGACTATCTTTCAGCAGGTGTGCGCATAATGCCCTTCATTAAGTTTTGCCAAGAATTAAAATTGCCTTGAATGCAGAAAAATATTCCGTACCCAGCACGGCACCCACCCTTGCTTCAACTCAACTGCTCGCCGAGGTATAATTCCGCATTACTCGGCGCCACATCAAATGGGACATCGTCAAAAAGCACACCGCCAACCCAATGCCACCCAAAAGCCAAAGTGACGAGCGCACTCCCAATACAACATGGGCGGGAACACTCGCGATGAATCCCAACGGAATGAAAAACAACAAGGTGTAACGGAGCCACGGTGGATAAACAAAATCTGGCCTAAGTGACATACGAAACAGAGAGTACCAAATCTGCGCTAAGTTCTCGGCCCGTCCCATCACTACGGCCAAGCTTGAGACCATAAAGCGCATTGAATACATAATGGCATTTGAACAAAGTACCATTATAATGATCTTAACAATGACGACTAAACTGATACTTCCGATTTCACTATGAATACTGAACAGCAACCAACCAAAACAAAAAACGAAATTGAGAATGTAGGAAGGATGTAATCGATAGAGGCTTAGCATAAACTGCGAATTCACTGGTTTGGCTAAAACCAAGTCCAGCTCCCCTTTCCGAACGCGATCGGATAACTGCTCCATATTTTCATGATAAAGAGTCATGTTGATGGTGTCTGCCAAAAAAAGACAGCCTAAGAAAACACGTATCTTGCCAAGTCCCCATCCTGAGATTTGCGAAGTGTGTAAATACAGAACTTCAAATACCGAGATCTGTACCGCATACCAAACAAAATCATTAAATATTTTGAGCGCAATATTCGCTCTGAATTCCAACTCTGAAATAAAACTTGTTTTGATAAGCATTTTAAAAATACGCCAGTAATTGGTTTTCATCAGACTTAAGCTCCTGTACCGGTATAAGCGCGAATTCCGCTACGCCACAAGGTCAAGGCCACAATACCAAATGCGACCGTCCACAGACTGGTCACGCCAAGCCCTCGCCAATATTCTTCCCACTCAAGACGATGAGTTAAAAATCCAACCGGCACGTAACACGCGGAGGAAAACGGAAAAAAGCTCGCGAGCCTCTGTAAATGGTCTGGCAATAAATCCAGAGGAAAGAGTTCGCCTGAGGCGAGCCAAATAAAAAAGTTCTTGGTTACGGTAAATGAACTCACTTTGGTGAGGCGAAAGGCAAAAGTTGAGATGCAAAAGCTCAACGTATAAGTAAAAACTAAATAAACGATGATTAACAAAATCGCTGCCGGCAATCGCGCAAAGTCGGTGGTTCCTCCCACAAATAATGCCAGCAAGGCCGGAAGCCAGAGGGAAAAAATAATCGTAAAAATTTTGTAACCCACAAACTGCCCTAAGTAGTATTCAAAGAAACTTACGGGGCGCACCAAAATAGCATTGATGCTTCCCGACTCTACCTCTTGGAGCATGCGAAACTCATACATCCAGTTGGCTGAAATGCGTGAAAAAAACACTGCCCAATTAACGTAGGACAAATAGTACTCGCGCGGAAACCCTCCGAGTGTGGTCACGCCCATCGCATTGAACATCGTCCACCACATCGCCAACTCCACCACTGTTGACATCAGGGGGTTTAAACACCAGTCCGTTATGGCATTAAGGCGATACTCAAGCTGGGACTGCAACGCTAGATTAGCGTATGCTCGCATCCTTTTCCAAAAATCGACGAATGACTTCTTCAAAATCTGTTTCCTCTACTCTAATCTGATCAATAGTTCCCACTTGCATGAGTTCTCCCAAAAAGTCTGACATCTTGGACGATGGAAGCTCTGCTTGCACCACTTCCTGCCCAGCCAAAACCTTGATGCCAGAACTCAGAATGCGATCCTCTTTTAAGGGTCGCCCCAAAGTGCATATCAGTTTCTGAAGCTGGGAGGTTGAACTCATAAATTCACTCACCGTACCGTCGTATTTCACCTCACCCTGCTTCATGAGCAGAAGGCGATTAGCTAACTTTGAAATGTCGTCCATGTAGTGACTGGTGAGAATGATGGTTGGTCTTTCCTCTTTTACATACGACTCTAAAAAATGTCGTATCGTATTTTGCGCCACCACATCTAAGCCAATGGTGGGCTCATCTAGAAACAACACTCTGGGCTTATGCAGTAAGGAGCCAATGATTTCCATTTTCATTCTCTCCCCCAGTGAAAGCCGGCGTAACTGAATATCGAGCTGGCCCTCGCACCCAAGCATTTCTGCCAAGGAATTAACTCGTTTAATAGCCGTTGACTCCTCTAAACCATATATGGCGGCTAGGAGATTAAAACTGTCCAGTGGAGTTATGTCCCACCATAGCTGATTTTTCTGCCCTAGAAGAATACTAATCTGACGTAAAAACTCTGGTGACCGCTCAAAGGGTTTGTAACCCAAAACTTCAACGATTCCCTGCGAAGGATAAATGAGTCCCGAAAGTAGTTTAAGCAACGTGGTTTTACCCGCGCCATTGGCCCCCACCAAACCAATAATAATTCCTTCATCGACGGATAAATCTAAACTCTTTAATGCCTTTTTCTCGATATATTGGCGACTAAAAAAACCTTTGAAGGAATTGAGCAATCCATCGTCTTTTTTGTAACTTAAAAAGGTTCGTTCTAGCCCTTCACATTTTATAACTTTTCCCACTGAGCCAAATTCTCCCTTTGTTTCAACATCATAAAAATGTAATTTTCTTTATCTAGATTCTGCTGAAAAAGAACCAAATTCAAGGCGCCAAGCTTCAGATCGAACGAGGCGTAGTTCCCCTACGTTGAGTGAGAGATGAAGTGAAGGCAACGCAGAAGTTGGACTTTTTCAGCGGAATTTATCTAGATTTTGGAAGATCTTACCCTTGTGATTCCCACAGGCACAAGTTGAAAATGGAGAATTGGTACTCTAAGAACGCCCCTAACTCCGCACTTTTTTATTGAGGCGTTTTCTCAAATTCTCATTTTGAACAAAAAAATCCTGTCGAGCCTAGGTGTGAGTCAAAAGTGAACAAGCCCTTCATGAAATGATCTACACATTTTCTATTTATGAAACTCATTTTCGTGTCAAATCAAATAGCCTTTGTCATTAATTTCGCCATTAAGCCTATATTCGATCCCAATCGGAACTTCTCTTCAACTCTTAACTATCTTCAATATATCGATTTGTCACCCTTGAACATTTATAGAGTTACCTTAATAATAGAAGAAGACACACAAACTAACGGAGCGTTCAATGGTTCGAAAAGTATTAATACTAGACGACGATACCGACACCTTAGAATTGATGGCAACCCTCCTTAACCGTAGGCTCACAGTCGCAACAGCTATAAATATCAAAGAAGCCATAGCTACTCTCAAAAAAGACTTTATTGATGTGGTCGTTTGCGATGTCAATTTAGGCTCTGAAAATGGATTTCAGCTTATCGAAGAGCTGGAGAGCAACCTCGTCGAGATTCCTTTTATCATCGTCAGTGGTGATATTGATGCCGAAAAAGAGACCCGAGCTAAGAAACTGGGTGCGATGGCCATCATTGAAAAGCCATTTCATTTCGAAAACCTGATTGAAACGATTGAACAAGGACTAGATCCAATCCGTCGTCTGCGAGAGTCAAAAGCCCGCAGGATCGCACGCTCTGCTTGAGCTCACTCTGATCTATTAAAGTCTTGATTTAGTAAATGTTCGCTGTATAGGCGGGGATTTCTTTTTTTAAAGAGGTTTAATCGGCAGATATCGTTCAGGATTTTTATTGGGACCTTTGAACTTAGCTCTTTTGAGGACTTTGTAACTAGCGCCTCGCAATCTTTTTCATCCTTGGGATCATTCATAAATGCTTCGGTGTTTATAAGTAGCAAAGTTTTCTCCAGGATTAGCTTCCCGGGAGTTAAAGTCCACTCCATAAGCTCTTTCTGAAGCGGAAGCATCACGGCGAGTTCCGCTTGCTCTCTAGGTGTTAATCTAAATCTAGATTTACTTCCCACCCCGAGGCATTGAAATCCGATGCACACACCAACAACGAAAATAGAGAAATTTGTTTTTTCAGACATAAGTTCGCCCATTGCAAATCATTGGACGAGTTTCTTCATGCCAAGCTAGTTAATGGGTCCCACACCAGGATTCAATGGTTGATGCTCGGATCCTCAACTAAAGCGTTTGCCACTTTAGGAGCTCCCACAACCCAATGGGAGGCAACCCTGTTTTAAATTCTATCGATGCAACTGACGATAGGGAATTACTTCAATCATTCTGGCACCATTGAGGAGACGAATCAATGGACGACCACCTTCAAGCTTACTAGACACCCAAGGCTGATCGCAGGGCGTGCGAATCAAGAAAGCCTTTTTATTCTGACACACGAATTTGACGGGCACGGTAACACCATTCAGAGTGATACGAGAATCATTGGTCACCGATATCATGGGCTTAACTTCCGAACAAATATCTTCAATTTCTTCAACCTTATCATCAAAATCCGAAAATATATTTTTCCAATCTTTTTCGAATTGTTCCCTGTCAAAACTTTCATTCTTAACGCCCATGAGGTCTAATGTTTTTAACACGGAAGATTTGATCCTCATGACATCCCCTTCTAAATCGGACCACTTTCGATCTAGGACAATTTGGTGGGCTGTAAACAAAAACTGATTGAGATAGGTCACTTTGCCTAACTCTACGGAGGTTAAACTGACCCGTTCCAAGGCTTCAAGCAGTTCGCTCTCAATTTCTTTGGCGCGTGTGGGACTAAGATCTTCTTGATCGTATAACCCCTCACGAAGCTTACTTACAAACACTTTTGCCCCAATCATATTGTTTTTGAGGTCAGGAAACTCCGACTTTAACCAACCAAAAGATTGCAACAGGCGCAACTTTAAAAGGGCATCTAAAAGTTGCGAGCTAGAGATAGCTTTCTCCCCGAGTAAAAGGGATGGACTCCAGGCTCCCACAGGAAAATACTTAGAAGCGATGGAGCTATCAATCGGTTTGGCCATACTCCCCCGGCCACAAAGTTGGGGGCCCGGCTCACTGCCTTCGATGGCAGGAGCTAGAATTTGTAACATCCGTAACTCCTGTATACTAATTTCATGGAGATCCAAGACACCAGCTCGGAGAGCAACCAAACTGCTCGACAACTCACGCAAGAGTTCCATCATACCTAGAACATTTTTCTTCATGCGTACCGCCCATAGCGTAGAAACTCGAGCCGTAATTAAAGTATAAGGATTAGTAATCGAATCGACACCGCCTTGGCGCGTCCAATCCTTAGAAGTGGTGTCTTCAGAAAATTTTGTGGTTTTTTGCATTCGGCCAGCAAATCTCTTTCCTAAACTGTCGGTTGTGCGCCAAAGTTCTTGCAGGTACATCGCTTCGAAGAAATGCAACCAGTGATCTAAAACCACCCGACCATCCTGATCGACTTTTGCCACCAACTGATTGTAGTTTTTCATTGAGCGCATAAATGGGCTCATCTTGACGCCTAATTGTTGAATAAAGCGACCATCTCCATCGGCAATGATCATGGCTAGGCGGTCTCGCTGTCCGGAGGGCAAAATAATATTAAAACTCTTTAACCCTTGATAAACCAAAATCGAGAGAGAATAGGCTTTAAACTCATTCACGACCGTTGAAGTGATCAACGAATTGATCCACGCTCTAACCAAAGCCTCATCTTGTGAAGTATGCTGCTGGGTTCCTTTG
>CAZYOE010000140.1:10052-12347 GCA_964648725.1 uncultured Pseudobdellovibrionaceae bacterium | reverse complement strand
GTTCTATAAGTTTAGCAGCCTGCCATTTTAACCCACAAATTCTTCAGACGAACCGGTTTTTTTAAAAACTTAAAAACTAGCAATCGTTTTCTCTCTCTATTTGTTAAACCTGTGCTGACTATAGCGAGTCTCCACAGGAAATGACAAATTGAAACTACCCACTTGAGTGCAACTTCTCGCCCTTTGTTATCAGTACTAACCAAAATATTAAGTATTCTTAATTAATGACGGCACTTTGACTCATCCAGTCCTTTCTTAAATCTACAAATCAGAAAGCCATCAAAAACAATGTCTCATCGCTGGAACCACCGGCAAATTTGTGTATGTGATTGAAATTGAGGCTGAGGGAGAAGGCGAAGTCTCACTCAGACTTTATGCGGGAAATCGGGCCGCGCCAATTTCAGTCGGAGATTTGGTAACACTTGTACTTGGTAAAGCGGCCGGTCAGAACTCATTTGCGAGCTGGTAATTTAATATTCATCATTCCTCGCCGTCTATTTCCAAACCAATTTTTTCACGAACAATCATTTTGAAAAACCTTTCTTCTGGAGCGGACTCCAATTGAGCGACCCCTTCGCCCAATACCAGAAAGATTTTAAACGCCAAAAAACTGTCAGTTGTCGATAACCAAGATTTTCTACAAAGGCGTAAAAAACCATTCGGCCCACTTCACTCATGCCTCGATAGCGTTTATAGGCTATTTGCTCAACGAGCACCGCCACCAAATTAATAAAGGTATTAACCCCCCAAGCCGCAAGAAAAAACAACCAAACGTATCCCAGATCAATAGCGTTAATAAAAATGCCCACTATAATTCCGAGCATTCCTAGACCTTCAATCACGGGCGCCAGCATTTCTCCAAAAACAAAAAAGGGATAACCAACAAGTCCAATCATTTTGTATTTAGGATTAAAAAACATTTGTCGATGCAACCACAGGGACTGCAAAAGCCCGCGATGCCAGCGTTCTCGTTGGCGGCTAAGATCACGATTTGTTATCGGTACCTCGGTCCACGCTAAAGGTTCAACGATAAATCGAACCCGCTTTGGTGCTCCGATTTGATAATAATGATGGTGAAGCTTAACGATCAGCTCCATGTCTTCACCGACCGTGTTGACGGCATATCCACCGACGTCCATCACCAAGTCTCGATCAAAGAGACCCAAGGCCCCCGAAACTACGAGATTTCCTCCTAAACGATTCCAGCCCAGCCGTCCGAGAAAAAAGGCTCGGAGATATTCAATGGATTGCATCGCGGCCAGTGGCTGTCGCGGAAAGCGCACCTCTTCAACCTCCCCTTGATGAACGACACAGCTAGTTGCGACCCGAATAGTTCCGCCACAAGCCACCATATTGGAAGACGTTAAGAAGGCAGAAGCTAAAGAACGCAGAGCTGATTTTTCAAGAAGTGTATCCGCATCACAAGCCAGAAACAATGGCATTTGAGCAGCATTAATACCGGCATTAAGACTATCTGCTTTACCACCATTAAATTTATCTATGATTAACAGCTTTGGAAATTTCTGCGATCGATAGTAGTTTTTAATTGGTTTAGTGCTAATGGTTTGTCTGACGGTGGGAGGAACCTGATAGAGATTGAAGGCCTCATTGAGAACCTTTAACGTATCATCAGTTGATCCGTCATTAATTATAATCAACTCAAAGCTTGGATATTCCAACATTAATATCGCTTCAATGCTCGTTACAATTGTCACCGATTCATTAAAAGCCGGAGTTAAAATCGAGATGGGAACGAAATTGTGATCACTTGCTAGCTCTTCTTTTTCAATGAGTGCTTCCCGTCGACGCGCCACTAATTCAATCAACGATAACGCCAACAAAAGGATATAGAAAAAGTTTAAGGCTAAATAGTAAATGACAATCCCGTGATCCCAATGGGCAACAAGGGTGCGAAGGCTTAACGGATCAATCATGGTGTTACCCCTCTTTGGTTCGCCGTCATAAGTTGCAGAGTGAATTCGGCCATTTCCCTTGCATATTTATCGCCACTCTGAAGCTGAGCCCGCAAGCATTGCTGACCTTCTTCGCCAAGCTCATAAAGCGAAAAACTCGAGTTTCGTCGAACCCACCAGTCTGAGTCTTGGAGACCTTTAACCAATTCAGGAATGAGAGCCGACATTTTTTGTTCGCCAACGATTCTGGCCGCCACGGCCCGAACTTCCCAGTGAGTATCCAAAAATGCCGCCTGCAGTGCCCTACGCCCCGTCGATAACTGACTTTTGATAAGAGCTCTCAGCGCCGACAATCGCATTTCTATATTCGGGGATTTGGTCA
>CAZYOE010000140.1:0-10042 GCA_964648725.1 uncultured Pseudobdellovibrionaceae bacterium | reverse complement strand
GATAAACCGTAGCCGCATCATCAGACTCGGTAAGGTGACTCGATATCAAATCCAAGCAAAGTTTTTTAACGTAGGGATCAGCTTCACGATTGAGCCGCAATCGAATTTCGGCAATGGCATTCGCAGACGATTCATTCACACTGATATGAATAAAATTCCGCACATATCTTTTTTCCGATTTGACGAACTCCAAAAGGTGATCAATCACCTCTGCACTCCCTATTTTAAGGGCTAAGCGCGCAGCACTCAGACGAACGATGGCCACGGGGTCTTTCATTAAGTCAAAGAGTACCGGGTACTGCGGTGGTCGATGCCAAAGGTGAAAACATTTAAGAGCAATACTTCGGCGTAAAAAAAAGCGAGATCTTGCCATTTGTTCAGCGCGCGTGCGAATTGTCGCCTCCAGGATCTGATCACGTAACATTTCCAGTTCTTCAGCCTCCGATGGCGTTGGCAATTTCAAGCTATCCATTCGATGAATCAATTTAATCAATTGCGAGAGAGACCGTCTCCGTAACTTAGACATAATCTGCGGCGAGTTTTTTTTGTCATTTAGGCATTGAGTGATTAATCCCATATCCTTCGGTAACTTTTTTTCTGACTGCATTAGTAAAAACCAACGTACTAGATCCCAGAAAATGAACACCAGTCCCAACAACGTGATAATAATCAATTCAACAATTATTACGTTTCGCAAAATTGTTTCAATTTCGAGGAGATCCCACCATAAAAGTAGCCCATGAAAAATATTTGTCATTTTGCCTCTATATTTAAAAACGTTTTTCCAAACTCACATCAAAAACATGCATGATTCGGTAATCATTGACGCGCACTTCTTCTCGATAATAAGCCAACGTGGGCTGAATAAAAACTTCCGAAGTGAGTGCCCAATAGACGTTAATTTTTCCTTTTTGGGACGACAGCTTGGCGCTTTCGGCACTATAAAAAATTGTTTCTGTGGAGATTCCCGATCCGATGGCGGCTTCCATATACTGGTCATCATCAAAATAATACCGGGTCCCGAAGGTCCAAGAATTCGATGGACCAATTTTATCCGGCACATGGTAGGTTCTCATATAAAGGTAATAGCTACCTATATAATGTGCTAGAGAACCCGTCCACAGAGTCACGTCGGAACTCGCAAAAACCAGTTTTCGCATACCAATGGAAAATTCGAGACTCCAAGGTAAAGACTGAAAGATCTCTGCTCCCGAACGAGATTTGGGAAAAATGCTACTGGAAGAAACACCATAGTTAAGATAAGCATAGGTCCCGGAATGAATTTTTGGATAGAGATCAATTTCGAGTTGATCGCCATTGGTTCCAAAGCGATAAGCGCGATTATACCTGGCAATCACAGAACCAAAATCAAAACGATGGCCGTAAGACAGATAGCCTTGAGTCCACGATGTCAAATCTTTATCGAAGGTATCATATTCCAGATTGAAGACGACCTTGTCTCTGGATCTAGCACCAGCATTATCCTGCTGAACAATATCAGCCGTCTGCCAATCAGAATTCATGGAACCCATTTCCGGGTCTGGCTGGGCTAACGCAAAAACTGATAACCAAGTTATCGGTATAAACAAGAATCGACTAAAGCTCTTCATGGCTCCCCTTGTAATTGTAAAAGTTGTTGAGTTCGGATAGGCGATCAGAAATTTGTTTGGTCTTAATCGTTCTCAGTTCATGGTTGATCGACTGAAGGGCCGGTGGATTGGAACGCAAGTCATAGAGATATTCCCGAAAATTTATCGCATCCACGATATAAAGTTCATTGCCACTCTGATCGAGCAATCCATAAACTGCTCCGTAGCTAGAGGCCAGTAGATAGGGCTCAAAGTTTTTTCGCGGGCTACTTAATTTTTTGGGCCAAAACATCGATTGCCCCAAAATCCAATTGTCATGGCGGGGTTCATGGCCCAAGAAGGCAAACAAGCTCGGAGTAATATCCGTCGAAAATACCAAATCATCGGCGTTCCACTGCCATAAGTTTTGCAGTTCCGCAGGAAGGTGAACGATTAAAGGAATTCGCATGATTTCCGGAAAAATGGTATAGGCATGTCCAAAGCGGCCTTCTTCTCCCAAAGAGTCCCCATGGTCCGCTGTAAAAATAATAATAGTTTTGTCATACAGCTGATCCGCCTTTAGTTGCGCTAGGAATTCTCCAAAACAAAGATCCAAGCGATTTAAGGCCTGAGAATAGGACTGATGAAATCCAGGAAACGACTGATTCGTTTGCTGTTGAGAAATCCGATTTAATACCGAAATATGGAGATTCTGTGGTTGGGTGTAGGCAAAAAAGGATGCTGGAACCTCGCCCTTTTTACCCTTCGGTTGTAATTTCATTTGCTGGTACAAACGGGGTAAAGTCTGACACAAATCGATGTTCTGAGTATCGACTCCGGGATCAAGATCTTGAACCCGTTCACTGGGTTTCAAAATCTGCCTTAAAATCGTGTCACGACTGACGGCCATGCGATAATTCTCGATCTCGAGAAGTTTTTGCAGGGAATTCATTGGGTAAAAGGGTGAAACATACTGCTGGTGAATCAGCGAACCACCCACCCAAATTGATGGCTGAGAAAGTCCGGTGGCTCCATAGCGGGAAAAGGCTTTCCGAAAGACAATCGATTCCTTGGCAAAGTCATCAATCTTCGGAGTGATTTTCGACTGTCCATTATAAGGTGTCAGATAGTCAGGCCGCAAACTATCGATCACAATTAGAATAATAGGATAGTGACTTACTTCAGAAGTGATTGGAGTCGGCTCCGCAACCTCATTGGAATTTTGCTTCGATCTCACATTCCTATTTTCACCGAAGGTCCGTTCTCCTATTGGCGTCTTGGCAAGTTGAATGTCTTTGGGAGTTATAATGACAGCCTTAGGAATGTTCGTGCTGTTTTGAAGCAGCCGGTAAAAATCTGGATTAAGGTTGGATTGACTTGAAGTGAAGACCGATACCAACATTTTCAATGCCAAATTATTTCCAGCCTCCAAGGAATAAATAGATTCCTGTCTAACAGAAAACCCTACGAGGGCGGCCAAGCCTAACACGTAAGGATGAGTCCCATGAAATTTTAAAGGACTTTTAACTGGTAATGCCCAAAATAAATTGGCGAGAGTGAAAAGGCATCCAACAACCACCACCGCCTTTTGTCCCAGGAAATTCCAGTCAAATTGTGAGAGTTGGGAGTTCAAGTAAAACATTCCAAGCAATACTACTGGTATATTTATTGTCAGTTTCCACCATCGTGAGTTGCCCGGAGCAAAGGGCAAGAAAAGTAAATGCAGCCCATTTACTTCATGGAGACTCATGGTTTTTAACCGCCAGTTCATCACCACCAAGGTGTAATCCATCAGGAGAACAACAAACCCTACAGCGACGAGAATTGAAAAAGTCTTTTGGATGGGTCCGACAAAAGCCAGCGATGGAAATATAATAGCCGATAGAGAGTAATATATAGAACCAGCTAGAACGAGGGCGAAGGCCAACCATTCGATCATCAGCGAATCAAAAGATCGTTCCGCCAATCGATAAAGAAAAGCAAAAAGTCCATAGAGAACCATCGACATTAAAGTCGACAAGATAAGAATTGAAGCGAAATGATCCGGAAGCAAATAAGTACTTATAGCAACAAATACCAAATTTACCCATTGCAGACTTAAAAAGAGATGAAAATCCTTGTCTCGAGGGCAAGATCGACCTTGAACACGCCAAGTGCCCTTCGGCAGGGCTTTCCATAAATTTAGCGCGCTGGGAATGAACATGAGTAAGGCCCATACTAGCCCCCACCCTCCACTGCTGAGGCTATTTGACAATCCCTGATGTTCGGCAAAGCCAACAATGCCAGGAACCAATAATACAAAAAAGTATACTGAAACTGTTAAAAACTTTTTTTCCCCTGGCGAAAACAAAAAAGATTTCCATGTGACCAATTGAGTGCTCACTATTGCAAACACTGAACCGGTGATAAGCCACGGTAAATGTCCCGCCAGAGCACGTAGCGGCGGAAAGAGATTCGCCAGAACCAATTGTTGATAAGTAAAAGGGTTAAAGTAAGCCATGCAAATCAAAGCGCAAAACAAGCTCAAGACAAACCATAAGAGTCGACTAGTAATCGCTAAAAACATCATAATTCGTCTCCTATTTCCAGCAACTGATTCTTCGCTTCTCCGCTCAGAGGATCAAGCCGCAGAGCCACTTTAAAGTTTGCTCTGGCTTCATAAATAAGTCCCAGTGCCACATGAATCTTGCCGAGTTCGAGCCATAAATCAAAATAGTTTGGTGAAAGTTGGATCGCATCCTTTAAATCCTTCTGCGCCTTTTCAAGCTGATCAAGGCGTCGGAAACTTAAAGCCCGAGCTAATAAGGCATCCGCATCTTCATTCACTTTGTTCACTAATTCCGGAGTCAGCAAAAGGGCCAAGGCACCTCCGGGATCGTCCTGGCGAAGAAAAATCCGAGCCTTGCCTGTCGTACAATCCAAATGGTCTACCGAAACGACCAAACAGTCTTCGTATTTCTGCAGTGCCTCTGATAAATGACCCAACCTCTCTTCAGCATTTCCAACATAGAAAAGAAAATCCGTATTTTGAGGCTCTATTTGCAAGCAACGCTTATGGGCCACGAGACCTCGCGCCCGATCACCCGAGAATTCGTAGGCACGGCCTAACTGCGGGCAAACATCGGTCGGAACTGATGAATGCTTGAAAACTTTCTCCAGGGCTCCGGCTTCTTGTAGGTATTGTTGCAGCCGATGATGGAGATCGGCCTGTATTTGCCAATAAACATGATTGCTCGGAAAATCCTGAGTGAGCTCCTTTATATAGACGAGGGCCTGTGAAAAATGGCCCCGTTTCTTTAAGAGTTCGATTCTCTCCATTTTGGCCATCGGATCAACCGTTGGATGCATAAAAGTGGCGGCCCCCCGGAAAACCACCAGATAAACCAAGACAAGAAATAAAAAAGGCATAGCCAATTCAAGGGGATGAAACTCTTGCTGCTGCATAAACTAATCTTATTCATAACTAAATTCAGTGGGCAATGACAGACTATGAAATTTACGACGCTCACATCAAATTTCGACTCCGCCTGGCACTTCAGCGTCGGGAATAGCAATTTCAACGGCCAAGATACTCCGAAGGCAATGAAGATTCTACCATTTTAGGTTATCAAGCACCACGTTATCGGGTAGGGTGCAGTTCTGCTCAATAGCAGCTCTGCTGACACATTGTATTCCTTCACGAACTCAACAAAAGCGTCTTTAACTAATTCTATCGTTTCAGCAAGAAGGAGGTCCAAAAGAGAGAGAACCAATTTTTGGATTTACTGTGTCGTCGACAGTAAAGCAAAAATCCCCATGTCCACGTGCATTGATTTTTTTTAAAACCTTGTTTGATTGCGACGCATAAATCGAGTTGGCCCGAAGCCGACAGAGGGCCGCTCTCTAGATTGGAATTTGAGTGGACAACTTGAGATAAAAAGCGAGGATTCAAGTCATTAAAGTAAAGTTCTATTTAGGGCATTTTGGCATCGATTGGTTTGGTTTTGATAATTTAAATAGGGTATTAATTCCGCTGAATACTTCGCCATTGAATAATAAGTCGGGCCTAATTTTATTTCTTTTTCGATTGTTTCACGAATAGTTTCTTTAATCGAATTCTCCGCTCTTTCCATAAACACTTTCAATACTTCCACCTTAAACAGCTCAATCTCAATATATATTGACTTTGAACTGCAATAGTCGTTCCCATGTCTTTTAGTAAATATCGAGTCAGCAATTCCCGGAACGGCCTCAATAGGTTCTATTTAAAAGTGAAATTATGGAGTTTTACTGAAAATTTCTTTAAAAAAAGGGGCGAGGCGCTTTTTTGCTTACAGCTAGACTACAGCATATCCATTCTGTAACTACACAGCGACTTTGGCCGGTGTTAATTACACAGCGGCATATACCTTGTTCTGAAAAATTCGTTTTTCAGAACAGTTCAGATTTTTGATTTGTTTTACCTCGTCAATGTTTTTTGTTTACTAGTTTCAAGCAGTATCAGTTTCTTTTATTTTGCTATGAGGATTAACGAAAAACTCCAAAAAGTCTCGCCAGAAGTGGTACTGCAATGGCCAATGAGAAAATGAATATTACAGAATGCAATAATTTCATAATTTGTTACCGGGAGTCGTAGTCAGGTTATTTTGACTCAAAATTCACTAATCAAATTTTATCTATTGGCCTTATCTAATCACAAATCTAAAATCAAATTAGGTCATTGAGCCTACATATCCTCCGTACCTTCAAAAACTATTAATGTCTTTAACTGCAAGGTCTGACTTTTTAAATGAAGATTTTGATAACTAGACTTGAAAAAAGAAAACAAATACTATACTGTCCTCTTGATATGTTATCTTTATTTGCACTTTCTTACTTTAGCTTTAGAATTTGCCGTCCACAATTGGGGTTGGTTTTGAAGTTTATTTTCTTGTGCCGTGGAAATCATTTCCGCGGCCAAATTCTTTAAGAATTAAATAATTTTCAATTATGCAACCTATCCTTATTAGGAGGACCTATGAGTGAATCACCCTCATTGACAATATCACAAGAAGACTTTCAAAAAATAACCGCCATAATCTCGAACGCCAAGTTTGAGATTGCGGAACTTCTCGAGGAAGAACTGAGCCGTGCTAAAGTTGTACCGGCAAGTCAAATGCCTCCCGACACAGTAAGTATGGGCTCTCAGGTTACATTTGTTGATCTGGACACCAATGAAGAGTGCACGACAACTCTAGTCTATCCTCATGAATCAGATATTCATCAACACAGAGTTTCAATCCTAGCACCAGTAGGAGCCGCATTGATTGGCTTAAGGGTCGGCCAAACTATTAACTGGCCACTTAAAAATATGAAAGTAAGAAGACTCAAGGTGACCGCCGTGTCCCCTGCGAACTAGAGGCAGTGGAGCGGTTGCCACCATATAATACCATTTCCAGTTAGTAAATGGACCAAGGCGACAAGGAGAACGCGCAAAGGCACGAGCTGATCTGCCTCACAATCGACGGGGCGGCATCTACTTAAGTCCCAATCAAAAAAGTGATTTGCCCGCTCAGTTTGAAGATGATACCTATGCCCTCGAACAAATCATGACGATCATTCGTCTAAAATGAGATTTTTTCAAATTTGACTTTGGGGGTAAAGATGAAAACTTTAGTACTATTATTTTTATTTGTTCAAGGAGCATGGGCTGAAACTAGTTTTGATTGCAGGTCCAATTCGGGCACTGAAGTCACTTTAACTTATTCAGAGGACTTAAAACAGATCACCTGGTGGGATCACACTCATTCAGAGTTTAAGATTGCACCCTACCGGGGTATAGAAAGTGCGCCCTACAGTGATGAAAGAGATTTTTTAACTTTCTTGGCAAAGGATGATGACCTCACGGAGAAAAGTGGTTGGGTTTATAAGCTTGAACCTCATTTTCAAACGTTATCTACTTTCCGCGTCGTCGAAGTCTTCGATAACGATGATCACGAAGAATATAAAACCGAATATGAGTGCCATCGCTCAGTCATGACGCGCAACTTCAAATAATTAAGATTTATAACTTTAGATGACTCAACTATTAAATCAAAAAAAATTTATTTTCAAATAAGGCTTTAACCTTAACCCTGGGCTATCGTGTTTAAATGAAGCCTATGTAATTTCTTAGCCTTTAAAAATCGGGTCCTTTTTTTTGTGTGTACAGCCCATTATCAATTTACAGAGATAATGGGCTGTTTTTTTTCATGAGCTGTGGCATAATCGCCAAAACCAGTGGAGTTTATAAACCCATGAAATTACTCTTAATTGAAGACGATATAAAACTCGTCACACATCTCTTGGGAAGCTTGAAGGAACAGGGATTTATCGTAAATCTTCTTCAATGTTCTGAGGACGTAGTTGAAATTCTTGGTTCCCCTTATAAACCTGACTTTATTATTCTCGATAGACTCTTGGGTGCCTTCGACTCAAAATTACTCTTACCGGATTTAAGACGCAAATGGCAGACAGTGCCGCTGATTGTTCTATCGGCCATTAGCACTCCCAATGAACGAACTGACATTATTAATCTCGGTGCTGATGATTATTTGGGTAAGCCTTTTTCGACTCAAGAACTCCTGGCTCGCATCCGAGCCCTTTTACGTCGCACGTCAGTCCCTATTGGTAACTATATTCAAGTTGGGAATATGGTGATTGATTCATTGAAACGCCTAATTTGTGTGGGCGAAAATTCTGAAAACATTCCGGCCAGAGAGTTCTCCGTCTTGCGAACCCTCGCCATTGAACCGGACCGCGTTTGGAGTAAAGATGAGTTGCTTGATTACGTTTGGGGACAATCAACCGACGTCGACACCAATGTCGTGGAATCAACCATTGCTAACCTTCGCAAAAAACTTGATGAGGTGGGTGCCAATGTAGCTATTAGGAACATGCGTAATGTTGGGTACTGGATTGCGCAGTAGATTCTTCCTCATTATTTTTGCCGTTTTGTCCATCGTCAGCATTGCCGCCGTTGGCATTTACTCCAATATGCTGAAACAAGAACGTATGGTTCTCATTGACCAACAGGTGCGGGACACCGCAGCCGCCTTAGTTGATTCGGAGTTAGGGGGCCTTCGAAGAATTAATTTTGAAAAAGCGGATGACATTATTTCCGATGAACTTGGCGAATCCAGCATTGGAAAATTTTTTATCATTCGAAATACAAATGGCAAAGTCCTCTTTCAAAGTGCCAGTGCCAGCTTATTGCCTATCAGAGAATTCCCTACCAATCAGCAATGGTTTGATCTTTCCACCAAAGATCGCCACATTAGAGGACTCAATTTAAAACTTCCACGCATTCCGGATCGAACTCTGCAAGTGGGCCTGGTATTGGATGATAAAATTATTGATCCTTATTATTTTTCCAAAATATCTTTGGCATTTATCGTCGTTTTGGTTTTACTCGGACTCATCACCTCCCTTTTCTTAACCTCTTTTCTGGTAAAGCCTATTTCCAATTTGGAGCAGTTTGTAAGTGAAGTTAAACAGGCAACACTTAAGCAGTCAGTACTCCCCAACATTCCCATCAAGCTGTTTCCAAACCGAAGTCCTAATTCAAAGGATGAGTTCGAGCGTCTACTTTCAGGCCTTGATGCTCTCATTAGCAGAATTAACCGCAATTATCAGTTCTCCCGAATTTGGGCGTATCAAATGGCCCATGAACTCAAAACGCCTCTTTCGTTTCTCAATCTGGAAATTGAAAATCTAAAGGCAATGCAACACCTCAGCGAATCGCAGGCCAATGGCCTGAATATAGAAGTGAAACATATATCTGACACCATCAATTCATTTCTAGGCTGGGCTGAATTAGAAAACTCGGCCCAACAACGCCATCTATTTCTAAATCGATTGGGTGCAGTTACTGAGCGAATCACCAAAAGCATCCCCATGCACAAAAATAGAATTTATTTAACGATTTCCAATGATTTGATCGTCGTTTCTAATCCACAGCACTTAGAACAACTCCTCCTGAATCTGGTTCTGAATGCTCTCAATTACTCAGGGGACACTTGCCCGATTACAGTCACTCTTACCAAAAACACGCTCACAATTGAAGATCAAGGACCGGGAATTTCCGCCGAAGTGCTCAATCGCCTTGGTGAACCCTTTAATAGAGGCGCCATCAGCGGCCAAATCAAAAAAGGCCATGGTCTAGGCTTGGCTTGGGTCAAATCCATTTGCCGGCTCTATGATTGGGAAATTTCGTTTTTGTCAAAAAAATCAGGAACTAAAGTCACCATCACTTTTCCCGCTGAAGAAGCCTACTACTCTCAAGCGAAGGAAAAAACTCCCACTTTTGAGAGATTTCAAACTACCTAGATTCTGCTGAAAAAGGGTCACGTTTTTGGGTTGTTTTTAGTTGATTGGATGAACTACTTTATTTAAGTATTCGTATGGCTGACTTATCTCATCTTAATCAACGAAATTTGTTTGCAAGTGATGTTCACCTCTCCCATCTCTTGGAGGAA
>CAZYOE010000139.1:0-12409 GCA_964648725.1 uncultured Pseudobdellovibrionaceae bacterium | reverse complement strand
GAGAGATGAAGCGAAGCCAACGCAGAAGTTGGCCTTTTTCAGCAGAATCTATTTATGATTGTGCAATGAGTATTCGACGAGGCAAGTGAAATTAACAACGATACCTTTTTAAGGCAATCCAGCAGAACCAGAGTCAAGTTTCTTTAATTCGGACTGTGGCGCAAAAGACACAAATTGATAGTTCTGATGATAATTCAAAGGCTGAGTGCCACCATGCTTACCGGCAATCTTTAGTACCAACTGATTTCTTGCCGTTTTGGCTTTCGCCAAATTTTTGGTTTGAAAAAAAATACCGAAATCAACGCGACCTTGCTTCGTATAGATATATCCCGCAAGTGTTAGTGCTGTTGCAATGGTGCCGGTCTTTGCCACCACAGTGCCTCGCAAAGGAGCTTCCCGAAACGGCCCGCTCAACGTACCTCGATCCACTCCGGCCACCATCATAATGTCGGACAAATCCAATTTATGAGTATTAAGAATCTTCTTTATCTCTTCAAGGACACCCAACATCACTTCGCAACTGGTATAAGTGTCAGCGCGATCCCCACTGGCCCTATAGGGCAACCCTGAACCAGTAAAAATCCGTGCTTCCAACTCGCTGACTTTCATTTTTTCCATCAAGAACTTTGCGAAGGAATGGCGCCCTCCGAAAAGAGTGAAGAATTCATCCGCAGGATAGTTCATAGAGTACATATTCATAACTTTAAGGTAATTTAATACTTCAGGAGACGCTGATGAATACACCTCTAGGCCAGCTCTACCTTCTAAAGGATTTCCGGTGACAGCTTCAACCTCCAAAACTTTTAAATCAACATCAACCGATGGAGTCGCCTTCACTCCGATCACATTGGCAATTTTCACAAAATCGGAATATTGAGCACGGTCATTTTTCTTCCACTCGCGGTTATTCATCAGTTGGAGCAATTGCGCTTTAATAGTCTGCCGTGACACTCCACCACTTTGAGTGATTTCCGTGTGATGAGTAGAAGGATTTTCTACCGATAGAAAAAACTTAAATTTCTCATCAAAATAGACTTTATTAATTTGTCGAATTCCAAGACGATTTAATTCTGAAATTAACAGGTAGAGTCTTCGCCGGCCAAAGAAAGGGTCTTTAGATCCACGGATCACCAATTCAGCGGTTGTTGAATCCCAAACAAAATCTGTTTTGAAGCGATAGCGCGGTCCTAAACGCGAAAGCACCCAATACGAAGTGAGCAATTTAGTGACTGAGGCTAAACGCACCTGCCCTTCGATATTGACTCCCTGGACAGTACGATCTTTTGACGAAGCCGACATATAACAAACAGAATGCCCACCCTTAAAAGACGGAACTTGCTTGAGCACAGACTTAATACTTTTATCCTCTTGGACCTGCTTACCCGCATAACCTAATGCACACTGCAAAAATACCACAACTGATATTCCCACTCGAATCAATAAATTATAATAGTCGTTGGCAAAGTTAGATAGGAGCATGCCACGACCATATGCCAACTCTTGGCAAATCCCCAGGACCGCGGCCCACTATTGAATTTTATTTATTTAGATTCAGAAAAAGTGCCTATAATTGTCAGACTATTATTGGTGACGGCCCTCTCAAACCTTAAGCATGATTCACAAGTACCACACCACTTTTCAGCTGAAAAATAACAGGGCCAAAGGAGCTCAAATGGCAGTCCTAACTTCATCCCAAGATCAACAATTTCTGTCTTATTCAACTTGGTCGTAAAACAATGAGCCCGAACTTTTGTGGCCGTTGAATAGGAAAAACTATTTGTCAGGGCCTTCAGAAACTCATCCGTATTGTCTGGAAAGGTTTGCGCCTCTTCAATATTAAACCCCGGTACAACAATATCGGCGCCAAGAGCCTCAGCAAAACCCGCCCCAATATTTAACAAAATTCCATTACGATTAGGAACCCATACTGAGGCCGCTGTTTTTTTTGACTGTTCAAAATCATCAATGCGAACGTCATTGCTTTGAGGGATTGTTTTTGATGAATCAATCAGGCTCGAATGACCAAACTCTGTAACCCATGGAATGGAAATTACTTTATGAGGAACACCGAGGCCCTGACATAACTTATTTGCGGATTCAATTTCCTTAAGTGCAGCCCTTTGACCATAATTAAAGGTGAGAGCTAAAACAACTTTAGACTCTCGATGAGCCTGATACAGATTCGTTGCAGAATCTAATCCTCCTGAGAGCAAGACAACCGATTTCACCCTTTTCGACCTCGGGCCTTTTTAGTAACCACATTGGCACCTTTGAGAGTTTCGCTAATTTCGGTAGCGTGCTTGAGAATTCGATAGCCTAGGGCTCTTAAATCTTGAAGACGAATCGGACTGACATCGAGGCTCTTCATGACCTGATCAATATTAGCTTGAACTTTTGGTGGTAGACTTAACAAAGCGGCATCAACACTTTTTTGAATTCCTTTACAAACTTCCTTCGCTGAATTTGACTTAACTCCCACTGTGCGAGTTTTTGCTGTCGTCGCCCGCTTTTTAACTTTCTGTGGCTTCGCTTTCATGATCTTTCCCCTCTGTCATTTCAAATGGCCGCATATCCTTAATCAACAATTGCAGTCTTTTTCTATTTTGGAAGTAGTTCCACTGTATTTCAGCTAAAACGTCAATCAAACGATGGGTGCCAAGCGTCAACAATTGTACTTCGGTCGGACTAAACAACAAAGCTTCGCGAGTGATACCATTCCAACTAATCTCGAGGCGTCGATGTCCTCCGCGTAATTCTTTTTTCGACAAAACCTCTACTCCTGAAATCTTGAAAATTGGAACCTCGAAGGTTTGGCCAAAGGGCCCAAGCATATCAACCCAGCTCATAAAGCCAGGTGTAATTTCACTAAGAGTCAAATCAACATCATAAAGAATAGGATCTTTTTCTGAACTACCATCAGAATTTTTAAAAAACCCTTCAAAGGAGCTTACGATCTCGGGAACTTGAATCAACGAGTATTCAAAACCGGCGGCATTTGAATGTCCTCCAAAACGATGAAGATACAAGGCCGCACTCTCTAAAACTTTAACAAGGTTGCCACCCCAACTTTGAGGGGCACGAGCACTTGCCACTACTATACCCTCTTCTGAAATCGATCCTACAAAAGCCGGTTTTTGACAGACCTGACTTAATCGAGTTGCGACGAGGCCAATAATACCCTTGTGAAAACTACTATCAGAAATAAACACAAAGGGTTTATCGGCCCAGTCTTTTGCCATTGCTAATGCCAATTGCTCAGCTTCAGCCTGTAAAGTGACTCGCAGGTCATTCTGCTGCAACACTTGCCCCATTAAATCCCGAGCTTCAATCTCACTTTGAACCATAAACAAATCTAAGGGACGAATGTTTTTTTCCATTCTTGACAGGGCATTAAGTTTGGGCGCAAATCGAATCGCCACATCCTGACTGGTGAGATCCCGTCCCACCAAATCGAGTTCTTCAAGAAGGAACCGAATACCAGGACGTTTTGTTTTCGCGAGTTGCAAGAGCCCATGTTTAACTAACACCCTGTTCTCTTCCCGAATAGGTACCATATCAGTTAAAGTACCTATCACAAAACAATCCAATAATTCTTTGAGTTCAAGTTCCAACTCTCCAACTTTACCGAGCTGAACCAATCGACGTCGTAAGGCCCAGGAAAGATAAAAAGCCACGCCCACTCCGGAAAGATGACCTAACTCCGACGGGCAAGTTCCCTGGTTGGGATTGATAACCGCCAAAGCGTCTGGCTTTTCTGCTGTGGGTAAATGGTGATCGGTGATGATTAAATCGATACCCAGTTCGCGGCATTTATGGGCAGCGGCAATTGCAGTAATGCCTACGTCTGCCGTAATGATCAGTGTCACTCCACGTTCTTTTAGTGATTCCACCGCATGAACATGAAAACCGTATCCTTCAGTTAAACGACTTGGCTGATACAAAATTAAATTCTTAAAGCCCAACTTACTAAAAGCCGTTTCAAGAAGGGCCAATGCAGAGGTCCCATCAAGATCAAAATCTCCGTAGAGAGCGACCTTTTCTTGATTTTCATGAGCTTGCACAAGCCGCTCAATAGCGACATCCATGCCCAATAATTTTTGTGGATCTTTGAGATTTGAAAGACGAGGTTGAGTCCAACTTTGAAAGTGCTCCCAAAGAGCTAGGCCACGCCGACTTGCAAGCTCCCGTATTTTTTCAGGAACTTGCTGATCCCAGCCGGAGGTATCAACGACACTTCCTCTCGGCTTCCAAAGTTGTAACATCTTTTCCCCAATATCTAGACTTCTGAGCTTAAAGTAATTTCTTAAGCGCGAGTCGTTGTTCCTCGATCAAAGAGCATCACAAAAGGTGCTGCCACATAGATCGAAGAGTACGTTCCAAAAATAATACCAATAACAAGAGCAAACGCGATATCTGCAACCGTTCCATCAGCCAATAACCAAAGAGCTGTTGCAGAGGTCAAAGTGGTACCTGATGTAATTAAGGTTCTATGCAACATATCGTTAATGGCCTTATTAACAATAAAGCGAATGCCTTTTGCCGCATAATGTCCTTCTGTTTCACGAATCCTATCAAACACAACAATGGTATCGTTCAACGAATACCCCATCAGGGTCAAAATTGCCGCTAAAATTGGAATGTTCACTTCTTTGCCAACCATCACGAAAATAGCCAAGGTAATAACGGCATCGTGAAATAAACAAATAACTGCGCCTGGTGCATATTTATAGTCAAATCGAAGTCCGACATAAATCAAGATAACGAGCAAACAGTAAAATACCGAGAGAAAACCATTTTTCTTTAATTCAGCTCCTACTTGCGGCCCCACTGAATCCACTCGCCGAAATTCAGGTTTTTGAGATGCAAAGGTCGTTGAAATTGAATTCTTCAAATGCTCAACGCTCGCTTTTGTGGCGAGGTTAATCTCTTTTTCTGTTCCTTTGGTCGGCAACTGAAAACGAATGATATATTCTTTATCGTCACCCATACCTTGAAGACCAGGATTTATGAGGCCCTCTTTTTCAACTAGGCCACGGAGATCGTCAATTTTTACGGGGTTTTCAAATCTAACCTGAACTTCCGTTCCACCCAAAAAGTCAATTCCCCAGGTAATCCCTCTCACTCCAAGGTAAATGAATGAGAGAAGTATCAAGAAACCAGACATCGCGCCCAATAAAGCACTACTACCAACAAAGTCTATTTTTCCAAATGATTCTTGTTTTTTCATTGTCCTGCTCCTTAGACTGAAACTTTCTGCCAACCCATTTTATGAACCAAAGAGTCCATAATAACTTTTCCGATAAAGACGTTAGCAAACATGGTTGTGAAAATACCGATTAAAAGTGTCACTGCAAATCCCTTAACAGGACCTGTTCCAAAATAAAGAAGGATCACTGCTGTTGCTCCAGTGGTGATGTTTGCATCCAAAATAGCACTCATCGCACGGTGATAACCTTCTGCGAGTGCCATTTTAAAGCCTGCACCTTTGGCAAGTTCTTCTCGGATACGTTCAAAAATTAGAACATTGGAGTCAACCGCAAAGCCCACAGTTAAAGCAATACCTGCAATACCAGGAAGGGTTAACGTCGCATTCAAAGATGAAAGCGCGGCCAATGAGATAATTACGTTTAACATAAGAGTAACAACCGCAACAACTCCACTACCACGATAACGAACCAGCATAAATAATGCGATCAACAGGAAACCTGCTAATCCGGCCACCTGCGCTCTTTTAACGGAGTCAGCACCCATTGTTGGACCCACTCGGCGTTCTTCTAATTGCTCAAGTGTTGCTGGCAAAGCTCCGGCACGAAGTGCTGTGGCAATCATTTTAGCTTCATTAATAGCTTGCTCACGAACTCTTCCTCGACCAAGTGTAATCACCGCCCGGCCACCAGCAATTTTTGTCTGAATCACCGGCGCAGACTTAATTACCTTATCAAGAACGATGGCCATAGATTTTCCAATATTGCCACCGGTGAGTTCAGCAAACTTATTCGCGCCCATATTGTTAAAGACAAGGCTAACCTCTGGAACTCCATATTGGTCAAAGGCAACAAATGCATCATCAAGAGCATCACCACCTAAACCCGTGTCAGTGCGAACCAACATGGGTATACGACCAGCTTCCAAGGTGGCGGCATTTTCCATTTTTTCAAAAATGACCATGGTTTTTTCTGGCAATTTATCTTTAAGGTCCTCGTTGAGACGAGTTACATATTGAGTGTAGCGAAGTGATTTAAACTCGTAGCCACCTTTTTTCTCAGCCTCTGCAATCAACGACTGAAGCTCTTCTACTGGCTTAGTCTGTTCAACCATCATGAAATCCAAGCGCGCCGAAGTATTAATAAGGGCCTTCGCTTGTTCTGCATCGGCAACACCAGGAAGTTGAATGCTGATACGATCACTGCCCTGAGCAGAGATACTTGGTTCTGCCACACCAAACTCATCAATACGGTTACGAATGGTTTCGATAGCCTGTTGAAGAACTCTGTTTTTATAATCTTGCAAATAGGTATCAAAATAACGGTAGTGTAAAGATGACCCTTGAACCCCTAAAGACTGAAATACAGTTCCGTATCTTTCATTAAAATGTTTTTCGATCCCTTGCTGCTGAGAGGCCTCGGCAAATTCAATCTTGATTTCGCCCATGTTTGGATCCACGACACCAATGTCTTTGAATCCAACTCCCTTTTCTTGAAATTCCGTTTTTAACTGAGCGGACAGACGATTAATCTGCTCTGACATTACACCTTGGACATCAACACCCATCACTAGATGCAAACCACCTTGGATATCGAGACCATAGTTTAATTTCTTTTTTGTGAACCACCATCGGTTCTCTAAGTTTGTAAAGTTGGGGACCAACCAGATCACCGCAACTACAATCCCTACCATCGCTGTCCATAGTCGTAAACGGAAGTTTTCCATATTAGTTTTTGACCTCTTGTTGTTGTGCCAATGTTGAAGCTATTTGTGATCTCAGAACCTTGATAGAAACGCCGTCAGCAACTTCTAATGTTACAAAACGATCTGTTAATCCCTCAATAGTACCTAAGACTCCACTTGAAGTAATAACCTCATCACCTTTTTTGAGTTCGGTGATGAATTTTTGGTGTGTCTTCTGACGCTTTACTTGCGGACGAATCACCAAAAAGTAAAAAATGGCGAATACAAAAACAAATGGCAACATCATTTCAAGAGCCCCTGGTTGTTTAGGTGCTCCTG
This sequence comes from uncultured Pseudobdellovibrionaceae bacterium, assembly GCA_964648725.1. Taxonomy (GTDB): domain Bacteria; phylum Bdellovibrionota; class Bdellovibrionia; order Bdellovibrionales; family Bdellovibrionaceae; genus CAUJGP01. The sequence continues at coordinate 5,182 of CAZYOE010000139.1, read as the reverse complement.
TCGTTACAGTTTGAGTGGCCTCTTGCGCCTGCGCCATCGCAGATAAAAATAATGCTTTCATAAAATACCTCCGTCTAAAGAATTCAAATAAATCCAATTTTTGGTTGTTTAAAAACTCCCCTATGTAGCCATTTTTGCTACAAATTAGAAGTCCCCCTGCACAACTTTTGAATTCTTTGGGTCCTATAAAAACTGACCATCTTTTAACTCAAATAGCAAGGGTTTCACTAAACATCGAAAATCACTTTGCAAAACGCGTTAGACAATGATCCCTAAAAGCAGCCCACTGTCCAGCTTTGATAGCATTTCGTGCCTGTTTCATAAGCTGAAAGTAAAAATGGAGGTTATGAATTGTGTTTAATCTCGCCCCGAGAATCTCACCCGTTAAAAATAAATGGCGCAAATAGGCCTTTGAGTAGGTTCTGCATGTATAACAGTTGCACTCTGGATCTAAGGGAGAATCATCCTCTTTATATTCAGCCCTCTTAATACTCACCTTTCCCTGCCAAGTATAAATCGTCCCGTTCCGTGCCACTCTAGTAGGCATCACGCAATCAAACATATCAATGCCGGAATCTATAGCTAGGATCAAATCTAATGGAGTACCCACACCCATCAAATAACGCGGCTTATGACTTGGCATGAGCGGCGCAATTTCTTTGACCAAAGTGTGCATCATCTCAATGGGCTCACCCACACTTAACCCACCCAGTGCATATCCAGGTAAATCAACGCTGGTAATCTGCTGCAAACTTTCTTTACGGAGTTCCAAATCAAGCCCGCCCTGAACAATACCAAACAACAAACTCTGCTCTCGAGTCATCGCTTTTTTAGAACGAACCAGCCAACGGTGTGTGAGATCCATACTTTCTTTGGTCTCCTCACGAGTGGCTGGATATTTTAAGCACTCGTCAAAGGCCATGATAATATCAGAGCCCAGATCCATCTGAATTTGCATGCTGGTTTCAGGAGAGAGAAAGCATTTTTGACCATCGATGTGGCTTCTGAATTCGACGCCCTCCTCGGTCAACTTGCGCAATTGCGATAAAGAGAAGACCTGAAATCCGCCACTATCTGTTAAAATTGGGCCATGCCAATTCATGAACTTGTGGAGTCCACCTAATTTTTGAATGAGCTTTTCACCAGGACGCAAATGCAAGTGATAGGTGTTACCCAGAACAACCTGACAACCATTCTCTAACAACTCCTCTGGTGTCATGGCTTTCACAGTGGCTTTGGTTCCAACCGCCATAAAAACCGGGGTCTCAATGGGACCATGGGAGGTCCAAAGAGTGGCTTGTCGAGCATTCCCCTCAGTGTGATGAACTTCAAATTGCCCTATGCGCGCGTCCATATTGAAAGATCTCCATAACTAAATAAACGAAATTTATTTTCTAATGCCCAACGATAAATTGATTTTACTTTTTCAATGCCAGCAAAAGCCATCACCAAAGCTAATAGCGTACTTTCAGGTTGATGAAAATTGGTGAGCAAAACATCAACCATTTTAAACTCAAAACCTGGTAAAATCAGTAAATTGGTTTTGCCTCGGAAACCCACTGCCCCAGCTTGAAATTTACCTAGAGCGTGACTCTCCAGCGCCCTGGCAACCGTGGTGCCCATCGCCCAAACCCGTCCCCCAGTTTGTTTGGCCTGTCCAATCGCCTTCAAGGTGGAATGCGGAATCTCAACCTCTTCCTCATGCATTGGGTGAGTGGCCAAATCATCCACCTCGACCGGCAAAAAAGTTCCCAATCCCACATGCAAAGTCAGATAACAAATTTGCACCCCTTTTTTCTTGAGAAACTCGAGGTGCTCTTGCTTAAAATGCAAGCTGGCTGTTGGCGCGGCAAAACTGCCCGGTTTTTCATTCCATGCTGTTTGATACCATGACGAATCCATACCCTGAGCATGGCGATTCTCCCTAACCTTCTGAATATAAGGAGGCAAAGGCAGTTCCCCATGTTGCTCAAAGTAGGCTTCCTCCAGAGCTTGACTGGTCTGAACTTTTTGAGGGCGTCCTTTCTCTAAAAGAATCATCGACAACTCACCCGGCAGGGCAATGGCTTGACCCACTTTAAATTTGCGCGACGGAAACAACACCTGCCAATGAATTTGATCCTCCGACGAAAGAAACAGTACTTCCAAACCAGAGTCAGTGAAGACCCTTCGTTTTAATACTTTCGTATCGTTGAGGACTAATACATCATTGGGGTTAAACATGGCTAAAAACTCAGGCCAATCCAGTTCGGAGCCTTCAATACCAAGGCCCGAGCAGATACGCGAAGGCCGCAAGGGCTCTTTTGCGATTAAATCTTCCGGGAAATCAAACTGTAAGTCGCTCTTCTTCATAACACCAATATTTTGTGGATTTTGCTGAAGTCGGAAACCTAAGAGAGTCCCTCTGGAAAAGCAACTGACTTTTTTGCGGATTGCTTGAATACCAGCCCCTTCAATACAAACCTTAAGTCTTATGCAGTTTAGTACAGAGCAATTCAAAGTATTACAAGACTCCTGGAACCTTACTGGAGATATCTGTTTTTTGCAAAAGTCAGCGAATGTTGTCTTTACATGCGAAATAGGTGGCCAAAAAGCCATTCTCCGCTTAACGGCAGCCGAAAATCGCAGTGAATAAGAAATCGCAACCGAACTCGATTGGATCTTGTACCTAGCTGCCAGCGGACTAAGAGTGGCAAAACCCATAGCATCAAAAGATAAAAAGCTGATAAAATCAATGCCCCTTGAAAATAAAAATTATTTTGTAACGGCTTTAAATTTTGACGATGCCTGCTACTACTGGTTTTGTTTTGATTTGGTGGGACCATTGGCTACGTTCGACTATCTGATTAATGAAGGCCTCGCCAAATATGATTCAGAGCAGGCTTTAGAATGGCTACTAAAAGGCTACATAGAAGAGAACTCAATAGACCACAAATGGCTAAACCAACTTCTTGGCTTAGAGCGGTACCGCGCAGTATTAAACTACCACTGGCTTAAAACTTCGATGAAAGTAAATTCGATTATAGGAATAGACGAGAATATTTTATGCCGTCGCATGCAACAAATCTATCAAAAACTTAAATTACCCATTAACCTCGTATAATACCATTTCCAGTTAGAAAGTAGACCAAGGCGCACACGAGGCGGGGTTTCCCCTCTGTGAAGGGGTGCCTCGGACGACGCAGCCAACGATAGGCTACGAACTAAATGGTAATGGTATAACTTGGAAAGCCGCAGCCTACTTTAGCCACAACTCTCCAACTAAACCAAAATTACAGACTCAAACCTTGCATTACACCATTTGCGTAACACTTCATTGTAAAGTTGGTGGTTTTAGATTTTGCGGTAATTGCAAGTGTTGCCTCACCGGTGTTTTTAACACTCAAAGCTTCTGAACCATCATCTGAAGCAGCACTTAGTACAACAGTGTCGTTAGTAGGTTGTTGAACAGAATCAACAATCAAAAGATTTGAGAGAGGATCAGCCATTAACGGAGTTTTATCGGCAGTGAGATAAACCGTGCGAATTGTGTCTTGTTTTTCATTGGCAACACAAACAACTTCCATTTTAGCTAATGGCTTCGCGAAAACCAATGCTGACGCCAAGGTAATTGCCGTTAATGTCATACCTGCTTTAATCATAATTCCCCCTTTTTTTTGTCTATAGAGGGCGCCATCATTCTTTTAGGTGTTTTTTTTGTCAATTGAAATTACCTACTAAACTGTCTCAAATCAGCACAAATATTTTAAGTTAATTTTAAATTGCACTCTAAATTACCTTCAATAAAATGACAACTAGCAGGGCAGCGAAAAACTATACATAGGATGGTTCAATGAAATCGATAACCCTTTTATTCGTAATGACTCTTACTAGTTTTGTTTATTCGAGCCATGAAATAGAATTTGATGAAACCAAGATTCAGGCGCCATGGTTTGATTCAAACGAAGAAATGTTGCGCACCACAGTTTGCCGATCTCGACTTCACTCCAGATGGAATTACTGTTCCTATACGAATGATAAAGACTACGAGAAAATAAAGGATTTTAACTTTATGAATTGGGGTCCCAATAAAATTGTTTCTAAACCAGGCTTTGGCATTGGACGCTCTTTTGAATTTATGTTTGAAGGCTTTGCTCGTTCAGATTTAGGACTACTCATTTGGGATTCACCAGACAATCAAGAGAGTCATGGCCATTTAAAACTGATGATGTTCTTTCCACGTTTAGTGTTGCCCGCTATCCGTTATGAGGCCGACAAAGAAAAAGACATTTTGATTGTGACCTTACCAACACGAGAAGAAGTTGTTTTCAATACCAAAACAAAAGAAGTGACCAGAGGCGCCTTGAGCGAAAGCCCGATTGAACAAGACGCAAAAGGAATCGCAATCGTTCCGGGCATCACTTATTTAGGAAACGGTGTCGTCATTGAAGCCAATCGAATCAATGATTACCCTGTAGGTTCACTTGCCCAATTCAAAAATAATCTGGCCACGATTAAAAAGAAGGGCTTCAAAGACTGCAAGGTTTCTGTGAAAGAACTTTGGTATACCGATGAAAGCAAAGGCGAAAATGTTTTTTTTAATAAACAATACGTGACCGATGAAGCCTTCGATCAATTCTTAAAACAGAGATGCCAGTTTTCAATGTATTAAGACTCAAAGTTAATGGCATACCATTGATTTTTACACTACCAACCTTGGAAAAGAAATTGTAATCAACGGAGGTTCCTCTGGGAGTTTACAGATTGCTTCGAATAAGTCGGGTATCACCACTTATGGATTGAATCAATGGGATGTCATCCCTGATAAGTTCAAAAAAGTTCCTGAAACTCTCGAAGAGATGGAGGAATACTTGAATTGGCCAGAAAATTTCAGTTTCAAAGATTATGGTCGTATTTCAGGGCCCGAAGCTATTCAAAGATTGTTGCTAGGAGGCAATTGACTACGACAAAAGTTACCCTGAAGCCCTCTCTGGACCCAGCATGATAAGGAAGGCTGACTGAACCTTTTGGTGAAAGCCTTGGATATCTATTTCAAATTCATTGCAAAGATCCCAATAGACTCGAAATAATTTTTCGGCGGTCGAGTGCAACCTCTTAATAAATTCTTTTTTCATCTCACTGCCTGGTGCTCTACATCAATAACGGGGGCAGTCAGGACTTTTGTTATACTTGGTTAACTACA
>CAZYOE010000138.1:0-12464 GCA_964648725.1 uncultured Pseudobdellovibrionaceae bacterium | reverse complement strand
GTTCGATCTGAAGCTTGGCGCCTTGAATTTGGCTCTTTTTCAGCAGAATCTAAATGGATTCAAAAATAATTTAAACCAAATAATCCCCCAGACCTTTAATCTGGGGGATTTTAATTAATGACCAATTGTCCCTACATTTGAACAGAGTAGAACTTACTTACAACTATGAAACCTTTGCCAGTATAAAACTCTAACAGTTCAATAATTCCCAGTTTTGAAGTATCTTCGCTTCTGCTGTTAAAACGTAAAAGCCATTTTTGAAAGGAATTTATTTTATGAAAAAAACAATCGCAACTTCTTTAGTTATCTTATCTATGAACATAGCACATGCTGATGTAATAAAATGTGTATTTACTGAGCCATTTATTGATACGACTTACAGTATGACCCAATCAACTCTAACTTACAAAGATTTTGAAAACAAACCACGAGTAGTTAAAAATGTATCATTTCAAATTAAGTCTGCTGGTGTTTTTGAACTTGTATCTAAAGGCGGCAAAGTTCTTCAAACATTAACTTTAAATAATAACGGAAGTGACGGAATGAGTGATAATATTTATCCTTTTGAAGTTAAAGATAATAGCCCAATCATGACTGCCAATAACGGTATAGGTGGCTGTTCTTCAAACTCATTAAAGGTAAAACAAGTAAACTAAAAATCCAGAGCGGGATTTTTACCACCCAGCTTCGAGTTTTTTATAAGCACAGAAAAATGTGGTGTGTAAAAAAACGAGAACTGCTGCATAGTAAATCAGCAGTTCTATAAAATATATTTGTTTGATAATCGCTACATAATATTTGTTGAAAAAAACATTTAAGAACACTTCATAATTTCACTTGAAGCGCAGCTTCATTCTTCAAAACCTGTTGTTATTTTTAAAACCTTGAACAAAGCTAAACACGATATGTGTAACTACCATGGAGGGAGGAACACCACTTGGGTACACTCGTGCAGAGATCCTTCAAATCATTCATTGGCCTTGTTTGTCTGTTAAATTCAAACATTGTAAGTGCCTCTTCAAGAGGAACGTCTTTTACAAGACGCACATTGGGTGCGCAATCACTAAATCAAACGTCTCGAGATGATTTCCTTTTGCGTTATCTCAAAGAGATGTATCAGCAACATGCAAAAACTCTCGGCGTTGAAGATCGTGGCTTTTTAGAGTGGGTTCCGGATGGAAACTTGATTTCGGCAGTTCCTGCAGAATGTATGCCGGAGTCGTTTGAGCAGCAAGCTCAACAAAAAAACTTGAGATCATCAGAGTATGGTCAAATGGCCCAAGATTATTTCAATCATTGTGGACAATATCTTAGCGCCAAAGCAACTGGTGGCTTGATGGGACTCATCGATTTTGCGATGGCGAGTTATCCCTTTTTGGAGAATTCCCGAATTCGACCATTAGTATTCAAAACAAAGGACGGAAAAAGCGTTAATGGCTTTATCGGAATTAAAGATCAGTCGCCACGACCTTGGGTGATTTATAAATGTGGAGTTTTTTGCGCCGCTGAAACCAATGCTGCTTCACTCAAGAATTATATGATTCATTTGTTCGATCAATCTCCTTTCAACGTCATCTTATTGGGCAATCGAACAGGTCAGGATTACATTGTTACCAACAAAGTTTTTAATTTTGGCGGTTACTTTGAATCCCAGGATTTTTTCGATGTAGCTCAGTGGTTGCGCTATGAATCTCCATACATGTCTTTGGTTTCTTCCGTGCACGCTGTAGCGGTGAGTTTGGCAGGTTCAGCTGCGTATTTAACAGAGCAACGATTGAATTCGACTGAGAGTCAGAATGCCGGACTCTTTCAGTCCATTACATCTCTTTGTGCCGTATCAGATCTTCGACCAACAGTTGAAAATATGTACGGAGATTCTTTGAAGGGATTTATTTTTTCCAACTTAACTTGGTATTACTTGGATTCCGTCAGGGATCGCTTACCAGGAGTCAATGACTTATTAGACCGAGGGCAACCGAAGTCTTATGAATTTCCGGATTTGTTAGGTCGGTTAGCTTCGCGATTTATGGGTGACAATGCGGTCAATAATCCAATTGGTGATGATGTGGAGAAAGCCCGCCAACAAGAGTTTTGGCAGCGCAGTCACTATTCCGCTTATAATCACTACACCAAAGTACCTTTGTTTGTATGGGCTAGTCAGGACGATTCCGTTGTGGACTATAATATTAACACCGGAAACTTGATGAAAGTAAAATCTCAGAGATCTGATCCCAACTTGGGGATGGTTGGAGTGCCATTAGGTGAGCATTGTGGTTTTGCCACGGCCTACGGTTATTCGGTGGCAGCAACGATGTTGCGAACCTTTATTTTGAATAATTCACCGGAGTATTCAGAGAGCCGCAACCAGAGTTATATTCCACTCAATAGCTCGCTTCCTCCCATGATCAAGGGTGAGCGAATCATCAGTTATTGGTGGTCGCAGGGACGATCTCAGTCTCGAATTCTGGAACTCAATATGGAAATTTATGGTGCGGATGATAGTCTTTGCCCGGAAGAATTAATTTATGATGGTGCAGAGAATTGTCGCCGCGTCGCTAAAATCAAATTTCCAGAGAATTATTTCAGTGGCTATGGTTTTACTAGGGCCAGTAATCTTATTGAAAAGGAAGCTCTGGTGCGAGAATTAAACGGTCGAACTAGTCTTAACTTTCAAGGAAGGAACATCGTAGGCTCAACGCATTGGCCAGATCAAATATTCATTCGCTTCTAGCCGGCTAGACATTTTTGCCTTCGCCGGCTCCAACGCTCTGGTGGCATCTGATGGTGTAATTGAAAAATAAACAGTTGATTTAGTTACTTTGGGAAAACTGTTTTAGCTCGTTCATGATGTTGTCGAGTTGGCTTTCAAAGTCAGCTAATAGAGATGAAGCTGATTCTAAATTATTAGCACGCCCTAGCTTTTCAAGCTCAAAGGCAGACTCAACAATTGGCTTATATAAATATAAACTCAAAGAGCCCTTGATGGTATGAGCTGATATTTCAAGTTCTTTGGGATCTTTTGTGGCAATCGCATGTCGAACTTTATCAAGGTGTTGCGGCAAATATTTGAGTGACAGAGCCACTGTATCTTTAAGTAGGTCAGAGTCACCGCCAAAGTTGTTGAGCACATTTTGAAATTCGATATATTGAGTAGTCATAGGTGGGATCGTACAGAACAATGAATCCACCATCAAGTACTTTAAAACTGATTCACCCTCAATTTTTGTAGATCAAATTGATTTTCACCTTTTTTTTGCTTAATGAGGAGGTCCGTGCAGTAAATGGCGAGAGCCTGAAAATCAGTACTGCTGAGAATTTTGCTTTCCTCCTTCATGCACCATTGGATAAAAACCGAATTCAGGCTGCAAAGGTCTCCAGCCACGCCCTTGTCGACATTAAATTTATTCGACAGGTCTGTTTGGCACGCCTCGTAGTTTGCCAAGCTGAAGCTGGGGGCACTTAAAAATCCAACCAGGACAGCAAATAGTTTTTTCATAGGTCATCCCTTCTGATGATGAGAGTCTTCCACTAAATGTGTATTCAGGAGTTGTGCCAACATGGTGAAAGCTTTAAGATGAATAAAAATTAGTTAGTTGGCTATTTGCTTTACAGCTCGCCAATAAATGGCACTTACATTGGAAAATCGGGTAAAAAAGGAGGGCTTGGTGGTTGTTCAAAGATTTATTTCGGTAATGGTTTTGGCCGGCTTACTGTTAGCAATTGCCGCAACTAAACTTTATTTACAGCCTTACAAGAGCCCAAGTGCGTTCACTTACTTTGTCAGCCCCACCCCTTATTTGGAGGACTTTACCTTTGGGTACAAAGAACTGGTGGCGGATTTGTTATGGCTTCGGACAGTTCAAGATATTGATCACTGTGAACGAATTCTTAAACCAAATGAAGTTTGCACTAATTCTTGGGTTTATAAAATGGTCAATAAAGTGACTGATCTTTCCCCTCATTTTCGAATCATCTATGCCACCGCACCTTTATTGCTGGCGATCACCGTCAATGACACCCCAGGAGCAGTGGCTATTTTAGAAAGGGGATTAAAATATTTTCCTAATGATTGGCCAATTCTTTATCGTGGAGCTTATTTATATGTTTTTGAGGTGGGTGATAAGGTCAAAGCGGCTGAATATTTTGTGCGTGCCCAAAAAAATGGAGCACCCGATTGGTTGGCTTCCTATGCCACTCGACTTTATACCGAAGCGGGTCGTTTAGAGATGGCAGAGCAATTGGTGCGGGACTATGAAAAAACGGGCATTCCTCCTGAATTATTGCAGAGAATGCGCGATCGCCTTACCGAAGCTTCTAAAAAAATCAAGTAAGAAAAAATTCATTAAACTTGAAGCGTTGACAAATCTTTAACACACACCATATTGGTTCTGACGAATTACCAAATTAAGGAGCTATAATGTCGCCTCAGCGAGACTTTTATGAAATTTTAGGCGTTTCAAAGGATGCCGATCAAGATGCCATCAAAAAAGCCTATCGTAAAATGGCGATGCAATTTCATCCTGATAAAAATCCAGGCAACCCTGAGGCCGAAGAAAAATTTAAGGAAGCGGCCGCTGCCTATGATATCCTCAGTGATCCCGAAAAACGCAATCGCTACGATCGATTTGGCCATCAGGCATTCACCGGCAGTGGAGGTGGTGGTCAGCATGGCTTCCATAATGTGGATGATATTTTTGCCCAATTCGGAGACATTTTTGGTGACTTCTTTGGAATGGGGGGAGGAACTCGTCGTCGCCGTGACCCCAATCAACCTCGTAAGGGAGCCGATCTTCGTTATGTGATGGAAATTGATCTCGAGAACGTGGTGAAAGGTGTTGAAAGAGAAATTGAGTATGACTGCGATGAATCCTGCAAGGAGTGCAATGGTAGTGGCGCAGAAAAAGGAAGTTCGGCTGAAACTTGCACCACTTGCGGCGGCCAAGGTCAAGTTATTCGCGCGCAAGGTTTTTTTCAGATGGCCACAACCTGTCCGACTTGTCATGGACAGGGACAGATGATCAAGCACAAATGTAAATCCTGTAGAGGTAGTGGCAGAACTTCCAAACACCGAAAGATTCGCGTGACCATTCCTGCGGGAGTCGATTCTGGAACACGCTTGCGGGTTTCAGGGGAAGGTGAAGGCGGATATCGAGGTGGACCAAGTGGAGATCTGTACGTTGAGATACAAGTTCGAGATCATGAACTTTTTGAACGACGTGATAACGATTTGATTGCGGAGCTTAAGGTTTCTTACATTAAAGCTATACTCGGTGGTGAGATTGAGGTCGACACAGTGACAGACAAAGAGAGCCTCACTGTTCCTAAGGGGAGTCAGGTAGGGGATTTGATCAAGTTATCAGGTCACGGCATTCCGACCTTGCGAGGCGGACGACGAGGGGATATTTACTATCAAATCAATATCGATATTCCCAAAAAGATCGGCTCAGAAGAGGAAAATTTGCTTAGGAAGATTGCAGAGATTCGCAATGAAAAGGCCTCTTCGTCTGGGTCTGGCTTTTTTGGGCGAAAAAAATAGCCATTTAGAGATGGGACCTTGACGTCGTTCAATCTGAACTCAAATTAAAAGTGTCATAATAAGATTAAAAAACAACATTAGGAGTCATTTATGGGAAAAATTATTGGTATAGATTTAGGTACAACGAACTCAGTTGTGTCGATCATGGAAGGTGGGGAGGCTAAGGTATTGGTCAACGAGGAGGGCGCTCGTACAACTCCTTCTGTCGTCGCTTTCACAAAAGATGGTCAGCGTTTAGCTGGTCAGATCGCAAAACGTCAGGCCGTCACTAACCCAGAAAATACCATTTACTCTGCAAAACGATTCATTGGTCGTCGTCCCGATGAAGTTCAAGAAGAGATTAAATTAGTTCCTTATAATGTGGTTGCTAAAGGCAATGATTGTGCTTTTGATGTTCAAGGCAAAAAGATCTCTCCGGAAGAAATCGGCGCCGCTGTTTTGGCAAAACTTAAAAAAGTGGCGGAGGACTATTTGGGTGAAGAAGTAAAAGAAGCTGTTGTAACAGTTCCTGCTTACTTCAACGATGCCCAAAGACAAGCTACTAAAGATGCCGGTCGTATTGCTGGTCTTGACGTAAAACGTATTATCAACGAGCCGACCGCTGCGGCTTTGGCTTATGGACTTGATAAAAAGAAAGATGAAAAAATTGTGATCTACGATTTCGGGGGAGGTACATTTGATATCTCTGTTCTTGAAGTCGGTGATGGTGTTGTTGAAGTTCAATCAACCAACGGTGATACTCACCTTGGTGGTGATAACTTTGACCATCGCATTTTAGAATGGCTCATTGCTGAGTTTAAAAAAGAGAGCGGCATCGATCTTAAAAATGATAAAATGGCCCTTCAGCGCTTGAAGGAAGCAGCTGAAAAGGCAAAGATCGAGCTTTCAACTGCGCAAGAATCCGAAATCAATTTGCCATTTATCACTGCAGACCAAAGTGGCCCAAAACATTTGCAGACAAAACTGACTCGCGCAAAGTTCGAGCAAATGACTGAAGATCTTGTTAAACGATCCATGGAACCTTGTCGTAAAGCTCTTGAAGATGCTGGTTTAAAAGCGTCTCAGATTGATGAAGTAGTTCTTGTGGGAGGTTCCACCCGTATTCCTGCGATCCAAAAAGCTGTTAAAGACTTTTTCGGTAAAGAACCTAACAGAACTGTGAATCCCGACGAAGTTGTTGCGATTGGCGCTGCGATTCAAGGGGGCGTTCTTTCTGGTGATGTTAAAGAAGTTCTTCTTCTTGATGTAACTCCATTGTCTTTGGGTATCGAAACTCTTGGCGGTGTGATGACTGCATTGATCGAAAGAAATACAGCAATCCCAACTAAGAAGACTCAAGTGTTTTCAACTGCGGCAGATAATCAACCTGGCGTTGAAATCCATGTTCTTCAGGGTGAGCGTAAGATGGCCACTGACAATAAAACTCTTGGCCGCTTCGAGTTGACTGGTCTTCCTCCAGCACCTCGTGGTGTTCCACAAGTTGAAGTTATTTTCGATATTGATGCTAACGGTATTTTGAATGTGTCTGCTACTGATAAGGGTACTGGTAAACAACAAGCGATCAAGATCACCGCTCAGTCTGGTTTGAGTGAAGAAGATATTAAAAAGGCAGTTCGTGAAGCTGAAGAGCATGCGTCTGAAGATAAAGATCGTCAAGAGCGTGCTACTCAATTGAACACCTTAGATAACTTGGTTTATCAAACTGAAAAACTCATTAAAGAGAATACGGCAAATCTTCCTGCGGATGATGTTAAAGCTGCCGAAGAGGCTATTTCCAAAGCGAAAAAAGCGATTGAGGCTAAGGCTAGCTTGGCTGAATTAAAGTCCGCTCAAGAGCAGTTAAATGCTGTCAGCCAAAAGCTTTCGACTGAGCTTTACAAAAAAGCAGGAGCCGCCGGTGCGCAGCCTGGAGCTGGCCCTGAGTCCAGTGCAGAAGGTTCTACCGCCGATGCGAAGAGTGGTGGCGGCGATGATGTGATCGATGCTGACTACAAAGATGTAAACTAAGTTTTACCGAAATGTCCTAACTCAAAAAGCCCGGTTTTTTCCGGGCTTTTTTTTTAATCATTGCAATTTGGGAATTACCCTCCTAATTTCCAAAGAGTGAACTTTTAAGTCATCGGAGGAATTATGTCTAAAAGCGAAAATATAAAAATTCTGGCTTGTCTTGTTGTTCTTTTAGTTGTTTCGCGTATCATCCCTCATTGGCCTAATGTCACGGCCCTGGGAGCAGTTTCAGTTCTAGCCCCTCGCTGGTTTCGTAATAACAAAATGGTATTGATAGTTCCTTTACTCGCATTACTTATCTCCGATGCGATAATCGGTTTTCACGCTACGATGCCCTTTACCTATGGATCCGTGTTTTTAGTAAGTTGGTTGTCATTACAGACAAATCAAAATCGATTCAGTCAAATGAGTGATATCTTGTTCTCAGGTTTAACCGCCAGTATGGTTTTCTTTTTAATAACTAACTTCGGTGCATGGTTAACTCTCGCTTTTTACCAGAAATCTTTGCCCGGCCTATTACTGAGCTATTGGAATGCTTTGCCATTTTTTGGCTATGAAGTATTGGGAAATATTTTTTATTTAGTCCTTGGTATTGCCGTAAGAAATTTAGTTATGAAGCCCAATTTGGCGCACTCTTAAAGAAATCTCAATCTGACTTTTTATTTAACTTTTGCTATTAGAAATCCAACGTTTTTTTGAAATCTTGGTTGAAACATGGCTAACAAAACAAAAACGAAGTCGAGAGTATCAGTTCTGTAGGAATAACTAGATCAAGATCTAGAAATCAGGGCTTTATTTAGATCCTGCTGAAAAATAGCCAAATTCAAGGCGTCGGAGCTTTAAATCGAATAAAGCTTAGTTAATCTACAATGAGTTCGATCTGAAGCGATGGCACCTGAATGAGATGCGCCAAAGGGCGCGAGGCTCGTGAAGAACGAAGCTAGCCTATTTCATAGGAATCTATTAAGCCACCCCCGCAGAGGTAAAGATTTAAGGCATACCTTCATTATTTGTCGCGATCATCCGAGAGACAGTTGGAGGCTAAAAATGTGGAAAACCATTTTGTTATTCAAAGTCACTCCGAAACTTGGCCAGCAAAATCATTTGGATCAAAATGTAGATCGATTGGGCTATGAATCAACAATTAGAGCGACTTAGTCTAAAGCAGAAGTTTATTATTGAAGACAAAATCCTTAGAGGCGTGGTTTCGCGGGCCTCGAGTTTAATGTTTATTTGGGCTCTGGTGCTATCATTTTATGGGATTACCAGTCTTAATCTATTCCGTTCGGCCATTCCCAATTTAAGTTTGTGGGAAAACCTCTGGCCACGACTAGTATTCAATACTATACCAACGTTGATTTTTGCTTATTGGTATAAGACATACGAGTCGAACACAAAGCTCAAAGCATACTCCACAATTTTGGTGCTACCCTTACTACTGGTTGCAGCCGCAGCCATTCACGCTTGGCCCCAGATCTTTGCAGGAAACTATAGGTTTTATCTCTATTTTCACGCTACTAACATCATTGCTTTCTCTTCAGGACTTTCCATTCTCTCAGCACCGCCGCGTTTGGTCTTATGGCAGATTCTTGCTTTTTCCATCATTTACTTTGGTCCTTTGCTCTATTTGTTTTATTCCCATGAACCACTAATCTTAGCGATGATTACTACCGACGTCATAACCATCGGCATAATTCTCTATGCGGGCCTCAGGATCACTAGCAGGATCAGGTTTTTTATGGCGTCCCAAGACCTTTTACGAAAAAACGCGTTATCAGTTTTCTTAGGAAGCTCTCTCACGAAAGCCATTTTCGAATCAACAGAGATGAAGTTTTCTAATTACTCACAAGACGGCCTTGTTATGGCTCTTGATTTGCGTGGATATACTCATTTTGTTCACTCTTATCCAAGTGAAGTGGTGAAAAAATTCATGTATAAGTTTCATTCGAGAGCGGTTCGTGCCATTACTAAAAATGGTGGTTATGTGCATAAAACCAATGGCGATGGTCTATTGGCCACTTTTGGAATCATGGAAAAAGACGAAGACTTTTCTGAAACGGCCGGAATTACAGGTGAACAAAAGTCGGCGGCCAAAACAAAAAGATCGATCTGTTTGCAAAGAGCCTTTAAAACTTTCAAGAAGGTTTCTGCCATTGTTGAAGGCCTAAGGGAAGAATTCCAAATTGAAGAGACCTTAGTGGTTGGTGGTGGTTTAGATTATGGACTCATCGAGGTTTTTATTCGAGGAAATGAAAAATACCGGCAGGAATTGGATATCGATGGTCAGGCCATCATTAAAGCTGTTCGAATGGAGTCATTTTCAAAAGTCTTAAACAATTTGGTCGATAAAGAATCGTCCTTTATCATCCTCGATACAACCCTACTTGATCTGAATACAGAAATTCACCCTGGTTTAAAAATGTGGCTGATCGACCTGACTGAAAATCAAATTCGAGACTTCCCTGAGACCAAGTCCGTGCTTTATTTGCAACGAAAGAGTTCGCGAAAGAGGCGATTAGCTGAAGTGGGATGAGAGAAAATGCCGAAATTTGTCACAACTTAGAAAGGACTCGTATGCGGCGTCTCCATTTTCGTATAAATAACATTTGTTTTATAAAGAGAGTTTATTTAGTTCTATTTGTCAGTTAAGATTAAACAATACGGGAGATATTGTATGAGTATTCGGGAAACAATTGCTCTGATTTTTTTTATTGGCATGTTTTTCTGGCAGGACCTGGGTGCGGCTAAAACTCAAAATTATAACCTGCAACAGGTTTATGTCAGCCAGCAGTCGCAAACCGGCAATATTAAAGCTAAAGCCATTACAGTAAAGTCCTCTGCTGTTGCTTATTATGAAAAATCAATAAATCCGGCGACTCAGACCTTACGTATTTTCCCGGCACAGACACGCCATGAAATTTGGGGTTTTGGGGCTTCGGTCACGGAATCCTGCATGTCCCTTTTGGAACGGGAATCAGCCTCATCAAAGACTCAAGTCATGAAACTTTTATTTGACAAAGATCAGGGTGCAGGGCTTTCTTTTTTGCGGATTCCGCTAGGCGCCAATGATTTTTCCCTGCGAGACTACACGCTCAATGATCTTCCTGCCGGCGAGTCAGATCCAGAACTCAAAAAACTCAATTTAAAACTTTTAGATCCATATATTGAATTTGTTAAGCAAGCTAAAAAGTACAGCACTTATTCTTCGGTTATGGTAACACCTTGGACGCCACCACCATGGATGAAAGACACCCAAGCTTTCAAAGGTGGCCAGCTTAAAAAAGAGTTTTTCCCGACTTATGCAGAGTATTTGCGGCGTTCAATGGTTTATCTAAATAAAAATGGTGTACCTGTTGATTTTCTGACTGCGATGAATGAACCATTGATCGGCGAGGCTAAGACCTGGTGGTATTTCCCTCAGGGATATATGAGCATCGAGGATCAATTTGAGTTTTCTCAAAATCATTTAATTCCTCTCTTAAAAAAATACAGCATGGGTCCAAATAATTTTCCCCGTCTTTTATTGCATGATCATAACTGGGGTAATGCTGAAGACACGGTGAATCGTTTTCGGGATGTTCTAAATGTAAAACAAAATGGGATTGCCGGCGTAGCAATGCATTGCTACGGCGGGGATTTTTCTGTGCAACAGAATTTTCATAAAAAATGGCAAGGTTTAGCTTCCCTCAACTCTGAATGTACCGCCAATCTGTTTTCTCAGAATCCACAATTTGATTTTCAATGGTGGCTGGAGAATCAAGTGATGGATTCCACCCAAATTGGTTCTCGCGGAGCACTGGCGTGGAATTTATGTTTGGATGAAAAAGGGGGGCCTCGAAATAATGGCTGTTCGAACTGTCGAGGTTTGGTTACCATTAATAAGGCTAAAAAGACTCTTGAACCAAATGCGGAGTACTATGCTCTGGCCCAAGTTAGTCGCTTTGTCCAAGGAGGCTCTCGCGTCGTGGATCATATTCTAAAAGGGGACACGGCTCTCCGGGCTCTCACATTTTTAAATCCCGATGGAAGCTTGGTTGTAGTGGTTCGAAATCCCACTGGCAGTGAGGGGATTCTGAATCTGGAAATTGGCAACGAGCGAAAGAAGGAGGCTCTCCGTATTCCATCGCAATCGGCAGTTACCTATCTGTTTCAATAGTATATAATGAAGTGAACTGCTACACAGCATTTTTTACCGACAGCTCGGGAAATCATCGACTTCAAATAAATCTTCGTGCCCTGGCAAAAAGTTAGCATCATAGCCCCTAGAAATAAACAATGGCGTGCTTGCAGAAAGGCCAAAGACTTTTAAATTGAGTCGAGTTTGGTTAACAAGACCATTGGTGGTGATTTCAAGGTCCACATACATGGTGCCAGCGAGTTCAGGATCTAAATGAAAATCAGGCTTCATTACTTTAACGGCCGCACCCAAGATAAAGACGGAACCGCCGCCCTGGAGATACATGTCGTTTGCGATTCTCGGCAAGTAGCCTTTTTCTTTTAGCGTGTTTAAAACCGATACGTTCGAGACACCGAGATCAGGCAGAATAATATCACAGGATTTCACTGAAATAGTCTCGATATGATGAGTTGCAGTTCCTGATTCTATAGCTCCCACTGAGGCACTGAAAGTCAAAAACAACAGTGACAAATAGCTTTTAGTTATGTGCTTTTTCATAGCTTCTCCATCAATCATCGGTATACCTCAAATACCCAACAAAAGATATGGACATAATTGAGCTTTGACGGCCCAAAACTGTCACTTTCTTTTGTGACCGGGCCTAGTAAAACGGGCGGTGGATTCTCAGCAACTTAAACAATTTCTATTTAGAAAGTAGACCAAGGCGGCAATGGACCTGAATGAGATGTGCCGAAGGCGCGAGGCTCGTGAGGGACGCGGAGCCTTCTGGGCTTCCCTTCACAG
>CAZYOE010000137.1:0-12507 GCA_964648725.1 uncultured Pseudobdellovibrionaceae bacterium | reverse complement strand
GCAGCGCCCGGCGTCGGCGACCGAGCTGAGCACGGCCTTCGGTGTGGCCACGGAGCTCATGCGAGTACAGCACGAATGGTGCGCTAAAAATGGTTATAAAAAGGTGCGCACCAAAACTCAAAACCGCTTTAGAGGCATGCTTCCTCTCAATATTCACTGCGGTTTTGAAATTGTTGGAACCCACCCGTCCAACGATAAAGGGGGCCTTAAGATTGTCCTCGAGAAGATCCTAACCTCCTAACGTTGACTTCTGCTTCAATGACTGGAATAGATTTGCGTCATAAAAATGAGACCGAATCTTGCATTTCTCCGGCTTTGGAGTAGCTTGCGTCCCCACGACTTAAATATATTGGATCTGGAGTATATAATGATCATTAATCTTGCCGAAATTAGTCCTGAAGGTGAAAGCTTTACCCTCAGTCGCAGCAGTGGAGAGCTCAATAGCGTCCTTTCTGACCTCATTGCAGAAAACGACTATAAGGTTGAATTTACCATTCGCCCACTAGATCATGGTTTTGATTTGACCGGTCATATGCAGGCCAAGACCCCGGAGCTTTGTTCTCGTTGCGGGATCGACATCCATGTTAAAATCGATAAAAATTTCAAGGAGTTATTACTTTCAAAAATTAAAACACAAAACCACGGCGAGCATTATTCTCGCGTTAATCACTATACAGACCTCCATGAAGAAGCCGGTCCAAGCATTATTGAGTGTGAAAACCTCATGTTTGATGCCGGAGAGTATGTGCATGAACTCATAGGATTACAAATTCCGTTGCGCCCAGTAGCGGAAACAAACGATGACGGAGACTGCCTTGTGTGTGGCCTTAACGTGGAAACCACTAATTTTGGCTACGATGAACCCATCCCTGCTCAAAAAAACAACCCTTTTGAAGCTTTGAAAAATATAAAGTTGAATTAAAGGTTGATTTTAGGAAAAGTTTCGTTATTTTACCGAGTTCGTTAGATTAACATATTATTCGAGCTTTATACAGCCATCGAGAGGTGAAGTATGCCAACACCCAAGAAGAAAACAAGTCGTTCTCGCAGAGATATGCGTCGTTCACATGACGGTTTATCAACTCCTGCAATGTCATTAGATGCTAAGTCTGGTGAATGGGTTCGCCCCCACTGTGCACACAAAGGCACAGACGGTGCTTACTACTACAAAGGAAAACAAATTAGTGCTGCTAAATCTAAAGAATAGTCGGTCTAAGCATGAGAACGCCGTATCGATCAAGAGTAGCTGGAATTGGTTCCTACCTTCCTGAGCGAATTCTGAGTAATCACGATCTTGAGAAAATGGTTGATACCAATGATCAATGGATCAGAGAAAGAACCGGAATCGAACGGCGACATCTCGCGGCTGATGGGCAATACACAAGTGACCTGTGCTTAAAAGCCACAGAAAAAGCACTTGCTGATGCCCGGATGCAGCCCACAGATTTAGATTTTATTCTAATTGCGACTTCGTCACCAGACCAAGTCATGCCAAATACAGCCACTGTACTTCAACACAAGCTCGGCATTTCAAATATCCCATGTCTTGATGTTTCTGCAGCTTGTTCTGGATTTGTTTATGCTCTTTCCATCGCCGATCAATTTATTAAAACTGGAATGTACAAAAACATTCTTGTTATCGGCGCGGAAATCATTCATCGCATGGTTAACTATAAAGATCGTGAAACCTGCATCTTATTTGGTGATGGTGCTGGTGCTTGGATTGTTTCACGAACCGACTATGATGCAAACGATGTTGTGTATTCCACCCATCTGCGCGCCAATGGTGAAGTTGGAGATCTTTTTGTGCTTCCAGCGGGCGGATCAAAGATTCCTTTTAGCCAAGACGTTTTGGAAAAAGGCCAGCAATATGTCGTCATGAAAGGCCGTGAGATCTTTAGACATGCTGTCAGAACCCTGACTGAATGTTGCAATGAAGCATTGAAGGCCAATAATATAGAAAGCGCCCAAGTTGATTGGGTTGTTCCTCACCAAGCAAATATTCGAATTCTCGATAGCGTTGCTGATTACTTTGGAATCCCAAAAGAAAAAGTTATTGTAAGCTTACACGAAACCGGAAACACATCTGCTGCTTCAATTCCTCTAGCTTTTGATATTGCTGTTAAACAGGGGAAAATTAAACGCGGTCAATTGATCCTACTTGCTGCATTTGGCGCAGGCCTGACTAGCGGCAGTGCGCTCATGAGGTACTAATTTATGTGGGCCTTATTTTTCCCAGGCCAGGGAAGCCAAAGTCCAGGAATGGGCAAATGGCTTTATGATGAATTCACAATCGCAAAACGCGTCTATGAAGAAGCCAGTGATGCTTTAAAACTTGATCTTAAAAAACTTTGTTTTGAAGGTCCTGAAGATGAACTGCAAAAAACTGAGAATACACAGCCTGCTATTTTAGCTACCTCAATTGCTTACTTCCGCGTGATCAATGATCTTGTGGAACTTAAGCCTTCAGCTGCTGCGGGACACTCCATTGGTGAATACGCAGCATTAGTGTCTGCTGGTGTTATGCCCATTGACCAAGCGGTTGTTGCTGTTCGCGAACGTGGTTTGGCCATGCAAAATGCAGTTCCTCTTGGCAAAGGTGGAATGTGTGCGATTCTAAGCCTCGAAGATGCCGAAGTAAAATCTGTTTGCGACTGGGCAACTAAAGAATCTGGGCTCGGCCCTATTGAAGCCGCCAATTTTAATACTCCTGGACAAGTTGTTATTAGTGGCATTCAGGCCACTCTAGAGTGGGCGCAAAAAAATTGGCCAAACTTTCAAGGACCTGGCGCCGGCAAAAAAGTACGCTGGATTCCGCTGAAAGTATCAGCACCATTCCATTGTTCATTGATGAAACCGGCCGAAGAAAAAATGGCTCTTGTACTTGGTGCCATTCCTTTTCAAAATGCGAAGTGGCCAATTATACAAAACTACACGGCGCAAGAAACAACAAATGCCACAACTCTTAAACAAAATTTAACTAAACAAATTTCTGGAACCGTACGCTGGACTGAAAGCGTTCAAAGAGCTCTCGCTCTGGGCGTAACAAGAGGTTTGGAACTTGGTCATGGCCAAGTGATTCGTGGTTTGAACAAAAAAATCAGTGTTGATCTTGAAATGATTTCTTTGCAGAATTTGGAAGACCTTCGGAATTTTGAAAAGCAACTCAAAGGAACTGTGTAATGAGTCAAACATATCAATTGCTGCTCAAAGGAAAGAACGTTCTTGTCACTGGCGGTAGCCGTGGAATTGGCGCTGCCATTGTAAAACACTTGGCAGAACTAGGAGCTCGAGTTGCGTTTACCTATTCTTCAAAACAAGATTTAGCCGAAGGTGTTTTAAAATCGCTTCCTGGTGAAGGGCATTTTATTCAAGCTATGGACCTTAGCAATCCTGCATCGATTGAAGAAGGAATGAAAACCATTCTTAAAACCTTAGGAAG
Source organism: uncultured Pseudobdellovibrionaceae bacterium (assembly GCA_964648725.1). Lineage (GTDB taxonomy): Bacteria > Bdellovibrionota > Bdellovibrionia > Bdellovibrionales > Bdellovibrionaceae > CAUJGP01. The sequence continues at coordinate 9,065 of CAZYOE010000137.1, read as the reverse complement.
TATAGATGGCTTAGTAAACAATGCTGGTATTACTAAGGATCAAATTCTTTTATTGATGAAGCTTGAGGACTTTGAAGCTGTGCTTAATACCAATTTGCGAGGCACCTTTTTAGTCACAAAAACAGCTCTCAAACCCATGTTAAAAGTTCAAAAGGGCTCAATTGTAACAATCACTAGCGTAATTGGCCAAACTGGAAACGGCGGCCAAGCGAATTACGCTGCAAGTAAAGCTGGTTTAGAGGCCTTCTCAAAATCTGTTGCTCAAGAAGTAGCCTCTCGTCAAATCCGTTTAAATTGTGTGGCGCCTGGGTTTATCGCCACAGAAATGACAGATGCGCTTTCTGATCAACAAAAAATAGACATTCAGGAAAAGATTCCGCTAAAACAAATTGGATCAGCTATTGATGTTGCCAAGGCTGTGGCGTATCTTCTCAGTGATGACGCAAAATATATTACTGGCCATACACTTAATGTGAATGGCGGAATGTATATGCAATAAGTCTTACAATTAATTTAAAGGTGGTATTTATTATGGAATTGGAACTTGGAGGTAAAGCAATGCCGATCCCAACTAAAGTAAAAGACATTATCGTTGAACAACTTGGTGTAGATCCTGAAAAAGTAAAGCCAGAAGCATCTTTTATTGATGATCTTGGTGCTGACAGTTTGGATATCGTTGAGCTTGTAATGGCTATGGAAGAGGAATTCGATCTTGAAATTCCTGATGAGGATGCGGAAAAGCTCCGTACCGTTCAAGACGTAGCCTCTTACCTTGCGTCTAAAGGAAAATAATTTATGTCTTTGACCTCCCCTCGGCCAGCACGTCCCAATCGACGCGTGGTTGTTACCGGAATTGGAGCTGTAACTCCTCTTGGTAATACCCTCCCTGAAACTTGGAGTAATGCGCTGAAGGGAAAGTCAGGAATTGCTCCTGTTACTCGCTTCCCTGTCGAACGGTTTGATGTCCGTTTCGCAGGAGAAGTGAAGGGTTTTAATCCCGAACCGCATATTAACAAAAAGGATCAGAGAAAATTGGATCTTTTTTGTCAGTATGCTTTCGTGAGCACTTTTGAAGCTTTGCAAATGGCGAAGCTTGAAATCACCCCTGAATTGAGTGAGCGCGCCGGAGCCGTTATTGGCGTTGGAATGGGAGGACTTCCGACCATTGAAGATCAAATGCAAACATTTCTTGAAAAAGGCCCAGGACGCATTAGCCCGTTCTTCGTTCCACTTTCAATCACAAATATGGCTTCTGGACATGTTTCAATTCGATGGAATTTAAAAGGCCCAAGTTTTACCGTTACTTCTGCCTGTGCGTCTGGTGCTCACTCTATTGGTGAGTCAGCAGAAATGATTCGACGAGGCGTTTGTGACATTATGGTTGCAGGCGGAAGCGAAAGCACTGTGTGTCCACTTGGTATTGGTGGCTTTGCCTCTATGAAAGCCCTTTCCACTCGAAATGAAGACCCTTCAAAAGCAAGTCGCCCCTTTGATCGAGACCGAGACGGCTTTGTCCTTGCTGAAGGTGCTGCTGTTTTGATTCTTGAAGAGCTTGAGTTTGCAAAACAGCGTGGAGCGCCGATACTTTGTGAAATTACGGGATATGGTACCTCTTCTGATGCTCATCATATGACAAACCCGTCTCCAGGTGGCGAAGGTGCTGCAAGAGCCATTAAAATGGCGATCCAAGACGCTGGTTTATCCCCTGAAAATATTGGCTATGTTAATGCCCACGGAACTTCTACGCCAGTCGGCGATGCTATGGAAACCCAGGCCATTAAGTTGGTCTTTGGCGCTCATGCAAAAAAACTCTTAGTGAGCAGCACTAAAAGTATGACGGGCCACACTCTCGGTGCAGCCGGAGCCATTGAATCTGCATTTTGCGTGATGAGTTTAGTGGACCAAAAAGTCGCCCCAACCATTAACTTGGAACATCCCTCTGAGGACTGCGATCTTGACTATGTTCCTAATGAGGCGCGACAAGCGCGACTTGAGCATGTCTTAAATAACAGTTTTGGTTTTGGTGGAACCAATGCCTGCCTTATTTTTTCTAGCCTTTTAGACTAATTCAAATCTTCGATTCGAAATGGTTTCATCTTTTTTTGGTGCAAACCGAAATTAACTCTTTCGCCCCACGGCAATTAATGTTGCCACTATGCATCCACAAGAAAGAACCTTCTCCTAAAATCCTAGGTTCTATATATTAGAGTCTTAGCATTTCAGAGTAGAGATAGGATTCATTCATGAGCTTAAATTATAACGATTTCGTTCTCGAAATCGCCACGGTTAATGGAAGTGGAAGCCAATCCGCGAACAACATTATTTTGCGCAGTTTATTTAGAATGGGAATCCCCGTTGGTGGGAAAAACTTATTCCCTTCCAATATCGCAGGCCTCCCCACTTGGTTTACCATTCGAGCGAGCAAGGACGGCTACACCGCTCGGCGTGAAGACGTTGATATTTTTATAGCGCTCCACCCGCAAACCCTTGAAGAAGACATTCCGAAGATTCGTCCGCAGGGCTGGCTTCTCTATCCTGAAGAAACCTCTCTTCCTCAGAATGCCAGCCGCGAGGATCTGCACAAAATCGCAATTCCTTTTAAAAACTTGGTCGATCAGGCCTCTGATTCTATTAAGCTTAAAAAACTTCTTATAAACATGATTTATGTAGGAGTTGTTGGCGAATTGCTCGATATTCCCCAGGAGGCCTTGGAAAAAACTGTGAGTGATCAGTTCAACGGCAAGGTTTCAGCCATTGCCAGTAACCTTAAGGCTCTCAATGCCGGGCGCGAATTCGCCAAAGCAAACCTTAGCGGCCTTAATTTTCCATACCGAGTGCAGGCACTAAACAAAACTGGTGGCAAGATACTCATCGACGGAAACACCTCATCGGCTCTTGGGCTTTTATTTGGTGGCTGCACTTTTGTGAGCTGGTACCCCATTACCCCTTCCACCTCAGTGATTGAGTCTTTCTCTTCTTATGCTGAAACTTACCGTAAAAATAACGATGGGACAAACAATGTCGCCATCGTACAAGCTGAAGATGAACTGGCTGCTATCAGTATGGTGGCCGGTGCTGGTTGGGCCGGCTCTCGTGCCCTGACCGCAACATCAGGTCCAGGCTTAAGCTTAATGGCGGAGGCCGCTGGCATTTTTTATTATGGTGAACTTCCTGGTGTAATTTGGGATGTGCAACGAGTTGGACCATCCACTGGTATGCCAACACGCACAGCTCAAGGAGATATTCTAGCCGCTTATCATCTTTCCCACGGCGACACTAAACATATTGTATTGATCCCCGGCAATGTTGAAGAGTGTTTTGAGTTTGGCCAAGCGAGTTTAGATTTGGCGGAAACGCTTCAAACACTTGTGATCGTTCTCAGCGATCTCGATTTGGGTATGAACTTTTGGATGGCCGACGAATTTAAATACCCAACCCGCCCCTTCCAAAGAGGCAAAGTTCTGACAGCCGAGGCCCTCAATAAGGTGCAAGACTACGCGCGGTACAAAGATGTGGATGGCGATGGAATTCCTTACCGAACAGTACCAGGAACCAAGCATAACAAGGCTAGCTACTTTTTGCGAGGCTCAGGCCATAATGAAAAAGCGCATTACACGGAGAACCCGAATGCCTACAAAGTTGTAGTTGATCGCCTCAGCAAAAAGCATGAAACCGCTAAAACATTGGTTCCTAAACCTGAATTGATTGAAAATGAAAAAGCAAATATGGGCGTTTTAGCTTTTGGTTCTTCATCGCTTCCAATGAAAGAGGCCCTAGCAATTATGGAAAGTAAAGGGCTTCCCTTAAACTATTTGCGACTTAAAGCTTTACCCTTCACTAAAGAAGTCGATGACTTCGTGGCCAAGCAAGCTGTCGTGTTTGTAGTTGAACAAAATCGCGATGGCCAGATGGCGTCTTTACTCAAAATGCACTACCCTCAGGCCGCAACAAAATTTCGGTCGGTGCTCCACTATGACGGACTTCCTATGACAGCAAAAAATATTTACGCTCCCATTCTTACTGAAAAAGGTGCTGCACTATGAGCGAAACTGCAGGTAAAAATAAACTTGGTTTAGCCAAAACCGACTATGCCGGATCTAAATCAACATTGTGTACAGGCTGCGGCCACGATTCCATTTCTGCCAACTTGATGACTGCTTTTTATCAGCAAAATATTCATCCTCACGAAGTCATGAAGCTCTCAGGGATTGGCTGTTCTTCCAAAACACCCGCTTACTGGTTAGGCCAGTCTTTTGGTTTCAACTCCATTCACGGAAGGATGGCTCCCGTTGCGACTGGTGCAAAATTAGTACGTCCACAACTTTTGGCCTTAGGTGTTTCTGGTGACGGAGACACTGTGAGCATTGGACTCGGTGGGTTTATGCATTTAATCCGAAGAAACGTTCCAATGATTTACCTAGTGGCTAATAATGGTGTTTACGGCCTCACTAAAGGTCAGTTCTCGGCAACCTCTGATGAAGAGATGGTGCAGAAGTCGGGAAAGAAAAACCCTTTCCACGCCCTTGATATTTGCTCAATGGCTATAGATGCTGGGTGTGGTTTTGTGGCGCGTGCTTTTTCGGGTGATGCTAAACAATTAGTGGCCCTCGTCTCAGCAGCCTTTCACCATAAAGGCACTGCTGTTATCGATATTATTTCCCCTTGTATTACTTTTGCTAATCACGATGGTTCCACGATGAGCTACCTCGCCGTCAAAAATAAAAATCAACAATTGCAGCAGATGGAGTTTATTGTTGAGTCTCCTGAAACCAAGGTGGATTACGAAGAAGGTACCACGCAAGTGGTTGATTTTAACGATGGCACTCACTTGGTCCTACGTAAGTTAGATTCTAGAGCCCATGATGTAAAAAACGCCGACGATGCTCTCCTGCTTTTAAGAAAATCCCGTACTAAAGGCGAGATCCTTACGGGACTCTTTTACGCCAATGAAAATGAAAAAACGCTTTTGGACACTCTCAACTTACCACCCAAGTCATTAGGTGATATGACTGAAAGTGATTTGCGTCCATCTGCAGAAACGCTAACTAAAATATTACAAGACTTCCGATAAAGGAGATCCTTTTATGAAACCGTTTCACGCGCCTGATTTTTTTCAGATTGATTCCATGCTTGATTCCGATGAGAAAATGATCCGCGATACAGTTCGCGAATTTGTGAGTCGCGAAGTCATTCCCGTCATTGACGACTATTTCATGAAAGATGAATTTCCTAAAAGTTGGATTCCACAATTAGGAGCAATGGGAGTTTTCGGTGCTACCATTCAAGGTTATGGTTGTGCCGGCCTCAACTATACAAGTTACGGTTTGATCATGCAGGAACTCGAACGCGGTGATAGTGGCCTTCGAAGCTTCGTGAGCGTTCAAGGTGCTTTGTGTATGCATCCCATTGCCACCTTTGGTACTGAAGAACAAAAAAATAAATACCTTCCAAAAATGGCCAAGGGAGAACTCATTGGCTGTTTCGGTCTGACGGAACCCGACTTTGGCTCCAATCCCAGTGGAATGATCACACGCGCAGAAAAGGACGGCGATCACTACGTGCTCAATGGATCTAAAATGTGGATAACCAATGGTGGCATCGCTGATCTCGCCATTGTCTGGGCCAAGTGCCCTCAAGAAAACAATAAGATCCTTGGCTTTATTGTAGATAAAGGGACTGCGGGTTTTTCTGTTCGAGACATTCATAAAAAATTCAGTTTGCGAGCCTCTGTCACTTCTGAGCTTATTTTTGAAAACTGTCGTGTACCTGCTAAACAACGCCTTGAAGTGGTTGGACTGAAAGGTCCGTTTTCTTGTTTAAACCATGCTCGTTATGGAATTTCTTGGGGTGTGATTGGAGCGGCGATGGCTTGTTACGTTGAAGCACTCAGCTATGCAAAAACTCGAGTTCAATTTGATAAACCAATTGCAGGCTTTCAGTTAGTTCAGGCCAAATTGGTAGAAATGTTTACGAACATCACCAAAGATCAACTCTTAGCACTTCAACTTGGTCGCATGAAAGATAAAGGCACAGCAAAACCAGAACATATCTCGATGGCAAAAATGAACAACGTATCTAATGCCTTGAAGACCGCTCGAGTGGCGCGCGACATTTTAGGTGCTTCTGGGATCACCCATGAATACCAATGCGGGCGGCACATGATGAACCTCGAGAGCGTTAACACCTATGAGGGCACTGAAGACATTCACCGCCTGATTCTGGGTGAATACATCACTGGTATCCCAGCCTACCGCTAATGGTTCAATGGCCTAGATTTAAGTAGAGTGTGTCCAATAGGCTACATTCCACTTTGTATCAGCCCGGGAATTTTTAAGTTGCGCAATGGGTCTACCGATAAGTTAACAGGTAGGTGGACTCATGAAACAAATATTATTTATTTTTATTCTCCTTCACTTTTTTACTCTTTGCACGGCCTTCGCTGCGGGTGTGTTTAGAATTGCCAACCGAACTTATGGTAATGTTTCTGACCCATCAGTCACAGCTCAAATCGATCAGGCATTTAATGCCATGGAAACTCAGGTCAATACAGAACTCGCCCAATTTGATGCTGAATCTTATTTGCAGGGAACTGCTAATGCCACGGCACTGGCCAGCTCAGGGGGCACTCATGACCTCGCGAACCGCTTTCGTTATTTTTATTTTTCAGTGGGTGGTGGGCTTGGGGCAGACCTTGGCGGCAAAAGTTTAAAAGACTTCACCAACGACTCCAGTAGTATTAACTCAGCCAAAGGCCTGTCTGGAAATATGAATATCACCATTGGTGCTCCTGGACATCTCGTTAATCTGCCTAAGATGAGTTGGTTTGATCCGCAAAACTTTAAACTTTACATAAGTTATTCGCAGTTTGGTCGATCCGTCCAAGAAGTGAGTTTTGATTATTTATCATATAGCCTCATGGGGCAGTATCATTTTTTTGGTCATCACTCAATGCTCCTTGGCGCTTTAAAGTGGCATGGACTAGATATTACCACTGGCTTCAAGTACAGTAAAATCAAGGTGTTGTTTTCAAAAAGCTTCAACGAAACAGTTCAACAGACGCTCACTGATCCAGGGTTTGGCTCTACCAATATGACAATGAGCTACGCCAGCACTGGAAAACTAGGTGCTTCAGCAAATATTACCACTATACCTATTGAAGCAAGCACCAGTGTTGGCCTACTTTATTTTCTCGATGGTTTTGTGGGCCTCGGTACCGATCTCAACTTTGGATCTGCCACTAGTATTATTTCAGCTCCCGGAACCGTTACTGCCACAGAACAAACTAACGCCTTGGGAACAATGGGAGGCGACATAGAGTTTGATCTTGGTCAAAAGTCTAATGCACAGGCCTTGAGCTCACGTTACCTCATGGGACTTAGTTTTGACTTAAGAGTACTTTCGCTAACTATGCAGTATAATCACAATATGTCGAACAGCGCGGAGTCACTGCACTTAAGCTTAGGTGCTCACTTTTGAAACAGCAACATTTTAATCCCTCTTACCAATTACCAGGGATCAGACCAAAGAATAAAAGTTATTTACTTTTTATCCGTCCATTCTAGAAATGGCCACCTTCTGATAGACTGAAACCTGATGCCAACGAAGAAACTATTCAGAAATCCTGCAGAAAGTTACAGTGTCGTTCTTGCGGCAGTAATTTATTTCTATGCTTTGTACTACCAATTTATTTTTCCTTTTCCACCAATGGTTGTAGCTTGCGGAGTGGGTGGCACCATCATGTTGCTGACAATTCCAATTGAACGTTTTTTCAATAAACCAGTCTTAACTTCAAACTTTATGATTTCGGTCGGTTATTTACTGATTGCTTATAGTGCCTCTACCCTCGATGGAAAATATGGTTCAGGAATACTCTATGTTGCTATTGGGCCGCTGCTTGCAGGATTCAGTCAAACTCGTTACGTTGTTTTTTGGTGTGTTGCTGCCATCGGACTTTATTTTGGAATCAATTTCGCTGATACCAATGGCTGGATTGAACCCTATCGACTTACTCCCGAGGTTCGGAGTCACTTTGCACTCACTGATGCCATTGGCATTACCCTCATCATATCTTCGATTACAACCATCTTTGCGCGAACTCGCAAACGCCAATTTGAAGATATTCAACAAAAACACTCGCAGATTGAAACACTTGTGCGTGTTATCGCCCATGACATCGCTAATCCCCTAAATCTTATTTCATTTTCGATGGGCAGAGCAGCTAAGCGAGGCCTCGACGAGGAACTCCAAAAGAGAGTTAAAAAAGGCATTACATCGATTCAAGCAATAATTCAGCAGACTAAAAATCTCCAAGCTCTAGAAGCTGGAAAAATAGCGATTAATTTGCAAAATGGAGTCTGCTTGCGCGAATTAATACAACAATCAATTGAAGTTTTTGAAGATCAACTGACCAAAAAAGATCTTCAAGTTTCCTACGAGTTTGTTGATGCAAATGTGAAAGTCTGTGTTGATCCCCAGATCTTTCAGACTCAGATTTTAAACAACCTGCTTTCTAACGCGATTAAATTCTCTCACGAGCATGGAAAAATTGAGTTTAATGTTGATCCCCAATCTAAGAGCAACAACAAGATTGACCTCATCATTTCCGACCATGGCACTGGTATGCCGGAAGATACGCTGAGTTCTCTCTTTAGGATTGCCAAAATACATTCACAAACAGGCACGCAGGGTGAAACCGGCACTGGTTTTGGTCTATCGATCGTTAAAAAATATCTGGAACAAATGAATGGCTCCATAGAGATCCAATCGGTTTACGCCCCATCAGAATCTAGCCAGACCAGTGGAACAACCATCAAAGTCAGTTTAGCTAAAGCCTCTTAGGTTTCACGTCAAAGTCAGTTGAGAACTTTTATATGACTTAAAAAATAGGATTCGATATGGAGTATAAGTGGCCTATCCTAAAACGATGAAAATCGAAGTAACCGGTAAAGTCGGCCCAGGCGTGACTGCAAAAGATATCGTACTGGCGATCATCGGTAAAACCGGCACCGCTGGTGGCACCGGTTACGTCGTTGAATTCTGTGGCACAGCGATTCAAGCGCTAACCA
>CAZYOE010000136.1:0-12514 GCA_964648725.1 uncultured Pseudobdellovibrionaceae bacterium | reverse complement strand
ATGGCTTTAGCCATTAAATCATTCCACCCACTTTAGTGGGTGGTTGTTGAATTTGCTTTGAGGATTAACGAAAAACTCCAAAAAGTCTCGCCAGGAGTGGTACTGCAATGGAAAGAACTCAAATATGACCTTTAATTTTTCCCACAGGCGGGATTTTCTAAAATAAACTTTTTCAATGGCTTTCTGATAGAGCAGGCACTTCATTTCCTGAAGCTGATCGATCAGAAATGCCAGAAACATGAGTTTTACTAGGATGGCGTGGACTATAGTGGATCCCCTTGTCTAGACAAAAAAATCACTTAAATAAGAAATAAATTTTGCATCATTTCGCTAACGTTTGTACGAATTTCGTCGACCTTTCCCATAGGGCGCGAGCTGGATGCGATCGGGTTGATGAAACAACAACCAGGACGAGCGTTAGCAATCTTCAATCCTTTATCCATAATTTTATACTGCCTGATAAACAAAATTTGGTGTCATGTCCGCCAGAGACTGATGCGGTCTTTCAGTATTGTAAAACTTAAAGTACCGGCAGAGTCTTCGTTCCAGCTCCAAAACTGTTACATGATTCCAGATATAAATCTCCTCATCCTTGAGTCAATACAGTTCGCTTTAGGTCCGACGCTTTGTAAGCGAGCATGACGGGAATCTGCTTCCCTCCCTTTTCACAACTCTTGGAGCGGTTCTCCTCAAGCCGGAGTTTCTTCTCTGAAGTTCCTGTAGCGATCAGGCGACAAGTCTGGTAACGAGATAGTGGCAAATGCCAATTCATTGATCCTAAAACTAAAAAAGTCTGTGGGTCTCGATTTCAACTTGAATTTGAACATACAAAACCTTGGAGCTTTGGTGGGGCTTTTTTTAGAAAAAATAAATGGCGCTCAGGATATACTGATTAATCTTGACGTTAGTTCCGCCCGAAGTCGTTTGAGGATGGAGTAAAAAGTCTCCACGGAAGGTCAGATATTCATTATTCATTCGCGCATTATATCCGAGGCAGAACTGAAAGAGGGTATGGTTTCCCAGACTTTGTGGGTCAATCACATTGCTGGTCGCACTGTTGGACATCATGTAATTGATTCCACCACCGATCCAAGGGCCTTGCATTGGTGTGCTGACAAAGTTGATGCGCCCATTCATCTCAAAGGATAAATAGTTGGCTTCAACTTTGGCCATGCCAAACGCGTCGTCAGCGTGTGTTCCTGCAATCGGAAGATAATTGGCTCCAAAAAGGATTCCGAAGGATTTTTTTATGGGTTTATCAAAAGCAATGCGGACGACAAAATTGTTTCCTTTGAGTGTATTCTGGCCAAACTCATTACTCACGCTAATGGTAGTTGGCGTCACACCTAAACCAAAGCCCCAATGACCGGGGTTTGATTTCTGGATGGAAGGCTCCTCTTCGGGTTCATAAAATGGATTGCTTGGGCCACCTTCATCAATCGACGTAGGAGCGCGTGGTGCGGGCTTTTTCCTTTGGTTGCTGGCGAGAACTTCTTCTAATAAAGCCTCTCCCTCGGGATCAGCGTCGGTCACATCGCTGAAACTCTTGGAGCTTTTAGCTCCCATTTCTTCGGCAAGGTCGTCCCGGTTGTCAGCGGGGGCGGTGTGTCCACCTTTGCGGGCATAGCCTCGCAGCAGCTTTCCGAGCGCCTTATTGCCTTTTTTCCTTACAATTTCAATGACACCCGTTTTGTTGCCAGTGTCAGGATGGGTAATACTGAAGCGTTGATGTCGTCGGAGTGGTTCTTCGTCAGTAAGAAGAATAATAACTTTTTGAGCATTAACACTAAGAATTTCACCAGCGATCGCAGGTAAATATAATAGATTAACAAAAACGGAAAGTGCCAACCGTGATGAGGTCTTCAAAAGAAATAAACTCCTCCCAAGACGAGTTGGAAGGTCTGCGTTGTTGAACCGCTCTCCTTTTCACTCTGGAACATGACGAAGTCACTTTTGAGAGTGAAATAATCGCGAGACAATCGCATATTGTAGCCGGCTGAGCCGAGAAGGGTTAGCTGGCTCTTGGGCTTACTGCCCTCAAGATTTGAGGACATTGGTAAGTAATAGCCGAGACCACCACCGATCCAAAGGCCTTCGTTGCGTTTGTCCAAAACATAGCGAAGGACTCCTTCGAGGGCTAAGTAGTTGATGGAAAGATTCATGGGGTAACCAGAAGTGGTCGAACTTGCATTGAGCGGGTGAAGGCCTAAGCTGCCAAGGATGAGCCAGTCACGATTGATGGGATAATCAAGGGCGCCGCGAATACCAAAGCCATTTCCGGTGATGGCCCCTTCGCCCACATCATTTTTCATATACATCGAGGTGTAAACAAAATCGGCTCCCACACCATAACTGATCCGCGAGATGTGATTTTTTTCGTTGCCGTCTCTATTTGAGCTGCCAACCAGATTTGATTCTTCTGCAGGTTCACGCTCTTCCTTATTTTTTCGTTTGGTTCGAGCTATGTCGGTGGTATCGCCCGGTTTGGCGTTTCCTTTGAGAAGTTTTCCGAGAGCACGCGAGCCTTTGACTTTGACGATTTTGACGAGGCCAATTTCTTTATGGCTGTTTTGATCAAGCACATAAATCTGATCTTCCGGAACAGGCGCGGTCTCTCCGTCAAAATCAAGAATGATTTTTTGATTGTCGGTATTTTTAGTGACAGTACCAGCAAACGAGAATCTCGAGAGGGTGATGCCACTCACTAAACTGATGCTAAATAAAAAGAATGGAAGAGTTTTCACTCTTCCATTCTCTGTTTAATTCCAAAGATTAACAATAAGACTTCGAACTGGTTGGTCTTAATTTAGACTTTTCTACTAAAACGGAATCTCATCATTGGTATCAAAAGTTGGTTCTGGACCAAAATCAGTGGAACCATAGCTAGGAGCACCACCGCCAAAGCTTGCGCCAGCACTTGCGCCTGCAGATCTTTCACCGGCCATACCGCCAAGAAATTGAACAGTGTTTGCGATGATTTCAGTGGTATAGCGTTTTTGACCTTGTTGATCTTCCCAGGTGCGAGTTTGCAAGCGACCTTCAACATAAACTTGGCGACCTTTTGCAAGATACTTACCACAGATCTCTGCCATTTTTCCCCACACTACAATGCTGTGCCATTCTGTGCGTTCTTGTTTTTGTCCTGCTTTATCAACCCAGCTATCACTTGTGGCGATACGGAATTGGCAAACAGTTTGATTGGGGGCAATTTGACGAACTTCTGGATCTTTGCCAAGGTTCCCCACCAAGATAACTTTGTTAATACCAGCCATAATATTCCTCCTAAAAATAACGCAACAATGCGCCCATGCGTGCGCTTGAAAATCAGGTTGGGTGCGTTCTCGCAGTCCGTGTTTCAAGCGTTCTAAAAAGCTTCTTGTCGCTGATTAATGTTTTGCGTGCAAGGAGCTTTTTTGCAAAATCAAAGTGTCTATGAATTGCGGGCCTTTGGTCCAATAAAATAGTTCTTGTCCGTGAGTTGGCTATCACGCATCAAATAACAGGCGGCGTTAGGTGTTAAAGGGGGGGGGGCCATTCGACGATTAATCTGAAGTTGTCACTATAGCACGCTAACTTTTATGAAAAGGATCTATCTAATTACTTTTCTAAATTGCCTGGCCTTTACTCATCCTGCTGAAGACCTCAGGCTGCAAATTTAAGCATGGGCCAATAAGTTTAATGGACCTAAAATTTTCACAACGGTGGCTCCCAATGTGGTGCTGGTATCAAAAATGGTGAAATTGTTTTTTTAATAATGGCTTTGATCTGCAAGCTAAAGCCATCTGGACCACGGTGGCTCAATCCCGTGATGGCCATTGGAAAATTCGGTTGATTCACATTTCATTCAACCTCTTTGATTATGAAATGTTGATGTCTCTAGGGAATTCGGTTCATTAGGAATTTTCTTCAGGAGTTTTTAAGGAATGATAAATAAAAATAGTTTATATTCTAATTTTAAGATTGATCGCATCGAACAAGGCCTTTGGACTCTGGCGAGTTTGCATTTCTCAGTGAACCTCTTTTGCAATCCCATTTGGAGAGCGCTGGAGCGAAAAAGTATTTTGGTTTTTCTTTAGCGGTGTGGGCGCAGGTTTGCTGTTGATAGCAGCCTTGCGACGTCTTCAGAAAAAAGAATAAGATTTCTAAATAATTCAATGATGCAAAACTCAAGTACACTCTTTGTCTCAATAAAATCTATTTGAGTTATAAAAACTCAAATGACACTCCCAATCTTGGATCCAAAAAAAAAAGACTGCTTCAATGGCCTCCAATGACAAAACAAAAGGGAGGTCATTTATGAAAAACGTATTTAAACACCTATTCGTTGTTGCCGCTATTCCATTAGTAGCACTCACAGCAAAAGCGGATCGACTCAGACTCGGCACTCCAGGCTATGGAGGCACAGGCTGTCCTGCCGGTTCGGCAAGCGTGATCGTGTCACCTGATGATACGGCACTGAGCGTGCTCTTTGATACCTATGTTGTTGAAGCTGGGCGCACAACAGGACGTACGATTGATCGTAAGTCCTGTAACTTAACAGTCCCAGTTCACGTTCCACAAGGCTACAGCGTCGCGATCTTCCATGTGGATTATCGTGGATTCAATGCAATACCTGCCGGAGGTCAATCCAGATTCAATGCTGAATACTTCTGGGCCGGTTCACGTGGACCAACAATGTCACGTACATTTTATGGACCACAAAATCAGAACTACATCTTGTCCAACGATATCTTGGCGCGAACTCTTGTTTGGGCGCCGTGCGGAGCTAGTGTGAATTTAAGAATCAACAGTTCACTCTTGGCTCAAACCAACAGTCATCAGGATCAAACAATGTCAACTGTGGATAGTGCGGACCTAAAATCGGGCCTGATCTATCACCTACAATGGCGTCGTTGTAACTAGGCTTGATCTTTTTGTCTCTGGCAGCGTTGGGTTTCGGTTCCGCTTTGTTGCGACGTGCTGTCGTACACCTCACTCGCGGCACTTCGTCCGCCTTGCCAGAGGCAAAAATCTACTTGGGGCCGGTGATGCTGGGCGGGCTCATCAAATCTGCTGCTGAAACTTTAAAGTGATAGCGAGCACCATCTGCAGAGAATGATTTATACTGGTCAAGCAGCGATAAAAATAAACTCGCTTTACCTTGAAAGGCTTTGTTGGCTGTTAAATCGATCTCGAAATCGTAAGAGCCCAATTGTGGGTAGGGTCGACCTCCCATCATCAGTAAATTTATATTCCAAAATCCTTTGACCTTGCCGAAGAGATCATCTTGTTTTTTTCCAATGTCTCCGTTTTCAATATGAAACTTTCCATTGGAAAGTCGGCCTTTGAGATGAATTTGTCCTAGCTTCATATCGGGAAGAGTCAGTGGCCCCATCATCGTGTTAATCGTGGCCGGAGGTAGCATGAATTTTTCCAAATCAACGGTGAGATCAACATCTGGTTGTTCCGACAAAGCTAGATCAGCTTGGCCATCTGCGCTTAAAGATAAATGCCCCTCGAGAGCTAAGTTCCATTTCATGATCTCACGGAGTGCCGCTAAACTCACTTGTTCGACTTCGAGAACAACCCGTTGTCTTTCTACGCCGGTCTCAGTGGCTTGACCTTTTTTAACTGAAACGTTGAGATTGCCATTGAGAATTCCCTTAGCACTAAAACTGCCGTAGGGTTTTTGTGAAATCATTCCTGGTATTGAAGGCGAGATTGTTATTTCATCAGCACTAAGTCCCGGCGTAAAAGAGGTTTCAAGAAATACCTCAGTAAATTCCACGCCAGGGGGAGTGACATTGAAGCTAAAGTTATTAAATTGAATAAAGACCTGATTTTGAGTTAACTCTGAAACTTTCGAAGAGACCAGGTCGCCGAGATCTCCCGTGGGAAAAAATACAAAAAAGAAAATCAGGGCAAATAATAGGGACGTTAAAAAAGGTTTAGCGAGCTTGCGAAGAAAATGGCGGATATCAGTGGCTTCCATTATTCTTCTTCCTCATTTTTAGGTGGTCGCTTTTTCGCATTCCTGTCTTTAGGTTCTTCGGGTTCAACCTTTGGGGGTTCTGGAGCCTTCAATGCAACAATTTTTGAGTTAAAATGGAAATATCCTGGCTTGTCAGGACTAGCGGAGAGTTCAATATCCGTCATTTTAACAGTGGGACTCACGGAGGCCATCCGATAAGCAATGTCGAGAATTTGTCGAAGGTTTAGATCTCGCAAGTTAACGGAGAGTGCTCCCATTGCCAGATTCCTGGGTATAATTTGGCCAGGATCACTATTGGCCTGAATGGCGTAAATCTGTTCAGGTAAGAGCTTGTCGTTTTGTAACTCTTGCTGAAAACGATTTTGCAGAGAGAACAAATCAGGAGCTTGCGGAATATTGGGTGCATTGGAGGAATCTCTGACCACGCGTAAGAGTTCCCGCGTCACTTCGCGTTTGCGTTCAAATTCTTCAATCGCTTCTTGACTGCTAAGCAGGGACGAGACAGGTGGGCTTAATAAGAACAAGATAAACAAAAAACCACTACCAAGGCGAATGAGCTTTTGCTGAGGAGCCGGAAGATCTTCATACTTCTCCATGGCTTGTTGATAAGCTGCGGATTCCTGGACTTTGTCCCATCCGACTTTTAAACGATCTTTCAGCTGGTCAGTGATATCAGATAAGTTCACTCTTTGCTGCTCCCGGATTTTCCTCTTACTTTAGCCATCTTCACATTACGATCGACGGCAAATTCAAATCCAAACCCAATTTTGCCGGCCGGCAAACTAATCTGTGCCGGCACGGTGCGTATCTTAAGCTCTTTAGCTAAGTTTTTGAGTGACTGCTGTAGCATCTCTGTTTCTTTGGTGGACGAGACATAGCCCTCAATATGAACATTGGCGTCTTTAATCGAAAGCTTACGGACTTCCATTCGGAGGGTCGCTCTTCCAGGAGCTGCATCATTGATTTTTTTAAGAATCTCAAGAGCCGAATTCATACCCACATAAGATTCCAAATCTTTGAGCTCTTTGAGCATCTTACGTTTTTGACTGATAAATTTTTCGATTCCCGCTTCCGAGGCCTTTGAACCTTTTAATTTGGCCAGTGCCTGCGCTTGATCCTTCATTACAATATCCGCTTCATCAACCATGCTGGTGGCCATGGACTCGCGAAAGTTAGCGTAAACATAAAGAATCAAAACGGACAAGGCTGCAAATTTAAGAGTGGTTCCCCAAGACTCCACAAAATTTTTCAAAGCGTGGGACTGAACTGCGAACTCACCTCGTAAAAAGGAAACCGCTGGGTTTCTTGGTTTCCGCAATCCCTCAATGGCTAAGCCAATGGAAGTACCAGCAATCGCATCATTCAATGCTGAGGTTTCAAATAGGGTGTTTGGATAGTTGTTCAGAATGGAAAATTTATTTACAGGCAACTCAAGTCCTTGCGTAAGATAAGGGCTGAGATTTTGCATTCGGCTGACTCCGCCGGTCATCGAAATGGCTCCGATTTGTACATTTGCAGTGGCTTGGATTTCCATGAGCACGAGGCGAAGCTCTCTCACGAGATCATTCACCGAGCTCGCAATGAGGCTCGAGAAGTATATTTGATCGTTAGTAGCCCCATCATGAGTGGTCAAGATAAAGGAATTTCCCTGCAATTGTTTAAGGGCTTCTTTATAGGCGATATTGTATTTTTCCTGAAGAACTTTGACGATGTTGTCGCCACCCCATGTAATGCTGCGAATATCGACGAGTTTATTTTCTTCAAGAATAACCAATAAAGTCTTTGAATGTCCAATGTTAATGATTGCATGGCAGTTTCTCGGAGGCACGGGCAATTCTGAAGGTTGGCTCGGATCGTGAATTGTCGCCACAGTTGGAATGGGTTCAAACCATCGCTCAAAATGATTGGAAAATGCGATTCCTTCCGGAGTTAAGAGCTGAGGCGATATCCCGGAGTCATTCAAAAGTTGAATGTATTTTTTGATGGTTTCTTTGGGGCAAGCACAGGCAAGTATTTCTGACTGTGCGGATTCATAGCGAACAATGCGGCCATCAAAGATAGTATCATCCGGGTTAAACGGCGTGTCTTCTTCCATTTCAAAAGGAAGGCTTCTAAAAATCTTTAGACGGTCTTTGAAGGGAAAAATCTTAGTGTGGACACTGACTAGGTCTTGAGGCACAGAACCAACAAATCTTGTTTGTAGGGGATCTTCTCCAGCAAGTTCTGCCCGCAAAAATTCAATGATCTCCAGGTCGCGATCAAAAGGATTGGTGCTGACGAGGACTCGTTCGCTAAAGCGTTCAAGTGAAAGGCCCTTCTTGGTGGAGTTAACCACGCATACTTTTACAGAAAATGAGCCGAGATCGATACCAATAGAACGCACAATTGAACCCCTCGATTTTGTGCTAACAAATCATCCAGGTGTCTGAATGGTTTTTTAGTGCTCGTTCCAATATACAATGCGCGGAGGACCTTTGGGAAGTTCTTGTTTTGCACTAGACCCGCTCTTGGTCTGGTCTTGATTGTTGTTACCCTGATTATTGGCTCCACTTTTTTTGTTTTGTTCATCCGTAATTCCGGCAGAAACTTCGCTTTGAGCACAGGTGATATTATAAGTGATGGCGGTAATGGTAACGGTGGATTTACCACTAAAGCCTGTTGATTGAATGCGAAAATTACAAGGGTTGCTAAAGCGCAATGGAATTTTCTCTTGCTCTTCCTGGGTGATTCGGGCGCCTTCACGGGAAATATAACTAAAAAAATCCTCGGCATCTTTAAAAGGCCCGCCTTCATTGGGATTGTCTCTCCGAGACATAATCTTACCCGCAATTTCATCGGTGATAGATTTGTGCAAGGATTTGAGGGCCCCATTGTCAGCGAGGTTAGGATTAATTCCCATGGGACCAAACACGGAAAAGGCTGGGCTAATTAAATTGAATATATCATCTGTGACTCCTGGAACCATTCGCACTTCATCCATGGTGCGAAAAAAACGATTGGGCGGGTAATTGTCTTGATTGTCTGGGTCCATTTCACGAACTTTACTATAATAGGCATTCTCATCGCCGCCATTGCCACTCTGGGTGTCGGGATCAATCCAATCTTTGATATTGTTAATGATCTCATCATAAGGAATGCCGCGATTTTTTTCCGCCCATTCATGATCAGTTTCCATTTTTGCTTTAAAAAGTTCTTCGATTTTAGTTTTGATGCGCTCTCTTTGATTCTCGGAGGGAGAGTCTAAATCATTTATATTTAATAAATCTTCAGATTGAATTTGCGTGGCGTAGGTTGCATTCATCAGAGATTCTTTGTTGATTTTTGCAAAGGAGTCCTTGTCGACTGAGGAAATCTCATCAGGAATCGCCATTGGCCAACTAAGAGGTCGTGAATAAATCATATTTAGCATTTGGGCTTGTTCCCCTAATTGTTTACCAAATTCTTTCATGGCTTTGTTATACAGATTAATTCTAAGCAGGCTCAGTTCTACGCCGGCCCTGGCCGCTTGGTAAGCCTTTACTCTGTGCAGAGCCTGCGAATTAACGGTATACTCCACTGCGGCTTCAAAATTGACTTGATTAACAATAAACGTAATTAGCATCACTAAAAAGAGGGCCTGCAGAAGGGCAATTCCCTTAGAGTTTTTTTTCGGGGGCCTGGGCCACTGAATGGGTTTATTGAGAAAGTGGATTAGGCGTTGGAGAGGCTTCATCTGAGGCTTCCTTGTTATTCGGAAAGTGGATGGGGATGACCATTTGAATACTGATCTTTTTCTTTTTCTTCTCCTTCTTCGGATCTTTCATTGGGGGTTCAACAGTCAGGTTTACCTCAATCGCTTCAGGATATCTTCCTTTGGTATTGGCATCACCAGCGTCATCTTTGGAATTCCAATCATTGCGCCAGTCTTTTTGCACCTTCGAATAGTATTTAACTTTGAATTCGGTAATGTCAGGCAAAAGCTGTGTGGCCGCTCCACCTTTGGTGACATCTTTATCAACCAGGGGAGAAAAACGCCGGAACAAGCATTTTCCCACCTCGAATTGCTTATCGGGGCGATTTTTACAGGAATCCACAAAATAGCTAACTTCGCCAAAATCTGCTTGCGGAGAATCCTTAATGAGTCGCACGGAATTCATGGTAACGAAGTGAATTTCCCCTTCTTTTGCGACAAAATGAGTGACAGGGTTTATGCGATTCTCAGTCTTGAAATAGGGATTGCCGCTTTGGGTGCCCGGGGCGCCTGAGTTCGCATAAGGATCATACGCCGCAGCTGGAGTTGGAGTCGGAGTCGAGGTGCCGGAGGACTTTGCCCCTTTTTGAGCTTTAACCAACTCTTCGGCCAGGTCTTTTTGTAAATCTTGATAGTGATAGGCCAAGTTCACATCACGCTCAACCAGTCGCAAGGTGTCCTTTACTTGTCCGACTTGATCAATCTGATCCTGAATCTTGGCTTTGGCTCGAAAAGCCTGTTGAATGGTACGAGCCGCCATCAAGGTGAGTACCGCCATGATCATCAGCGTAATAATGGTTTCAACAAGCGTAAATCCGCTACTTTTTTTCATTGGCCTAAATTTGCTCCTGCTGCAGAGGGGCTTTGGTTGTAGTCTACAAAGTAAGTAACGGCGCTGAACTCCTTCATTTTTTTTCCGTCTTTAACCATCACGGTGACCTTAACTTCTTTCACCGACTTGCTGATAATCTCGCCGAGCTGTTTGAAAACCATCGTCGACATTTCATCGGCTCCTTGCTCTCCGGATTTGAGGAGTGCGGAGATATCGGGGAACTCAAATTGCTTGGATTTCATTTTCCATTTTGCGTCTGGAAACTCTTTTCCGAATTCTTCTTCGCGCTCTTCGGGAATTTCTGATAAAGGTTTGCCTCTGAATTCAAGATCAAGTTCGGTCAGCTTCCGCTCTAAGAGGAGAGCCACTTCGTGCTGTTGCTTTCCTTTGCGAATTGAGCGAAAGGCGCCGCCCCAGGCATTGGAAAGCAAAATCAATGCTCCAGAGAGAATTGTCATTGCTACTAAAGCTTCAAGTAAGGAAAATCCACGGTGTTTATTTAATCTCATTAAGGGTTTCATTTGGTAAAATCCTTTAGAGTTTTGGCCTCTTGATAAATCTCAGGATTACTGAGCAAGGGATTTAAATGGATGGTCCAGGTGGTTTTCGCCTTATTGGTAATTTGAATAACAGCTTCCTCTGAAACTCCTTCAGGGAAAAAGTAAACATAGGCAGACTCACTTTCCTGGCTATCAGGATGCCCGGTGGATTCGACTCGGCCAAAAGACCATTCCCCAGGGATCTGTTTGGGACTGGCAATGATATCCGTGGCTGGTTTAAATCCGTCTTGTTCCTTTTCTTTTTCTTTTTCCTTATCCATAGACAATTTATATTTATCATCGGCCTTTGGATCAATAAGGTGCATGGCCGTAGAACTTTCAACCCAGTAACTGTGGAGAGATTTGGGGTCCATTTTAATCACAAGCCGATAGGTTTTATGGTACAGTTTGGCAAAAGCCCTGGTTTTCTTTAAGACCGTGGATAAACGACGAATGGTGGTTTTGAGGTTTTCCGTCTGCTTGAGGCGTCGGACTCCGATGACTGCGATACTCCCGATGATCGCAAGGACTACAAGAATTTCGATGAGAGTAAAGGCACGTTCATTTTTTACGATCATGAAGGTATTGTAGAAGGACCCACAGAGTTCGTCAAATGCGCAGGTCGTTAGATTTAAAATTGATAAGTTGGGGGGTAAGAAACAACTGAAGTCTTCATTGGGGAGTTGCTTTTAAGCTAACGTCTCCCCAATGGTAATTTTAATTTATTAGATAGGTCTATTTGTCGCTAGTTTCTTTTTCATCAAAAGAAAGGTCTTTGTCGTATTTGGAACCGCCTTCACGGCCATCTTTACCAAGACTCTTCAAGGTGAAGTTACTTCCATCAGCATCATAAACAAAATCATGTTTCCAAGCATCTTGAAGAAGGTCCTTTTTAAGGTATGCTTCTGGTCCCCAGTCAGCGCACTCATCATCACCGGGGCTTTCAATCAAAGCCTTCAACGCTTGAGGCATCTTTCCGCAATCAGAGTAATACATATTTAAAGCTTGAGCAATCTGGCTCATTTTGATGCCGGTCTCTTTAACTTTAGATTTTTGAAACTGTCCCATGACGTTTCCGCCAATAACAGCCAGTAAAGAACCAACAATCGCCAAGACGATTAAGATTTCAACTAAGGTCATGCCCCGTGCATTTCTGAGCGGAGAGTTTTTCGAGATGTTCATTTATCCTCCTAAAGATGATGGATAATAGGTTAAATTTGCTGCTTATTTCAATGAGCTATGCGATGCGCTGAGCATGTCAACAGCTCTTATTTGACGGTATTTCAATCTTTGTACCCATTTTTAGGCTCTAGGTTGCATATAAAAGGGTGATAAAGTGAATAAGGTGGTTAATTGTTGTACAGATGTAAACTGAGGTTATTTGCCTGAGGGTCTCCATCAAAAAAGTGTAACCTATTGATAATTGGGCTTGATGTATCTTG
>CAZYOE010000135.1:0-12773 GCA_964648725.1 uncultured Pseudobdellovibrionaceae bacterium | reverse complement strand
AATAAAACTAATGAAAAATCATCAAAAAGCGATTTACCGAACAGCCCCTAACTAATCGTCGTTTGTTTAGAGTCTACTTGCTCTCAGAGTGAGAATGCCAATCTAAAGACGTGAGAAAGATAATCCCAATTCTTATAAGCCAATCCCAAGTGAGTTAAAATTAACCAAACTGGCAAGACTGCTTCTTTTTTATTCAGATATAAATGGTAGGCTAGAATATTAAACCAAATTGGCGTCAATAAAATCCAAGCCAGTCCGCTCCCAAAACCAATAAGCCACGCCAGCCCGACAGTAATTTCAATGAGCTTCACTGTTAACAAAATGTATTTAGCCTCATCAATGGCGACTAAAAACTTTAGTCCTTTCTCTGAAGGGGCCGGCAGTGGAATTTTTTTCACAAATCCATCAAATCCAAAAATCAAATAATAAACCCCAACAATAATTTCTAACCATCGCAGCAGACTTAGCCCCACTTAGACCACGGCCCCTTCTTCGGATAAACGAACCGTCTGCTCTAAGATCTGATAGGTTTTTTCCGAATGCTTACGAAATTCATCTTCACTCGAAATGCCTTTCCAGGCCTCTGCGGGAGCAAAAGCCACCGTCTGCATCACTTCCAATTCTCGGCGCAACGATTCCGAAACTTCCCCTCGAATAGATGGTGGAAGCTGATCTAAAAGGTACGCCAAATCTTTTGTAAAACCACCTTCATCGACCAAGCGACTCAATAAAAAATAAATGGCATTAACAACTTCGGTAGCGGCAACTACCGGCTGTGCTGCCTTGAGGGCTTTCTCCCAGCGTTCGCGACGCTCATTCAATTCTTCCATTAGATTTTTGCGCCGATAGAGCCGTTTTAACCACAACCAATGAGCAAAAATAAAAGTCACAAAAAGCCCAACATAAAGTCCCGTCCAAACAAATAACATTGGCAAGCCCGACAGCCAGTGCCAGCTTTTTAAAGAGCTCTCCTTGGCAGGCTCCGGAAGTTTTTGCACTTCTTCAGAAGTTGCTGATGTTGGTAGCTTCATTCGTTCAGAATCAGCACTTTGCATAGTCCCTGGGGCCACTTGAAGTGCAATCTCTTGAGTTTGTGTGGTCTTATAGGTAGCGGTGACGGGATCAAAGTAACTAAACTCCAAGGGTGGCACTCGCAAAACACCAGATTGCTTCGGAATCACCAAGAGAGTAAACTCTTTGAAACTCTTTCCGCTCTGAAAAAAACGAGACTCAGCTTTAGTATCATAAATTTCAAAGGCCTCTGGCCACTGTAACTTTGGCAGCTCAATGAGCTTTGCATTACCATCACCATCAAATCTAATCTTTAACGTAAAAGGCTGACCCTGTACAAAATTTTGATTGTCCATGTGGGCTTCGACTTTAAAGTTACCCACCGCACCCGCAAAACTATCTGGGCGCCCCTCGGTGGGGAGTGGTTTAATAGTAATCTTTAAAGGCTCACTCGTGCGCGTATATGAATAGGGCTGACCAAAACCAAAACCCCCAAATCCACTGGCTGGCAAACTCACGAGGGCCCGAATCTTATACTCATCAATGATGGCCTGTCCTGCTTTGATGGGAAAGAGCGCATAGGAGGCCAAGAGTGCTCTATGAAATAGTATGCCATTCACCATTTCCTTTTCAAAATTCAGATTTGGTGCCGGCTCCACATCTTCTTTCCAAAATCCTTTCAACGCGGGAAACTTTAAGCGATCAAACTGATGAATATTGCCTCGGGTATAAATATACCAACTGGCAAAAACCTGCTCGCCCTCATAAGCTTCGCGCTTGTCAGTTTCAACGATAATGAAAAAAGCTTCTTTTTCATTGATAGGGAAAGTACGTTGCGGAATATTTTCTTGCTGCTGCTGTTGATGCTGCCGCCGCAAAAGTTGCCCAAATATACTGTCCTCATCGTCGAAACCAGGCGGCAGCATGCCCCCAAGCCCTCCTCCTCGCTGTCTCTGAGGGGCTGGCGCCTTAGCGGTGACCTCTAGTTGAACTGGGCCTAGCGAATAAGTACTGTCCTCCACTTTTATTGAAAAAGGACCCAATTTAAAAAAGCCTTCTTTCGAAACCTGCAACTCATAAACAAAATCTACTGATCTCTTTTTATCAAACTGCATTCCTTGTGGGCCGGGAATCAAATGACTCTCGATGGCGGTCCGCGTTTGCACCCCTCGATTCACAATTCCTGGAGGAATTGACCACTGCGGTTGTTCCACATCGACGTCATCTTCCGTTTTGACACTGACGCTTAATTCAACGCTTTCTCCCGGCCGAACCTTCGGTGCAGAAAGCGTCGCGGTGATTTGCGGAGGAGTCGCTGCGAGACCTTGAAGGCACACAAACACACCAGCATTTATAACAACTAATAACCTTCGACTGAGCATCACCAATCCTTTTCTCGCGGACCATCATCGGACTTCTGTTTCTGGTCTCGCTGTCCTTGCTTGTAGTAGTCACCACGAATTCGTTGTTCTTGCTGTTTCAATTCATCCAAGATTTTTTTGACATCACTTTGACTCAAATTTTGGGGTTGTTTTTTCTGTTGCTGCGGATTTTCAGCAAACTTTTTCGGTTCCTTAGGCTGTTTGCCCTCACCATCCCCTTCTTGTTGATCTTTATTTTCTTCATCACCCTTGTCTCCCTTTCCACCACCGGAAGACATTAATAGTTCGATATTAGTTTTCGCTTCTCTGGAATTAGGATCGATCTCAAGGGCCTTCTGGTAGAGCGCCAAGGCCTCATCAATTTTTTTCTCTTTGGCCAGGGCCTGGGCCTGATTAAAACGCGCTTGAAAGTGAATGGCAGTATCCGAGGTCACCTTTTCAGCCACACCATAGGCTTCCTTCGCCTTATTGATCGCTCCTAAACCTTCCAAAGAATTTCCCAAATTGATGTGTAACTCGGGTTTCATCGGATCATTCTCGAGAGCTTTTACCGAATGAGAAAAAGCCTGATCATATTTCTGTTTTTGTAACGACATCTTTGTCATCAAAGAATGCCAAAACGTTTGAGGCCAAAACGTTGTTTGAGCCAAAGCCAAATTTCCGCACATCAAAGAACCCCAAACTATTAACTCCGGCCTGCGTAAAAATCTTATTTTTTTCATCGCGACTCCGGCTGAAAACGTCCACGCCACTCACCCGCTTGGGCGCGACGGAGAGTCATAAACAATTCGATCATTAACAAAATAATCCCTACGAGTAAAAACACCTGAAAACGCTCCTGATAATTCACCAGAGTTTGTGTATCAAATTCCGTTTTCTCCAGTTTATTAATATCTTCCACAAGATTATTAATATAATTGCCCCCAAAGGTTGCGGTATAAAAGCTTCCCTTTCCAGCTTGGGCGAGGGATTTTAAAACATCTCCCCGACTGGTCGTGGTGATCACTTGTCCTGATGCATTTTTCTTATAGCCGCGCAAAAAACCATTAGGATCTCGCAAAGGAATTGGACCACCCTTTTCAGTTCCAATGGCCACAGCAAAAATACGCACCCCTTTATCGGTTAACTTTTCGGCCGCTTCGATAGCACCTGGTTCCTGATCTTCGCCGTCTGAAACTACCAAAATCACACGGGTGACTTTCGCCGACGCATCGTCTGTTTGCCCGCCACGATTAAAGGCACCTTCAGCTTGCTCAATGGCCATTTTAAATTCAGTGCCTTGGGTACTTATTGCTTCCGTCGTGAGTGACTCAATAAACATTTTCATCGCTGAGCTGTCAGTGGTAATCGGAGAAATCAGGGCCGCAGATCCGGCAAAGGCCACCAGGCCCACTTTACTCCCCGGTACTTTATCCAAAAACCGCATGACCTCATGCTTGGCAAACTCGATACGACTGGGGCTCATATCTTCCGCCAGCATACTTTGAGAAACATCAAAGAGTATCATCAACTCAACACCTAAACTCTTTATGTTTTCCTTGGTTTCGCCAAATTGAGGTCGGCCCAGTGCCAAGATCAGGGGTACCAGCGCAGTCGTCAACAAAACAATTTTTATTTTGTGTCGTTTGAGAGAAATGCCACCAAGCAAAAAAGGTAAAACTTTTTCGCCGATGGTTTTCTGCAAAACCTTCATTTTCTGTCGCCCTAGATAAATGATGGTCCCAGCCACCACAGGCACCAACAGCAGCCATGCTAAAAGGTGTGCATCGGCCCAACGCCAACTTGTCATGGGAACCTCCGCAAACCAATATATCGAATCACTAATCCCAAGAGTAAAATCCAAAGCGCCATCTCAAGCCAGCCTTGATAGAGCTCCGTATAGCGAGTAAATTTATTAACTTCGATGGTCGTTCTCTCCAAACGATCTATCTCGCGAAAGATTTCTTTCATGCCACTGTAAGATGTTGCTCGCCAGTACTTTCCACCGGTGTCTTCCGCCATCTTTTTCAAAAGATCCTCATTCACCGTACTGTGAAAGGGCTGATAGCTTTTGATCTTGCGGCCAAAGGGATCCATCGTATAGATTGGCAGCCGAGTTTCGCCATCTTTTCCAATACCCACGGTATAAATCTTTAGACCTTCCGCCTTTGCAATATCAAGAGCAGTCTCTGGATCAATAGTTCCACTATTATTTTCGCCATCAGTGAGAAAAACAATAATGCGCGACTTCGCTTTGGAATCCTTCAAGCGCGCGACTGAATTGGCCAAAGCCACCCCAATAGCTGTTCCCATTTTTATAGTTCGCGAGGGCTCAATCTCTTTGAGTTCGCCCAGTAGCATATCGTAATCTAATGTGAGTGGAATTTTAGTGAAGGACTCCCCCATAAATAAGACTAAGCCGATGCGATCAGAACTTCGTCCCTGCACAAACTCTTTGATGGTTTCCTTGGCGCATTCCAATCGATTCAACGGCGGCATATCTTCAATCAACATACTATCGGAGATATCCAGGGTAATAACAATATCGATGCCTTCCACATTTCTCTTGGTCAACTCATCACTGCGTTGAGGGCGCGCTAAAGCAACAATAAAGGAGGCCACCGCCAAATACTGTAAAACCGTAGGTACGGGCGCCAAATGCACGCGCCACGTTTTTTGTTTTGGAATGAGCTGAACACTGGAAAAACGAACTGCTGCCCGCTTTTTCCGTTGCAACCACGCACGTATTGCCAAAGCCACCAATGGGATAAAAAGCAAAAATGCTTCTGGATTATGCCATGTCATAATGAAGCACCTCGATGACGAGAATGAGAGCCAGTCATGCGATCCACTTGATCTGCCCATCTTTTTATTTTTCGAGTCAATTGCTCTACATCTTTGGACTGAGCCACGGCTGAACTTTTAGTCTTGCGAGTCTCGCGCAACAGGACCATTAGTTCTTTAGACGCATCACTCCCCAGAAAACCAAATCGATGTTGAAAATCTTTGATAATCAATCGATCGGACCAATCGTAGGCTGGAATTTTAAATTGGCGAATAATAAACAAACGCAGAATATCATCGATTTCAGCCAGATGCTTTTGCACTTCTCCTCCCTCTAAAAAGCGGGAGCGTTCTAGCTGCCGAAATCGAACATGAAGTTGAGTTTGCGGTCCCAAACGACTATCGTGTTTTTTAAGTCCATCAATAAGTCGCTTCTGTTGCCAGCGCCGTAAAACTTTAAAAGTAACTCCTAAGCCCACAAGTACAACGAGTCCTATTACAGACCAGAGGTAAAACATAGGCATGGTTAACATATACCCACCAAATGGACCATAGGGACCTTTGGGTGGATTCTGTTTATCGATAACACTTTCTACTTTAAACTCAATGCCTTTAACCGGCACTTGGGCAATGCCATCAGACAAATTTAAATCATCCTCTTTAAAATCTCCCACTTGATAACTGGTTACCATTAACTGCAAACGACCATCTGGTTGCATCTCTGTTTTTAAAATTTGCAATTGATATGGCTTTTTGGTGATAAACTTTAATTTAGCAGGATTTAAAACAAATCTCTCTGTAGCGCACTCCACTTTAAATGTATCACCCACGGTGAGTGGCTTTGCCGTCGAGGGATCGCTACCCTCGACATGGCAATTCAAGATGATTTTATCATTCGTAGCTTTCTGTTCTTCCGTCATCGCCGTTGCCTACTCTTAAAATATTTGATCAGCGGATCGACAAAATCCCCATTCACCCAAACATCAATACGATCGACTTGCGATTGGCGTAATAACTTATCCCGCTCAAGTTCTTTTTCGCTCCACAACTCACGCCATTGTTTCTGTAAATCGGCGGAGCTGGTATCAACAGTCACGATTTCACCGGTTTCATTATCCCAAAGATCCATAAGTCCCAGAGGTGGTAACCCTTGCTCTAACTGATCACGAACCACCACCGACACCACATCATGTTTTCTACCCAACATGCGCAGAGCCTCATCGTAACTGTTGTCAAAAAAATCACTCATCACAAATATCGCGGCTCGTTTTTTTAAAACGCCCTGTAAAAAACGAAGCGCCGGCTCCAACTTGGTTTCACGACTTTTCGGTTCATGGTAATAAAGATCCCGCAGCAAGCGCTGAACGTGTCCGTGCCCTTTTTTGGGAGGTACGAAATGCTCCACTTGATCCGAAAATAACAATAAACCCACTTGGTCATTATTTCGAGCTGCACTAAATGCTAGGAGTGCGGCCAGATGGGCCATGACTTCTCCTTTAAAGAGATCACGGCTACCGAAATCAGTAGAGCCACTCACATCAACGAGCAACATCAATGTCATCTCGCGCTCTTCATCAAATTTTTTAATAAAGGGTTTTCCTGTACGCGCCGTAAGCGGCCAAGAAATATGGCGAATGTCGTCGCCGGGCACATACTCACGAAAATCCGCAAACGTCATCCCTTGCCCCTTAAAAGCGGTGTGATATTCACCCGCAAAGAGATTATTCACCAATTTGCGTGTAGAAATCTCCAGAAGTTTTACTTTTTTAAGTATCTCTGGAGGTAAACTCACTGAAGCTCCACTTGTTTGAGGATCTCTGCGATCACATGATCAGTGGTCATGTTCTCGGCCTCTGCTTCATAAGTTAATATCAAGCGATGGCGAAGCACATGATAAACAACGGCTTTTATATCTTCCACAGTCACATAACCTCGCCCTTGCAAGAAGGCATGGGCCTTACCCGCACGGATCAGACTCAGGCTAGCACGTGGACTTCCTCCCACTTGAATGAGATCTTTAATGGCCCCCAAACCATGTTCCGCCGGCTCACGAGAAGCCATCACTAATTCAACGATATAGTTTTTAATCTTACTATCGACAAAAATCTGATCCACACGATGTACAGCTCTCAACAAATCTTCTTTGGTAATTACGGTATTAACCGTTGGTTTTTCATTCTTAGACATCCGATTGATAATCTCAAGCTCTTCCGACTTCGTTGGATACTCAACATTAATCTTAAACATAAATCGGTCCATCTGCGCCTCTGGCAGTGGGTATGTGCCTTCTTGCTCCAGCGGATTCTGCGTTGCTAAAACCAAGAAAGGATTTTCGAGGACATAAGAGGTATCACCGATAGTGACTTGTTTTTCGGCCATTGCCTCTAGCAAAGCACTTTGAACCTTTGCAGGGGCTCGATTAATTTCATCCGCTAATACGATATTCGTAAAGATCGGCCCTTTACGAGGAGCAAACTCACCACTTTTAGGATTAAAGATCATGGTTCCAATGAGATCTGTCGGCAAGAGATCCGGAGTGAACTGGATGCGTTGAAAATCCAATGAAATCGATTTTGCTACCGTTGAAATAGTCAAAGTTTTAGCAAGGCCGGGAACCCCTTCAAGCAGCACATGACCACCTGTCAATAGGCCCATCACGATTCCTTGTACCATCTCTTGTTGACCAACAACCACTTTGCCAATTTCTCTGAGCATTTTTTCAAAAAACTGGCTTTCCTGTTTTACCGCCGCATTCAGGGCCATTATATCCACATTGTTCCCATCGATCATTGTCACAGATCCTCCTTTGGGTTGTATAATCAAGAACTATAGTCCCTATTTCAAACCTTGGACGCGTTCCAATCAAGAGATCAAAATAATTCATTCTTGTTTAATGCTTTGCAAAAACGATACAGTATTCACATTGACCTTCCTAAACTCAATTTGATTATTTCGTCAGCTTTAAAGGAGACTCTCAATGACTTTTCCTCCGATGCGCGCTTGGCTTCTCGTCGTATTGACGTCGTTATTCCTGTTGACAGTCTGCTATTTACTCTTTGGACGCTTGGGTTTATTTGCCGGTCTACTGTTGTCCTTGCTATGGAACTACACCATGCTTTTGCACAAGCATAAAAATGCCCAGGAGACGTACAACGCTAAAATCATCGAAGGCCGCGACCCTTGGGACCTTATTGAAACACTCATCCATTACCAAACAAAAATGCGTTGCCCAAGATCTGATCTTTATCTTTGTCAAGATAAACATCCCATCTTGATGGCATCTACCTCGGACTGGGGTAAACCCTATTTATTGATCTCTCAAGGAATCATTGACCTTTTGACCCCCAATGAGCTTAAGAGTCTTATTGCTTTAGGTGCTGCGACCGTTAAACACCGACAAACTTTTTTTCGTTATACTTTGAATCGAATGGCTCTCAGTTGGATGAGCTTAGGGCAATTAATTGATAATCTACTCCCTTTCCGGGACTTGCAGCTGGCCCAGCGAATTCACTCCATCATTGCCTGGCTCCATCTAAAAATTGCCTATCCCCAGTCCCTGCAGGCAAAGGCGGACTTGGAAGCCTTTCAAAACATCGAACATGCAAGAGACTTAGCGACTGCACTATGGAAAATTCATGGCACTTTAGACACCAACCCCACAAACACCCAGCAGTTTTTTGCCCATGAGTCAATCCTTGGACAACCAAATTCTAGGCGCGCCGCCTTCCAATTCATTCTCCCCATTGAGCTTAGACTGAGATTTCTGGTAGGATACTTCCCAATATAGTGGCAATCCACAAGGGAGTACTATGAGTCAAAATTATGAAGCAACTTTTTCAGTGCTAGTCACGTCTATTGCATCGGCGGCAGCCATGAGTTTAGGACTGGCTCCTAATCCCAACACGGGAAAGGCCGAACCCGATCGTGCCATGGCTAAATTTAATATTGATCTCTTAGATGTCTTAAAAGATAAAACTCGGAATAATCTTTCCAAGGACGAGCAACAACTGATCGATTATTTACTTCAAGACTTGCACATGAAGTTTGTGCAAATGAATAAACAGTAAAAAGGAGAAGCTAATGCGTTCACTCTTATTCTTGTTATTGGTATCTCTACTAACGGTGCCAATTCAGTATACCCAGGCACAAACCAAGGCGCCAACTTTAAAGTTAGGCAACCCACTGCCAGAAAATCTTTTTGTTGAACTGGCCAGAGTTATCAACCCAGCCGTCGTTAATATCTCGACCAGCGTGGTCCCTAAAGGTCGCATGATGAATGATCCGATGCTGGAGCTGCTGGAGCAGTTCTATGGCCAGCAGTTTCAAATGCCAAAAGCACAACCCCAGACCGCTTTAGGTACGGGTTTTATTATTCGTGAGGACGGACTCATTATCACCAACAACCACGTGATTGAGGGGGCCGATGTCATTCAAGTCCAACTCACCGAAGGCTCCGAAAAAGAATTTAAGGCAGAAGTGGTCGGTCGTGACCAACGCACCGATATCGCACTTATCAAAATTACTGCGAAACAAAAATTCCCCGTCGCTCCGCTTGGCAACTCCGCTGATGTTGAAGTGGGAGAATGGGTGGCTGCGTTCGGTAATCCTTATGGTCACGGCCACACCATGACCAAGGGAATTATCTCGGCCAAAGGGCGAGAGATCGGCGAACTCAATCGTTTTCCTTTTTTGCAGACGGATGCCAGTATTAACCCCGGAAATTCAGGGGGACCACTCGTAAACTCAAAGGGTTTAGTGATTGGAGTTAACTCGGCGATTGATGCCAGAGCGCAAGGCATTGGCTTTGCGATTCCCATTGATGATGTGAAAAACGTGATCAAAGACCTTGAAACCAATGGTCATGTTCGCCAGGGTTATATTGGCGTGGGGCTCGATGAGCTCAATCCTCGCGCCTCAGCACATTTGGGAATTAAAAAAGATGCGGGTGTTATCATCACTCAAGTCATGCCAGGCAGCCCTGCAGACAAAGGTGGTGTTGAAACCTACGACGTCATCTTAGAATTTAATGGCAAAAAAATCACCACTGTTGTTGAGTTTATGAATGCGGTGGCTGGGGCTATTATTGGCCAGCCTGCAAAAATGAAGGTCTTGCGAGAAAACAAAGAAAAAGTTCTTGATGTCACAGTCACTGAGCGCACTGAACCCAGAAAGGCCGTAGTAGCAAAAGACCGAAAAGTTAAAGGTCAGGACACTCCTTTCAATTTAGGCTTTAAAATGTCGTCCGTCGACTCTTACATCGTTAAAGAATGGCAGATTTCAGAAGAACTCACAGGCCTACCTGTCGTAACAGAAGTAATCTCTGGAAGTCCTGCGGCTTATGCAGGGCTGCGACCGGGCGATGTGATTTTCGATGTTAATCGCAAACGTGTTCGCAACGTCAATGAAGCGACAAAGGCCTTACAAAAGGGAACCAATACCCTTCGTATTCAACGTGAAAACGGAATGGGATTTATCATCCTTGAAGGCAAATAAGCGTTCAAAATAGGGGTGCCTCGAGCACCCCTTCTACTTTTACCCCCAAGTCGTAATTTTTATCCATGGATGGCACTTAATGCAAACAACGAGAACTCATCAATCGTCCCCATCATCCGAATTGGGAATCCTCTTGCAAGTTATCGTCTGGTTATTTTTAACGACCATAATTTACTCTTTGTTGCGTTTGGAATTCATGACTTGGAATTGGACCACCTGGTTTCATAATGTGAACACCCAAGATCTTCTTCTGGCTTTTCTCCATGGCCTACGTTTTGATTTATCCAGTTTAACTTGGCTTTCCTCCCTGGTCCTGATTGGCGCGCTATTGCCTTGGCCATTCATTGCATTGCCATTGAAGGAACTCACGCTCAAGACCGCTTTTTTATTAATTCATATTCCTTTTCTTATCTTTAATATTATCGATATTGAGTTTATTCACTTTGCCGGGCGCCGCATGACTCCCGATAGTTTTTATTTACTCCGCGAAAGCCAAGGAAAGCTCACTGCCCTCTGGGGAACCTATTGGCATTTATTGACCATCAATATTATTTTGCTGGTTTTATTTATTTTTGCACTTTCAAGAGTCAGAGTTCGCCTTGATTCCCAACGATTCATCCCAAAACTGTTTAAATCCTGGAAGGGTCGGGTTCCTGCTTCGCTGCTCACGTTGATCCTTCTTATTATTTTAGCCAGAGGAGGGTTTCAGCCAAAGCCTCTAGAGTTGGCCCACGCGACCGCTCTCAGTCCTGATCTCCGCCTCACACAATTGGCTTTAAATAGTAGTTTTACCACTATACATTCCTTACAGAAAAAGCGTCTGACTCGTTTAAATTATTTTGCCAACAGCGACGAACTTGAACCTCTTCTCAATGCCAATACGCCCGGCGAACTCGTTCTACCTTGGGACAGAAAGCCAAAAAATGTTGTGTTGTTTATTCTCGAATCGTTCGGGTTGGAATACACTGGACTGGACGGCAACACAAAAAAATCCTTCACGCCCTTTTTAGATTCTCTCAAACCAGAATCCCTTTATTTTGCAAACAGTTTTGCCAACGGCCGTCGCTCTATCGAATCACTGCCGTCGCTACTGGCAGGAATCCCCTCTTTACTCGATGAACCCTTCCTTACCAGTGCCTTTCAAACCAATGATATTTCTCGACTGGGAATTGATCTCAGCGAACGCGGAGTATGGACGGCTTTTTTTCATGGAGG
Organism: uncultured Pseudobdellovibrionaceae bacterium; assembly: GCA_964648725.1. Lineage (GTDB taxonomy): Bacteria > Bdellovibrionota > Bdellovibrionia > Bdellovibrionales > Bdellovibrionaceae > CAUJGP01. Next base: position 909 of record CAZYOE010000135.1, on the reverse strand, counting down.
AGCCAACGGTACGATGTTTTTTCAGGAATTCACCCACCGGCTGGGATTCGCCAACTATTTTGGAAAAAATGAATACCCAAACCCCGCCGACGATGATGGTTCTTGGGGAATTTGGGATGGTCCGTTTCTTAACTTTTTTGGAGACCAGCTGACAAAAATTAACTCCGCATTTTTTACGGTGTATTTTTCTTTGAGTTCTCATCATCCGTTTAAAGTTCCAGCAGCCTACCAGGAAGTACTGCCTCGCGGACCATTACCTATTTTGCAGTCGGTGGCCTATACCGACTTCATGTTGAAGGAGTTTTTTGCAAAATATCAATCGGCCCCATGGTTTAAAGAAACTTTATTTATCTTTACGGCCGATCATACATCAAAGAGCTACCTTGAGGATTACCAGACTCCCCTCGGAAGTTTTAGAGTTCCGATTTTGCTTTATTTTCCGGGTGCGACGATCTCTGATAATGCCCGCAAAATTGATTTTGCAGAACCCGTTCAGCATATCGATCTGTATCCAACGCTTCAAGAAATTTTTAGCGTCGACAAACCAGCGCCTAAACTGACTCGATCCTTGTTCAAAACAGGAACTCGACAAGTTACCTTGTATTTGGATGGTCAGGAATATTTAGTGAAAAAAGGGACGGAGTTGTTATTGCCAACAGACGGCGAGTTGCCGCACAGTTCAAGCCCCCTATTACCAAACTGGAAGGCCCATCGTCAGTATTTCATCAATGGGCTTTTGGATAACCATTTGTAGAATTCCAAAGGATGGTACGATCCTGGGAGAGGGGATTAATATTCACTCTAAAGATGTCTTAGTGTTCGTATCCCAAGCGATTTACCGAACAGCCCCTATCTAGATTCTGCTGAAAAAGTCCGGTTAAAAATTAGTGTATCTACCCGAAATGAAGC
>CAZYOE010000134.1:635-12807 GCA_964648725.1 uncultured Pseudobdellovibrionaceae bacterium | reverse complement strand
TCGATCTGAAGCTTGGCGCCTTGAATTTGGCTCTTTTTCAGCAGAATCTAACTAAAATGTGTTGATTGGTGGCGGCGATGTTTACGAACATCGCCGTTTTTTTATACGCGGGTGGTTTCTTGAATGAGAGTGTTGCGAACGACCACGACCTTGATTTGTCCCGGATAGCTCACTTCATCTTCAATGCGAGCTGCAAGTTCCTTGGAGAGGAGTAGTGCCTTGACGTCATCAATATGTTTTGCATCGGCAATAACTCGGACCTCGCGGCCTCCGCTGAGTACATAGCAATCGTCCACACCCGGAAAGCTACGGGCAATGGTTTCGAGTTCCGTGACCTTCTGAGTGTAAGATTCAAGAGCCGAGCGCCGGGCCCCAGGACGAGCCCCACTGATCGCATCGGCAGCAATCACCATAAAGGCCAGATCTGAATTTGGTTGTTCATCAAAGTGATGCGCACGAACCGCATGAACAATTTCCGCTGATTCGTTTCGTTCTTTGATAAAGTCTGCGCCAATCACGGCGTGTCCGCCTTCCATGGCGTGATCCATGGATTTACCAATATCGTGAAGCATTCCTGCTCGACGAGCCAGCTTAATAGGGAGTTTAAGCTCGCCAGCCAAAAGACCACAGAGCCAGCCCACTTCGGCGCAATGAAAATGTTGATTTTGCGTAAAGGAGTACCGATAGCGTAAGCTTCCCATCATTTGACGAATCTCAGGATGTAATTCACGGAGTCCAAGTTCTCGGCAAATGTTATCACCATCTTGTTTTATCTGACGGAACAATTCTCTTTTTGCATCAGCAGTTTTGCGACGAATAAGGTCCGCATGAATCGCTCTGCGCTCTTTAAGGATCTTTTCCAAAGAACGTCGTGTCCATTCTCGTCGAACCGGATCAAATCCCGCAACGCCAATCGTTTCACTGTCGTCCTCAATGATAAGATCGCAACCACAAATTTCTTGAATTAGGGCAATATTCTTTTTGTCTTTATCCAAAAAAAGTTGACGAGCATGATTGTCAGGATACTCCACCGACCCAAGACCTCGCTCGGCACAATAGGGGCGAGCAAATCGATCAATGGCAATGGCTAAAATTCTTTTGGCTCTTTGTTCGACAGTACTTGTGACTTCATTAATGTATTCTGCGGCATCTTTTTGGCAGCGAACTTGAGTCTCTGCGATCATTTCCTGAACCAGTTCCTTGATAAACTGTTCTCTAGAGGACTTCAATTTTTGCGCCAATTTGTCTACCCACCCAATCAGCTGTTTGTTCATTTCAACTTTTAGGCTTTCTACACGGATTTCATTTTCGCGGAGTTTTTTTTCAGCAGAGTTATACTCCGCTTGTTTGGGCTCCAATGCCTTTTTAAGGTCTTTGCCCTCAGTGGCTACTTTTTCTTTTCGCTCTTCCACTAGTTCTTCAAGTTCTTCGAGCCGTTCTTCCATCTTAAAAAGTTCAGGCTCGGCTTTAGTCCAAAGTTCCTCTTCAATTTCCAATTGAAGTTCTTTTTGGTCCATTTCCAAGAGTTCTGCGGCATCTTTAGCACGATCAAGGATTTCTTTGGCTTCGGCCTGAGCTCGCTTCTTTTCAAGGGTTCCAAGATAGTTCGAAAGGAGCCAAGCAAGCACACCACCAATGAGAATGCCAAACGTAACAGGTAAAATCCAAGTTGTAATCATAATCAGAGGTCCTCGCTATCTAGAATAGGCCATTCCATAGTAAATCACTTTTGCTCTGATAACGAGTATTTTCAGAGAGGATGCTCCGCCCCAGTGAAACTATGGAGTCTCCTTCAATGGTTTTTCAAGCCTTTGAAAGGTTCAAAAGCTATGTTAAAAGCTCGTTATGTTACCATCAGCAACCGATATGACCTATTTTGCCGAAGTCGCTAAGACCCTCAATATTTCACGAGCTGCGGAGCGCCTTGGAATCACTCAACCATCGCTCACACAGGCCTTGCGTCGTTTGGAGTACGAGGTAGGTGTACCACTGCTCTTTCGAAGCAAGAAGGGCGTTACGCTGACGCCAGCGGGAAAGCGCGTGGCACTGCAGGCGGATTCAGTTTTAGCTCAATGGGAAAAGGTGCGAGGACTGGCCCTGGCATCAATGAACGAGGTGCAGGGATATTATAAATTTGGGTGTCATCCCTCTGTGGGGGTATATGCCCTTCCTCAGGTTTTGGCGAATCTATTGAAGGATCATCTTCAATTAGAATTGCAGCTGGTCCATCATTTATCGCGACAGGTTTTTGAAGCCGTAGTGAGTATGGAGCTCGATTTGGCTTTAGTCATTAATCCGCCTTCTCATCCAGACTTGATGATTAAAAAGTTAAGTCGAGATGAAATGACCTTTTGGGTGAGTCATCATCCTACTGAATTACAAACTCCGAAGAGTGATAATGCCGTTTTGATTTGTGATCCAAATTTATTGCAGACTCAAGAATTGATTCGAAAAATAAAAAAACAAGGCTATCAATTTCGTCGCATCATCAACTCTTCGAGCCTCGAAGTCATCGCTCATCTAACAGCAAGTGGAGCGGGCATAGGTATTTTACCGGGAAGGGTGGCCAGCACGCTGGGTAAGAATCAACTTCGGCACTTATCGCCTCAGGCTCCGAAATTTTTCGATGAACTTGCTTTGGTTTATAGGGTCGAGCACAAAAATATCCAGACCTTTAAAGTGATAAGCCAGGCCTTTAGTCAGTTTTTTCAAGGTGATTCTTTGTAAAGTAACTGGCTGTTAGATCAGATTTGCAACAAAACACCAAGGATCCTTTAGGGTTGGGGCAGTTTATACCGAAGAGACTGCTGTAAAACCGAAAGGCTGAAACTTGGTAGGAACAACGATTCAGAAACTTGTGAACTACATCGAAAAAGCTCTGTTGGACTTAAAAGCCAGCAGTTCACAAGATTTTATTGAATCAACCGCAATCCTTATCCATGAATCTATGTCTGGTCCCCATCGTAAATTTCACACAACGGATCATATCTTTCAGGTAGTGGATCCAAAAGGTGATCCAGTGTTGGTTCTATCGGCCTTATTTCATGATCTGGTGTACTATAACGTGGATGGTTCCTTCACTCATCGAATTGAAGAGCTGTTAAAACCTTATATCGTTATCGAGCTTGAACAAGTTTTTATTCGTCGCCGAGGACCTCCTCAAGATCCAATTTTGCCCATTTTGACGAATGTCTTCGGGTTTAACTATGGTCAGCTTTTAACTCCTTACACAGGACTCAATGAATTTTTGAGTGCGGTTATTTTTGCAAAATTATTTTTTCCAATTTTGCCTATGAAGGCATTTATTGGAGTGATTGCCTGTTTAGAGGCGACTCAGCCGTTTCGAAAGGAAGATGAGAATGGTAATTCCTGTTTTGCCAATCTCGAAGACCGATTGCATAAAATAAATCGCACTCGAAGTTTGGATTTTAGTGAAAATGAAGTCATCGAAATCGTCAGAAATGCCCTTCGTTTTGCCAATTTGGATGTAGGTAACTTTGCTTACGAAGATTCGGCAGTATTTTTAGACAATACTTGGAAGCTCTTGCCGGAAAACAATCCACAACTGATTGGGAATAAGGTTTATACGATTAAGAGTTATCGCTCTGCACTTCAAAAGATGGAAGTCTTTTTTAATCGAGTGGACGTATCAGTCATTTTTCATCGTTATCGTAATGAGCCACCCAAAGCAGAGTTCGAGCGAATGCAAAACCAGGCAGTACACAATGTAACTTTGGCTAAACACTATTTATCGGGGCGTTTACTTGCAAGCTGTATCTTGGAAGCTCTCTGCATGGTCACGGGTGGCGATGCCCCGGTGGTGATGTTAATGGGAAATAATTCCCGTGGGAATGTGGAGCCTAAGTACGAATTCAATGATTTGATCAATAAAATTCCGGTCAAGGTGGCCAAAGATATCGACGAAAAAGTTTTGGCACTTCTCGAGTTTGAGGCCGATGTTTTATCAATCTTAGACTTTCGTAAAACCCCGCTTGCGGCTTTTGTTTATAAGAGTGTTGGGCAAGCGAAGATGCTCGAATATCTCGAGTTGGCTAAGTCCTACTTTAGTGGTCAGATGACGCCAGAGAACTTTCTTTTGAGTATTGACCAAAATGTGGTGAATGGTCTCGCGGGTGTTTGTGCCAAAATGATTTCAACTCGTCGAAACCGATTTTTGAACTGGAGCAAAACATCAGGCAAAAAGCGTTCGGCTTAGTTTTAAGCGTTTACCAGGATTTAAAATTTCATATTCATTAAAGTTGTTCTATTTAAACAATTCTTTGTTGGTGGTACTAATTTTAGTGAGTCGCCAATTATTACCGTTAAGGGAAAACTCAAAATTACAAAATTGCGTCCATTTTTTGGTACAAGTGAAGAACGCTGATTTGGCAGGAAGTTCTTTGTATTTAAGAATCCACTGACGCTGATTTTTGTTATCCATAATATCGCATTTTTCACCAAGGATCTTATAAAACAAATTTTGAAACTCTTTGGGCCCGAGATCTTTCGTCTGCTTTTCATCGGCACTAGCTAATTTGACGGGAAACTGACTAAGGAACTTTATATCTTTCATGCGATCTTTTTCTATGGCTTTTCGGAACTCATACCAGAAGGCCGGAAAGGAGTCAGGGCAGGTTGATGGAGAAGCTGCTTGGACGGGGTGAGCCAAGGTTAGTGAAATGAACACAAAAATAGCTAAGGGAAACTTTACTTGTGACATATAAGGGCCTCTCTTTAAAATGTTAGTTAACGTACAATTTAGCAAGGTCAGTTGATGAGGGTTTTAGCTAGGATTGATTAACCGGCAAACCCATCTTAGGTCCAGGAATTAGGTGCAAAATTGACCTAGCTTTAGCGCCTCAGGCTAGAGCATCGTCGGAGTGCCTTGCCATAAATAAAACTAATGAAAATCATCAAAAAGCTTACCGAACAGCCCTAAGTTATTACCCAAAATCTTAACCATTTCAGTTTAGAAGTAGAGTTGGCCCAGCGCCAAGATCTTTTCGCAAGTCAGGCCTATTTGGTAGCCGAAGTTAAATGCAATCGGCAAAGGGTTCAGCAAATGGAGCAGGACCCAAGATGCACAATTTCAAAAGTTGAAGTCTATTTAAAAGCCACAGAACCTTATCAAGCCTATAAAGATCTTTTGAGCCTTAAACAATGTGCAGCTCGGGGACTTAATTTAGCTAGATTCTGCTGAAAAAGTCCAACTTCTGCGTTGCCTTCACTTCATCTCTCACTCAACGTAGGGGAACTACGCCTCGTTCGATCTGAAGCTTGGCGCCTTGAATTTGGCTCTTTTTCAGCAGAATCTAGCTAGAGTTCATATTCAATATTTAACGAAATCAAACACTGGAGAATTTCCAAAAGTACATGAAGGGGACGAAAATTGATTAAACTTTATGACCTCACAAAATTGTAACTACGGAAACATTTCTTGATTTCGAATTATTTTTGAAGCCCCCCTTTTTTTATTATTTAGAGGTTTACCTTTTGTTGGGAATGCAGTTAATTAGTTTCTGCTGAAAAAGACCAACTTCTGCGTTGGCTTCGCTTCATCGGTCACTTGACGTGGGCACCCCTTCACAGAGGGGAAAGCCCGCCTTACTAAGCCCATTCGATTTGAAGCTAGCTGCCTGTAGTTAGGCCTTTTGCGGCTGAATCTAGATTAAGGGTCCCACCTTATAGCGAGGAGTGTTTATGTTGAGTTCGCTTCGAGAATTTAGTTTTATGGTTGTGTTTCTTGCCAGTGTTTCTGGATATTCCGCCGGTCCGTCAAAAGTGGTTGATCCGGCATTGATAGATACTAGTGTCTCCCCCTGCGAGGACTTTTTTCAGTATTCGTGCGGACAATGGCTTAAAAAAACGGAGATACCCGCCGACCGATCTAAGCTTTATCGATTTTCAGAGATTGATATTAGTACCGAAAAACTTTTAAAAGACATTTTGGAAAAATACAAAAAAGGTCAGTATGTTCCTCACCAAAAGTATGCGGCAAAAATGGGCGCGTATTATCAATCGTGTATGGATGAGAAAAGTTCAAATCATGCTGGGCAAGTAGGAGTTAAAAACTTGCTGGTACGAATTGAGGCTCTGAAGGCAGACAACGAAGCAAATCGAGGCGAAGCATTGGCATCAATGGTTGCGGAATTTCATAAGATGGGTATTCCGGCCTTCTTTAATTTTTATGTCGATCAAGACCCGGGAGATGCTCGCCAAGTGATTCCTCAACTCGATCAAGGTGGCATGGGACTTCCTGAAAGAGGATACTATTTGGATGATAATGCTGAAATGAAAAAAACTCGCGCCAAATATGTTGCTCACATTGGTAAGATGTTTAAGATTGCGGGTTATACGGCTCAGGCTGGAAAGGCATTCTCGCAAGCAGTTTTTGATCTGGAATTAACTTTGGCAAAGGCCGCATTGTCACCGATTGAACACCGCGACCCTAAAGCAATTTATCATAAAATGTCCATCCGGGACCTTCAGGCATTGGCGCCACAGTTTAAGTGGGCGAGTTATTTTGCTCAGCTCGGTATTAAAAGTGATGTTGCCCTGAATGTCTTGGTTCCAGCTTATTTTGAAGCTTTTGGACAGCAACTCGAAAAGCGTTCACCCAAGGAAATTGTAAACTACTTAAAGTGGTATGCGATGCATTCTGTGGCGGAACATTCCAGTCATGCCATGATCGCTGAAAGTTTTAATTTCTATGGAAACTTTTTAAACGGTCAAAAAGAGCCACGTCCTCGCTGGAAAGAATGTGTTTCATCTATAGATACATTTCTTGGAGAAGCTTTGGGAGAAGCCTTTGTAGAGGTGGCATTTGGTGCCGATGCAAAAAAATTGGCTTCTTCGATGATGGATCAAATTCAAGAAGAAGTTCGTAAGATGTTCGGTCAGTTAGAGTGGATGGATCAGCACACCATGGAAGGCGCTGTAAAAAAACTTAATACCTTGGTGAAAAAAGTGGGTTATCCTGAACCAAGCCGTAATTATGATGCTTTTTGTGTGAGTAAGGATTCATGGTTTGAAAACGTTATGGCTGGGCATCGTTTTGAAAGCCAAAGGGTTATTGCAAAAATTGGCAAACCAGTTGATCGTGGAGAATGGGGAATGACCGCGTCGACTAATAATGCTTATTACAATGCTTTTCTCAACGAAATTGTATTTCCTGCAGGTATTTTGCAGGAGCCATTGTTCAATATCAGTGCGGATTTGGCTTCCAATTACGGTGCTACCGGTGCCACCATTGGACATGAAATCACTCATGGTTTTGATGATGAAGGTCGGCAGTTTGACGAAAATGGTAATTTGAAAGACTGGTGGAGTGAGAACTCTACAACACGCTTTAATGAAAAGGCTCAATGTTTGGAAAAACAGTATGACGAATATACTGTTGCAGATGGGGTTCATGTTAAAGGCGCGTTGACCCTTGGTGAAAATATCGCTGACCTTGGTGGTTTAAAAATTGCTCTTAAAGCTTACCAGCGAGCGACACCTGTACAGCCTAAAAACGAAGACTATCAAAGGTTCTTCGTGGCTTACGCACAGTCTTGGTGTGGTAAAGCAACTCCAGAGTACGAAAAAAATATTGTTCAAGTTGACCCGCATTCACCTGCTCGGTTTCGCGTGAACGGTGTCGTTGCAAATATGCCTGAGTTCGGTCAGGCCTTCATTTGTAAGGAAGGACAGGCAATGAGTCCTAAGAATCGTTGCCAAGTCTGGTAGTGCCATTTCCATTTGATTTATGAATTATCCGAAAAAGGTTTAATCAATGGGATTCAGAGCTAACTGCATTGATAGTGCGGATCCAAGCAGTTAGCTTTCTTGATGGGCTTAGTGATATTCTCCACCTTGTTCGTTTTCTTTACCCAAGGATTTTACTCATAACATATGCCAATGGACTAGAGCCCGTGGGTGGATTTTTCGGGTTTAATATATTGACCGAAGGTGTGTAGTAAGCTGGGTCAACACCTTCATCAAAAACAATCCGTACCGTCGGGGTTTTTACAAACCTTTGTAATTGAGTGACCTGGGCACTCAGATTTGAAACATCATCCAATGTCACGCCAATGATTGGATCGGGAATCAATCGTCCAAGCACTTTTGTTGGAGTGGGTTTGCCACTCCTTATGGTTTGCATTTGCGTATCTTCCGTAAAGTTTTGCGTCGATATAACGAGCTTATGCTCGCCGACACAAGTCCTTTGAAAAAGAATTGAATAGAGCTTTTTTTGGTTAGCAAATAGATGTTTTTAATTGCCCTTGTGCACTGGGCGTCTTTAAAGAACTTCAGGGTAGAGTTCGACCCCGAGAAATTGATACGAGTAGTTCGTTTAACTTTAGGAGGCCGTGAATTGCCGTCCTGGGCTTCAATGGTCACCGCCGATGAACATTGATTTATATTGAGAGTTTGTGGTTCGCTAATGATAACCATCTTTTTCACGACAGGAGTAGTTTGGCTGCCACCGAAGTCTTCCTCTGAATAAGCCATCAGTGAAGTAGGCGTTAATGACAGGGATAACCCTAAGCTTGAACACAAAAAAAATTGGAGTCTGAATAATTGATTTCATAATGCGGTCCTTTCAAAAGTAAGTGGTCGTAGGACTTCTGCGTTGCATTCACTTCATCTCTCACTCAACGTAGGGGAACTACGCCTCGTTCGATCTGAAGCTTGGCGCCTTGAATTTGGCTCTTTTTCAGCAGAATCTATCTAGAAAACATAAATATAGATATTTCGTTTTAATGAAAATTTGGATCTCAGAAGATCGACGGATAGGAATTAGGAAGGTTGAATTAATCGTCCGGGGGGGGCGAGTTTTCAAAGTAAAATGAACTTCAACCTGCGAGGGTGAGGGGGGCATGAAAAATATTAAAAATGACAGTCATTTTCATTTAGATTGCAAATGAAAATGATTATCATTAATGTGTTTGACCATCTTTAAGGACTTTTAATAGGGTGGTTCTCAGTTGTAAATTAACAACCTAGGGGGAACCATGAATTTTTATGTTGGAATTGCTCTAGCCACCTTTTTGGGAGCTAGTATAGTAAAGGCCGAAACCAGCCGTGCTTTAGATCCGAAAATTCGTATTTTTGGATTAACCAAAGATGGCCAAACGCGATCATATTCTATTTCAGAAAAAGTTTTTCGTTATAGTTTTGGAAAGGCACTGGTTCGTCTTCATCGTAAAGCTTTAACTAATATCGACCAATTCAAACAAACTTCAAAAGAATTCAAAATGTCGCGAGTGATTGTCGGGCTCAAGATTGAGGCGGAATTTGAAGTAGGCAATGCTTTAGAGCTTGGAGCCGAAGGTGCTTTTGATCTGCGCTATGAGCCTTTACCAAAACCCACGCCTGCCAGTTTCATTTTGAGGTAGTTTATGATTAAACAAAATATGTTCACTTTTATTTCGGTCATTTTAATGAGTTCTCTCGCAACGGCAGATGTACCAAGAGATTGGATTCAATCAGATGTTGCTTCTTCGGCGCTATGGTCTCAACCGCTGCAGCAAAATTCGCAAGAGGATTTTGGCCAGGAACTTTTTCGCTTGTATAATTTGACTGGTGACCTTGTGGCTGGTTTACCGCAACCCAATAAGTCGAAAAAAGATAAAGTACCTTGGTACCTCCAATCAATGGGAATGGAATTAGGAATCGAAGCAGAGGGTGCCATTGGTCTTGTGGGCCTTGGTGGCGAAGCCGCTATAGAAATGGTTTGGGCGAGAACAAAGGAGAGTGTTGCTCGCTTGCAGAAAAAGCATTTCCCTAACGAAGGGCAGAACAAAACTTTGAGTATTGATTCAGAATTCATAGCAAGTGACCTTCAGTTATCAACTGATATGTCCGAGCAAATGCTGCAAGGCCATGTCGATGAATTAATGAATGTGCTGAAAAACACTCAAAATCTAAAAAGTCCGTCACGCATTCGTCATGCCCTCATCGTTGAAGTCAATAAATTGAAAAAGTGGGTGACCGAGTTAGAATTGGCTTTGCCGGAGACTTCTTGGCGGCCATACAAATTTCAGACACTCATTAAGCTAACGGCAGAAGGTATGGTGCAGCCAGGACTCGAAGTCGGGGGGCAGATTCGCGTGAAACTTGAGTGGTCGCTGCGCGAAAAGCCCACAGGGGCGAAGTCAGCCAGTGTGATGGCGCAAAAGAATGCCAGTTTTCTGAATGGCTTGAGTGCTGATTTCGAAATCTTGCGACCGCTAATGAGTGAAAAGGAATATTTCCGGCTTAGCAACGTCAAGTTGGGAATTGGGTTGGGTATTGAAGGAGATTTAGGTATTGCCGAAGGAGAAGCGGAAGTCTTTGGGAATCTTTTCTGGAAGGAGTTCCCTAAAAAACCAACTATGAATCCACAATTGATCTTAGAACCCTTAGCACTGGCAAATGTGCTAGGTGCGAATAAAAATGTGCCTCGATCCCAGTGGCATAAAGGTTTAAAGAAAGCGATGCAGATTTCTCAGTTTGTGGTGAAAACCGCTGCTGACTATGAAAAAAAGCAATCTGCAAAAACTCCTCCTGAATCCCGTGATTTCGAACTTAAGTTTCTGGAAGTTGAGTTTGAAGTCTCTGCTAGTGGCTCAACGTTTTTACCAACCCTCAGTAAAAAAGGGACTGCTGATTTATATTTCGTAAAACAAGATAAAGCACTTAAATAACATAAACATTGCGGGTGATTGAATATGAAGGACTTAAACACACTTAATTTAGTTGTAGTTGCAATCGTGACCTCTATGGGAGCATTTAATACCTGGGCCATCAGTCCAAGAGCCTCGGAGATTCGTTCACTGGAAAGCTTGGAATCGGCGTCCCCGCGTTTGGTGGATGACAACGAAGAATGGTATTTCTCGCGTTTTGCCATTCAATTGGCTCCTTTTGCAGAAATGGATCTCGAACTGATTGAGCTTAAAATCCAACCCTATGTTGAGCTTCGTTTCGATAGAAAGCAGCCAAAGTAATGCTAGTAGCCGTTCGTGAATGGCATCGACGATTTGCTTGGATTGCAGCTTTGCCGGCGGCAATCATACTATCAGCTGGGATGCTTTTGCATCTTCGTCGGGTGGTGCCATGGATTCAGCCTATCGCTCAAAAAAGTGAGAGTGAAGGCTGTCCCCTAGTGGGGCTGCCAGAGGCTTTTCAGAAGATTATCGCCTCTGAAAATGTAAAAAAAGAATCACAGATCGAATCATGGGCTGATATTAAATCGGTTGAATACAAGCCTGCTCTCGGTACCTGGAGTTTTAAAAGTAAGAACTATTATGAAGTTCAAATTGACGGTCAAAGTGGCAAAGTTTTATCCTCAGCCCCCAGGCGCTCACTTTGGATAATGCAGCTTCATGAGGGAGTCTTGTTTGGCCCTTGGTTCATGTGGCTGGTATTTTTTCCAACGGGAATGCTACTATTTTTCCTTGAATTGACGGGTGTTTATCTTCTCGTAGATTCTTGGCTCAGAAAAAGGAGAAAGCATGGCGCAAGCTAAAACGACGACCGGCTTTAGATTCGGCATCGAGGCTGAATATTTATTGGTGGATGCAAAAACCTATGAACCTCTTTGGCATCCGCAGTTACAGTTCTCAGTTCTCAACGAAGTTCTTGAAAAAATCCCCTTGGATAATCTCCCCAGCATGGAAGGTTTGGATCTCGAGCCGCCTCATAAAAAACTGATGCCATTTGTCGTTGAAGGCTACCATGTTCCCAATGAAAACTTTGAAATGATCGATATGAAACCGAAGGGGGTAGAAATCCGCACTCCCATTACAAACTCCATGGAGGAGTGTTTGCAGGTCTTTGCCGACTTACAAACTCGATTACAAAAGGGCTTACTCGATTTTGGGTATCGTCCTGTGGCTCTTTCGCACCATCCGCTCGAAAGTAAATTCCGAGGCCCTCAAAATAAACGTCGTCATGATTTCTGGCAATGGGCTATGGAGGTGATGACCACTTACGGTCCGGATATCAATGTGAGCTTGCCGGCCCCGATGTCTGAACAATTAGATACCGCAGATCTCGAAGCGAAAATTAACTACTACGGCCCAGCATTAACCGCACTTTCAGTGTGTTCGCCATTTTTGAATGGGGAGCTCTGGAAGATTCGCGGCCAAACAGGAAAGTCATTCCGAACTTATCGTCGTAGTGTGATACCGCCTGCGATTGAGATTCA
>CAZYOE010000134.1:0-625 GCA_964648725.1 uncultured Pseudobdellovibrionaceae bacterium | reverse complement strand
TCCCGACGAAGGGATGCGTCTGGAATTTAAGTTCTTTGAAATGTCTCCACGTCTTGAAGATTTTAAAAATTACTTTTTGTTATTTTTGACGCTCTTACTTGATGAGGGCTTGCAGGGACGCGCCAGTACCCACACCCGAATCTATGATTTGGGTTTAGTGGCTCGCTATGGTCTCGAGGCCCCTGAAGTGGCAGAAAGAGCCGAAGAACTCTTGAGTCGCGCACCGGCAGTCTTAAAAGAGTGGGGATTTAATCCAGACTCTCTGAATTTAATGAACGAGCGTTTGCAAAAGCGCCGAACTCCTGCGGAAGACCTCATTGAAAGTTTTGAAAAGCACCAGACATTAACCCAAGTGATGCGCGAACTGTCTGTGTTCAAATAGAAATTCAGTTCCTGCGAAGACAGCAATTCCCGGAACAGCTTTTTATGTCATGGAAATGTCACATTGAGGGCGTCTTAAGAAAGAACTATTTCTTTCATTCTCGAAGTTACACATCGCACATAGATTTTTAAATAAGTAGAAGGGTTCGAATTTTTTATCGCAAAGTGTAGTTAATGGTATTGGAACTCAATATGGAAAGCTCTGCCGCATTCGAAGCCTCTTCCAGTTGGCAGGGGCATCCTT